>JANSYC010000176.1 GCA_024742605.1 Alphaproteobacteria bacterium | reverse complement strand
TCAGATCCGTGTCGCCGTCATGAATGGCTTCACCGCGATCGGCATACCCGTGACCAAGGCGGTGGGATAAGTGTGTCCGGGGAAAGGGGTAGCTTGACCATCAGCCGATTTGTGCAACAGAGCCCCTCCGCGCCCTGGAACAAGAAGGGCTGAGCCTTCGCGCTGCCCTGCGCCCTGACTGACGGGGCAGCGCGCAACCCCATCTGAGGATACTTCCATGACTGACATGACCAACGCAGCCCCTGCGGCTGTGAACAGCTCCGGCGTGCCTGAACATCAACGGCGTCTTATCGAACTCGACGACGATATCGCCAAGATCCGCACCCAGATCGCGACAGCCGACCTTGCGCGGCAACGCGGTCAGAAGCCAATCGATCCGGACTGGTTCCACCGGGCCCGCACGGCCCTGCGCCACCTGTGCCGCGAGCGGGCCGAACTGATGGCCCACGGGTCCGGTCGTCGCCGCCGTGAAAAGCTGAAGGACGCGCTGATCGGCATCCTGCGGGAACGCCATGACCCCGGGACCTGGGACGGCATTCTGGCCGAGGCTCAGGCGAGAGCCGAACGGGAGGGTCTGTGATGGCAGAGCTTCCCGAAGCCCCCACGCCGACGCTGACGGCGATCTATGCCGATTACGAGGCCCGCCAGGGCGATGGTTTCCGCGATCACCTCGGGGCGTCGATCATCGGCAAATCCTGTGCCCGGGCGCTCTGGTATGATTTCCGCTGGATCACGCCCGCGCGCCATTCCGGCCGCCTGCTTCGCCTTTTCGAGACGGGCCAGCTGGAAGAGGACCGGCTCGTGCGCAACCTGCGTGCCACCGGGGCGACCGTGCTCGAGGTCGATCCCGAGACCGGCCTTCAGTTCCGGGTCGAGGCCCATTGCGGGCATTTCGGTGGCTCACTCGACGGTGTAGCCCTCGGTCTCCTGGAGGCGCCAAAGACCTGGCATGTGCTGGAATTCAAGACCCACTCGGTCAAGAGCTATAACGAGTTGACCGCCAAGGGTGTCGTTCTGGCCAAGCCGCAGCATGTCGCGCAGATGCAGATCTACATGCACCTGACGGGCATCACGCGCGCCCTCTATGTCGCGGTCTGCAAAGACACCGACGCGCTGCACATCGAGCGCATCGAGGCGGACCCTGCCATGGCCGAACGGCTGTTGGACAAGGCCGGTCGGGTCATATTCGCCCAGCATCCGCCCGCGCGGATCAGCGAGGACCCGGCCTGGTTCGAATGCAGGTTCTGCGATCATCATGCGGCCTGCCATGAAGGCGGTGGCGCGGCGGTGCCTTGCGCGCGGGCTCCTGCAAGGTCCGGCCGGGCGTCGAGGTGTCGGCCAAGTCGACCACGCCCGCCAGCTGGTCGGTGAATGGCGTCAGCCGGGCCAACGCTTTTCTGGTCAGCCGCGATGATCAGGATCGCCCGGTTTATGGCGGCACGCCCGCCGACTTCGCTGTCGTGCAGGCGATCCAGGAGATGAAGGCCCGTGGGCTGCGGGTCACTTTCTATCCGTTCATCCTGATGGACGTGCCGCCGGACAACGCGTTGCCGAACCCATATTCGGACAACGCCGCCGACACGGTTCAGCCCGCGTTCCCCTGGCGGGGGCGGATCACTTGCTCTCCGGCGGCAGGCTACGCGGGGACCGTGGACAAGACCGCGACGGCCGCAAGCCAGGTCGCGGCGCTGTTCGGCGCGGCCACGCCCGCGAGCTTCAGCGTCTCGGGTGAGAGCGTCAGCTGGACCGGGCCGTCTGGCGACTGGGGCCTGCGCCGCATGGTGCTGCACTACGCCCATCTTTGCGCGGCGGCGGGCGGGGTCGACGCCTTCCTGATCGGGACCGAGATGCCGGGGCTGACGACGATCCGCTCGGACGCCAGCACCTATCCCGCCGTACAGGCCTATCGGGATCTGCTCGCAGATGTGCGCTCGATCCTCGGGCCCGGAACGAAGATCGGCTATGCCGCCGATTGGTCGGAATACTTCGGGCACCAGCCGGGCGACGACACGGGCGATGTGTTCTTCCATCTCGACCCGCTCTGGGCCGATCCAGAGATCGATTTCGTCGGCATCGACAACTACATGCCGCTGTCGGACT
>JANSYC010000031.1 GCA_024742605.1 Alphaproteobacteria bacterium | reverse complement strand
GACCGGCATGCCATCGACCGTCAACAGCGGCACGGTTACCGCCGGGCAACCCACCGCACTGGTCCAGGCGTTGTAGGCGGGCAGGCCGGTGGTGTGGGTGATGCCGGGCTCGCCCTTGGTGTTGTTCGGATCGGCCATCAGCGGAGCCGGGCCGGTCGAGGACAGGGTAATGAAACCGTCGGCGGTCTCGGCGAGACGCCGGAAGCGGGCCCGCATCCCCTCGCGTTTCATAAGGGCCGCGCGGTAGTCCTCGACCCGCATGCCCTCGGCCAGCTCCAGCCGGGCACGCAGGCTGTCGGACATCTTCGACAGGTCTTTCTCCGCCAGATTCCGCAGGGTCCATCGCATCTCCCAGCCGCAGATGTCGCGGGCGAGCTCAAGCGAGTTGTCGATCTCGCGCTCGAACGCGTCGATCTCGGCGTTGCCGGCTCTACCCTGGATCTCGATGCCCTCGGCGATGAGCCGGTCGACCCGTGCCTGGAAGGCCGACTTGGTGGCGTCGCCCGTGTCGTTCCAGCCCTCGGTCTCCAGCACGATCAGCCGGCGCGGCTTGATCGGCGCAGGCGGGGCCGCGGGGCCGGTGAGGCCGGGGTGGCCCGGATCGCCGCCGACGAAGCTCGCGATCGCCGCGGCCACGGCCCACATGTCTTCGACGCACCCCGCATGCACGCCGAGATGGCTCTGGCTCATGCCCTGGCGCTCGCCCCGGTTCAGGGCGCTGAGGGTCGGCTTGATCGCAGTGTTGGCGCAGAATCCAGCGGGTCGGATGATGGAGCCGACAACCTGGCTGCCGAGCGTGGCCGGAACCATGCCGGCCCCGATCGCGGCCGCGGACCCGGAGGATGAACCGCCGGGAGTGCGGGCGGGGTCAAACGGATTGGTCGTCGGCCCCGGATGGGAGAACCCGAGCTCCGTGGTGACGGTTTTGCCGATCACCACGGCCCCCGCCAGCCGCAGGGCCTGGACCGGTGCGGAGTCCTCGTGGGTCTCGCGTCCGGCATAGAGCGGGCTGCCCATCTGGGTGGGCATATCCTTGGTCATGTAGAGGTCCTTGACCCCCACCGGCATGCCGTCGATCGGAGACAATGGCGCGCCGGCCTTCCAGCGTTTGGCCGAGGCTTCGGCGGCGGCGCGGGCGCCGTCCCGGTTGATGGTCACGAAGGCCTGGACCGTCGGCTCTCTCGCATCGATGACGGCGAGGCATTCCTCGAGATAGCGGACCGGATCGTCGGTTCCGGCCTGGAAACCCGCGACCCTGTCGTGAAAGGTTCGGGGCTTGAAGGTTTTCGGATCGTACCCAATTGGCGCGGCACTCATCGATGTCTCCTCTGATCCCAAAGGCCCCGTGATCAGGAGCCCCGTTCCGTGTCTCTCTCGCTGACCTTGATCCTGTTCGCGACCTCGGCCGGTTTGGCCGTGATCGCCCATGTGCTCGGAAGCCGCAGGCGGGACAGTTTCGACCCGCCGCTGATCCCGATTTCCTGGACCTGGGTTCAGATCATCGCCGTTGTTCTGTGCATTGTGTTCGCGGCCCATCTGGTGAGTCTCGCGACCGGTCAGACCTTGAAGAGCCGGTTCGTCTCCTGACCGGCTCTTCAACCGGATTTGCTCAGTTCCCGGTGAAGTTAGGCTTCCGCTTTTCCATGAAGGCGGTGCGGCCTTCCTTGTAGTCGGTGCTGCCGAAGCATTTGCGCACGGCCACATCCGGCTTGGAGAGGTCCCAGTCGCCCTGGGGCTTCGCCAACTCGATCAGCGACGCCTTGACCGCCTGAACCGAGAGCGGCGCGTTGCCGGCGATCCGCTCGGCCAGCGGCCAGACCACATCGTCGAGCTCGGCCTTGGGAACAACCCGGTTCACCAAGCCCATGATCCGGGCCTCCTCGGCGTCGAACTGACGGGCGGTGTAGAAGATCTCCGCCACGAACTGCGGGCCGACGATGTCGTAAAGCCGGCGCACGCCGTCGAAGGCATAGCCGATCCCGAGCTTGGCGGCGGGCACCGCGAACCGACTGTCGTCGGACGCGATCCGGATGTCGCAATCGAGCGCGATCGCCAGACCGCCGCCGATGCAGTAGCCGTTGATCCGGCCGATGGTCGGCTTGGTCAGGCCCTGCACGGTGTCGTGGAAATCCGAGACCGCCTGATTGTACACCTCGATATGGTCGACCGAGGAGCGCTCTTTCTCGAATTTCGAGATATCCGCGCCGGCCACGAAGGCCTTGTCACCGGCTCCGGTCAGCACGACGCAGCGGATGTCGTCATCGTCGGAGAAAGTGGCGATCGCCTCGCGGGCGCCAACCCACATGTCCAGCGACATGGCATTGTGCTTGGCCGGGTTGTTGAAGGTGACGACGCCGACCATGCCGCGCTTCTCGATGATCACCGGTTGATCGGCGGCGGGGGAAATGTCTTCGATAGCCATAAGCTCAAGGTCTCCGGAGTTTGAGGATTCGATGCCCGATTGGGGTGCAAGAGGTCGATCTAGACCACGCCGCGGCCGCGCAGATCGGATATCTCGTCCGCGGTGTAGCCGAATTCGGTCAGGATCTCGTCGCTGTTCTCGCCGGTATCCGGCGGGTGTCGGACGATGTCGCTAGGGGTGCGGCTCAGCGTGACGGGCTGGCCGACCAGGGTGATGTCGCGACCGACATTGGGCGAATGGACCGTGCGCGCCATCCCCAGATGCTGCATCTGCGGATCCTGGAACGTCTTGTCGATCGTATTGATCGGCCCGCTGGGCACGCCGTTCTCGTTGAACAGGCTCACCCAATCCTCGGAACTCCGGGTCTTGGTCGCCTCCTCGATGATGGCGTTCAAATCATTCCGGTTCTTCGAGCGGGCCTCACCGGTTGCGTAGCTCGGATGCTCGATCAGATCTTCGCGCCCGATGGATTGGCAGAACCGCTTCCACATGACGTTGCCGGACACCGCGATGTTGATATGGCCGTCCGAGGTCTTGAACACACCGGTCGGGATGCTGGTCGGGTGATTGTTGCCGGCCTGCTGCGGGACGTCCCCGTCCATGGTCCAGCGGGCACCCTGGAAATCGAGCATGAAGGCCTGCGCCTGGAGCAGGGACGTGTGGAGCCATTGGCCCTTGCCTGACTGGGTTCGCTCCAGCAGCGCCACCATGATGCCGAGGGCGGCGAACAGACCGGCGGTCAGATCGGCCAGCGGAATGCCGGCGCGCACCGGACCCTGCCCGGGCAGTCCGGTGATCGACATCAGGCCGCCCATGCCTTGCGCGATCTGATCGAACCCCGGACGCTTGGCATAGGGGCCGTCCTGGCCGAACCCGGAGATCGAGGCGTAGACGATGCCCGGATTGACCGCCGACAGGGCCTCGTAGTCGATCCCCAGCCGGGTCTTCACATCGGGACGAAAATTCTCGACCACCACATCGGCCTTCTCGGCCAGCCGCTTCAGAACCGCCACACCCTCCGGGTCCTTCAGATTCAGGGTCACGGAGCGCTTGTTGCGGTGCAGGTTCTGAAAGTCGGAGCCATGGCGCTTGCCGCCCATCTGATTGCCGGCTTCCATCGCCTCCGGCATCTCGACCTTCAGAACGTTGGCACCCCAGTCGGCGAGCTGACGGACGCAGGTCGGCCCGGATCGCACACGGGTCAGATCCAGCACGGTAATATGCTTCAGAGCGTCGGATGCGGGTTGAAACGCCATTTCATTGTCCTCCCAAGACGACGCACGTTAGACCACGTGGCTGCACGCGCCAAGCAAGCCGCTCGGATCATGTTGCGAATAGCCTGTTTCGATCCGGGAACCATTGGGACTCTAGGAGTTTCTGGAGGTAAGAACCGCTCTAATGTGACCGGGTGTCGCAGTCGCCCAAAAGACTCGAAATTGCGCACGAATGTACCCATCTCTTGACCATGGCGGGAGCGTGCCAGCTCTTTAGCCCGGCGGGAAACCGCCGAACGGAAGCGGCGCCGTACCTCCCCTCCCCCCCGCAGGCGGCGCCGCTTCTAACTTCCCTTTTTAACAGACACGGTTTTCCGGCCTCGCCCGCGCCCGCCGCCTCGGATATAGAGGCGGCATGGAGCGTTCATTCGAGTCAGGACCCTTTGCAGGCGACGATCTCGCCGTCGTGCGCGGCGGACGTGCGGTCTTCGCCGGTCTGTCGTTTTCCGTCTCAGCGGGGACAGCCCTTCGTCTGGCTGGCCCGAACGGAAGCGGCAAAAGCAGCTTGATCCGTGTCATGGCCGGGCTGCTGAGGCCCACCGGCGGTGAGCTGCGGTGGGGCCGGGCCCCGGTCCGGGAAGATCCCGAGGGCCATGCTCGGCGGCTGGCGTTTCTTGGGCATTCCGACAGCCTCAAGTCGACCTTGTCGGCTGGCGAAAACACGGCGTTTCAGTTGCGTCTGCGCGGCATCGAGGGATCGACGCGGACTGCGGCCTTGGCGCGAGCATTCGAGAGCCTCAACATCACGTCCCTGATCGATCTTCCGGCAGGCTGGCTGTCTTCGGGACAGCGCCGCCGCACGGCTCTTGCTGGGGTCTTGGCCTCGGACGCGCCCCTGTGGTTGCTGGACGAGCCGACGGTTGGTCTGGACACAGCCTCTGTCACGGCCCTGGAAGGGGCGATTGCCGCACATCTTGCCGTCGGCGGCATGGTTGTCGCGGCAACCCACACCGCCCTTGACCTCGGGGCACGGGTGACCGATCTCGATCCGGCAACATGCGCCCGCAAGACCGCGTCCCTGTCCGATCTCGGCGACGGCTGGGGGGTCGCGTGATGGGCCGGTTCTGGGCGATCATGTCCCGTGATCTGACGCTTGCGCGCCGCCAGGGCGCGGATCTCGCGATGACCGTCTCTTTCTTCGTGGTGGTCGTGGTTCTGTTCCCGCTCGGGCTCGGCCCGACGCCGGGCCAACTCGCCGAGATCGCGCCCGCCGTGCTTTGGGTGACCGCGTTGCTGGCGGCCATGCTGTCCTTCGACCGATTGTTTCAACAGGACGCGGAGGATGGCGGGCTCGACCAGTTGGCGTTGTCTGGCTTGCCCCTCGCCGTGGTGGCCCTGGCCAAGGCCCTGGCGCATTGGCTGACCACCGGGCTGCCGATGATCGTCCTGGCCCCGTTGCTGGCGATCACCCTGAATCTGAACACCGAGGCCTATGGGGCGCTCATTCTGGGCTTCGTTCTGGGCACCCCGATCGTCAGCCTGTTCGGCACGGTCGGCGCGGCGTTGGTGGTGGGTGCGCGGCGCGCCGGCGTGCTGGTCGCCCTGATCGTGCTGCCGCTGACCATCCCGGTTCTGATCTTCGGCACCTTGGCGATCGACGCGGCGGCCAACGGATTGCCGATCAGGGTCCATCTGCTGATGCTGTCCGCCATGCTGGCGGCGGCGATTCCCCTGGCCCCGCTGGCGGCGGGTGCGGCGCTTCGCCAGGCCCTCGAATAGCGTCACCCACTTGAGCGTGGTCGTGGCTTGCGGCATACCGAGGGACGTGAAAGGACGCGCCCATGCATCGCTTCGCCAATCCGACCCGATTTCTCCGCCTCGCCAACGCGGTTCTCCCCTGGCTGGGCGGGTTGACCGTGATCCTCTTCGGGGTCGGCCTGTATCAGGCTCTGGTGATCTCGCCGGCGGACTACCAGCAGGGCGAGACGGTCCGCATCATGTACGTTCACGTTCCGGCGGCCTGGGCCGCGCTGTCTGGTTATACCGCGCTGGCGATCGCGAGTTTCACCTTTCTGGTTTGGCGCCATCCCTTGGCCGACCTGGCGGCGCGCGCGGCCTCGCCGATCGGGGCGGGCTTCACCGCGATCGCGCTTGTGACCGGCGCGCTCTGGGGGCAGCCGATGTGGGGGACGTGGTGGGTCTGGGACGCGCGTCTGACCTCGGTGCTGATCCTGTTTTTTCTGTATCTCGGTCATATGGCGCTGGTGAATGCCTTCGACGACAGCGACCGCGGTAGCCGGGCCGGGGCGGTTTTGGCTCTCGTCGGGGTGGTCAATCTGCCGATCATCAAGTTCTCCGTGGATTGGTGGAACACCTTGCATCAGCCGGCGAGCGTACTCCGGATGGATGGACCCAAGATCGCGGGTGAGATGATGACGCCCTTGATGATCATGGCGGGGGCCTATTTTGCGCTGTTCGGGGTGTTGATGATCCTGCGGATTCGTTCGCTTCTTGCCGCCCGGCGCCTGCGTCAGCTGCGTTTGGCGGTGCAGGAGACCTGACGGGTCGGAGGCCTGCGACAACCTTTCCGCTTGGCAGGCTTGGCCTGGCTCCCCAGCTTGCGTAGTCTGATCGTCAACAACAAAACGCAACCGCGAAGCCTATCGGGGCAACCGCGGTCGATCGCTTCGGGAGGACGACGGGAGTGGACTGGTTCGCTATGGGCGGATACGGGGCCTATATCTGGCCGTCGTACGGATTCGCAGCGCTGGTCTTGATCGCGTTACTGGTCTCGGCGTGGCGGACCATGCGGATCCGGGAAGCGGAGGTGGAACGGCTGCGCGGGCTCGGGGCCGACCCGAGACGGCGCGACGTGGCCAATGAGGATCCGGCATGACACAGAAACCCCGCCAGAAACCGAAGATGACCCGAAAATCCAAGCGGTTGATTCTGATCGGTTGCGGACTTGGCTTCCTGGGATTGGCTGTCGCGCTGGTCATGACCGCGTTCGAGGACAGCGTGGTGTTCTTCTACAGCCCTTCGGACCTGGCGGTTAAACCGACAGACCCCGACCGCCGTATCCGGATCGGCGGCCTGGTCGAAGACGGCTCCGTCAGCACCGGACCGGGTGAGGGCGAGATCCGGTTTCGGGTGACCGATGGCGGAGCGACCTTGCCGGTCGTTTATGTGGGGATCCTTCCGGATCTGTTCCGGGAGGGCCAGGGCGTGGTGGCACAGGGCGCCTTGGTCGGAGAGACCTTCAAGGCGGACGAGGTGCTGGCCAAGCATGACGAGACCTATATGCCCCCTGAAGTCGCCAAGGCCCTGAAGGAGCAGGGGCATTGGCAGGACGGGGCAGAGGGCGCAACCAGGAAGGTCCCCGGTTCATGATCGCAGAACTCGGACATCTGGCCCTGATCGCAGCGTTGGTGGTGGCCTTGGTGCAAACGCTGATCCCGCTTTACGGTGCTGCGGTCGCGGACCCGCGGCTCATGGCGATCGCACGGCCGGCGGCGATGGTCCAGTTTCTGGCGATCGGGATCTCGTTCGCTGCTTTGACCCAGGCTTATCTGGTCTCCGATTTCTCGGTCGTGAACGTGGCCATGAACTCGCATTCCTCGAAGCCGCTGATCTACAAGATCAGTGGCGTCTGGGCGAACCATGAAGGCTCGATGCTTCTATGGGTGCTGATCCTGGCATTGTTCGGCGCGGCGGTGGCGGCCTTCGGACGCAATCTTCCGCTGGATCTCCGGGCCCGGACGCTGGCGGTGCAGGGGCTGATCGGCGTAGGCTTCCTGGCCTTCATCCTGTTCACCTCCAATCCGTTCGAGCGGATTCCCAATCCGCCGCTGGACGGCAATGGGTTGAACCCGCTGTTGCAGGATATCGGCTTGGCGTTGCATCCGCCGATGCTCTATCTCGGCTATGTCGGACTCTCGACCACGTTTTCCTTCGCTGTTGCGGCCTTGCTGGAGGGCCGGGTCGATCCGGCCTGGGCCCGCTGGGTCCGGCCGTGGACCCTGGCGGCGTGGTGCGCCCTGACCGCAGGGATCGCACTCGGGTCCGGCTGGGCCTATTACGAACTCGGCTGGGGCGGCTGGTGGTTCTGGGATCCGGTCGAGAACGCGAGCTTCATGCCCTGGCTGGCGGCGACGGCGCTGCTGCATTCGGCGATCGTGGTCGAAAAGCGCGGTGCACTGAAAAGCTGGACGGTCTTCCTGGCGCTGGTCGCCTTCGCGATGAGTCTGCTTGGAACCTTCCTGGTGCGCTCGGGCGTTCTGACCAGTGTCCATGCCTTCGCGGTCGATCCGGATCGCGGTCTCTTCATTCTCGGGCTCCTGGCGGTGGCGATCGTCGGGTCCTTCATCCTGTTCGCCTGGCGTGCACCGAAGATGGAATCCGGCGGCATGTTCCGGCCGGTCAGCCGTGAAGGCGGGCTGGTCCTGAACAACCTGATCATGTCGACGGCGGCGGCGACGGTGCTGATCGGCACGCTCTATCCGCTGGCGCTGGAAAGCATGACCGGCGAAAAAGTGTCGGTCGGTCCGCCCTATTTCGAGGCGACGGTGGTGCCTATCATGATACCGGCGATATTGGCCCTCGGGATCGGTCCGCTGCTGGCCTGGAAACGCGCCAATCTGAAGGCTGCCCTGATCAAGTTGTGGCCGTCCTATCTCGCGACCGCGGGAATGGCGGTGGTGGCACTCGTGCTGCTGGGCGCGCCGGTCGGCGCGATCCTCGGGCTGTCCTTGGCGGTCTGGCTGGCGGTGTCCGTGCTGGTCGAATGGGCGGATCGGATCAAGCTGTTCCGCATTCCGTTTGGACAATCCGCCTCCCGCGCCGCCGGCCTGCCCCGCGCCGCCTACGGCATGAGCCTGGCGCATTTGGGGATGGCGGTGTTCATCCTTGGGGCGGTGGGCGAGACCTTTTTCTCGAGCGAAGTCGTTCGGTATGTGGATCCTGGCGACAAAATCGAGATTGCGGGACGTGAACTGGTGTTCGAGGGTGTCGAGCATCGGCAGGGCCCGAACTACGTGGCGGAGGTCGGCATCTTCAAGCTGGAGGATGGCGAGGTGATGGAGTCCGAGCGCCGGGTCTATCCGGTCGAGCAGACATCGACCACCGAGGCGGCCATCCGTCCGCGCGCCTGGGGCGACATCTACGCGGTGCTCGGCGAGAAGGCGGATAACGGGCGCTCCACAATCCGAATCTACGTCAAGCCGCTGGTGCTTTGGATCTGGATCGGCTGCGGGTTGATGACCCTCGGCGGTCTGGTTTCCTTAGCGGACCGGCGCCTGCGGGTCGGCGCACCCGGAAAGCGCAGGGCCGAGGCGTGGACGCCCGCCCATGCCGGAATGGACGCCGGAGATGATTGATCCGTTTCGCGGACCCGGTGGCGCGTTCCACGCGGTGACGCCGGCATGAGGCGGCTGTTTTTCCTGTTACCCCTGCTGGGTGCCCTGTTTCTGATCGGCTGGCTTGGCTATCCGATTCTGGCTGGACACAATCCTCAGGTTCTGCCGTCCGCACTCCTCGACAAGCCTGTCCCGGCATTTGATCTGCCGTCGCTGGAAGAGGGGGACGGGTCCGTAACCTCGACAGAACTTGCGACCGGCGCACCGGTCCTGCTGAACGTCTTCGCGTCCTGGTGTGCGCCGTGCCGAGCCGAGATCCCGTTGATGCGGCGGCTGGTCGATGATGGTGCGATCACCGTCTACGGGCTTGCCTACAAGGATGAGCCGAAGGCCACCCGGGATTTCCTCAAAACACTGGGAAACCCCTACAAGCGGATCGCCGTGGATCGCAATGGGCGTGTCGGAATCGACCTTGGCGTCTACGGCGTGCCGGAAACCTACGTGATTGATGGCCAGGGACGGATTCGCTACCGCCATGTGGGGGAACTGACCCGATCGGTCGTCGAGGAACAGTTGATCCCTCTGATGCGTGAGATCGCCGGATGAGACGGTTCCTGCCCCTTCTGGTGCTCGTGATCTGCCTGACCGGGTCGGGCGCTTTGGCTCCCGTTTTCGCGGTGCAGCCGGATGAGATGCTGGAAGATCCGGCTCTGGAAAGCCGGGCACGGGGATTGTCGGCCCATATCCGTTGTCTGGTGTGTCAGAACCAATCCATCGACGACAGCAACGCCGAGCTTGCAGCCGACCTTCGCATTTTGGTACGGGAACGGCTTGTCGCGGGCGACAGCGATCAGCAGATCCTCGATTACCTGGTGGACCGGTACGGCCCGTTCGTGCTGTTGGAGCCGCCGACCACCGAGAGCACCTACCTTCTCTGGTACGGCCCTGGCGCTCTGCTGGTCGTCGGTGGTCTGGCCTTGGCGGTGTTCGCCTGGCGTCGCCGCCGTCCCGAAGTTACGCAGCCGCTGACGGCAGAAGAACATGCGCGGGTGAAAGCGCTGCTCGACGGGGCGGCGGATGAAGGAAAAGAAACGTGATTTTCTGGGCGATAGCGGGAGTTCTGCTGCTGGCCGCGGTCTTGGCCTTGCTGGCGCCGCTGGTGCGTCGGCGCGTGGAAAGCGGTGATCGGCAGGATCACGGGCTTACCGTTCTCCGCGATCAGATGGCCGAGTTGGAGCGGGACCGTCAGGGCGGCCGGATCGATGAGATCCAGGCCGAGGCGGCCCGTATTGAGATCGAACGGCGGATTCTGACGGAAGCCGGCTCGCGGTCCGCCGTGCCCGATGATGAGGCCTCGGTTGAACGCGGACGTCGGCGCCGGTTCGTGACCTCGACAATCCTTATCTTCCTGGTCCCGGTTGCGACGCTGGGCCTCTACGCGGTCTTAGGGACTCCGGGGTTGCCCGATTTTCCGTTGGCGGATCGTGCGGCCGAACGGACCCGCACCGATACCGCCGATGACCGGCGGCGCGGGCTTGAGGACATGGCGAAGCAACTGGCGGGACGCCTGGAAGACGAGCCCACGGACCTGGGCGGCTGGATGCTGCTGGGACGGACCTATCAGATGCTGGACAAGTCGGCCTCCGCAGTCGATGCCTTCCGGAAAGCGACCCGCCTGCCGACGGCCGATGCGGCGTCTTGGTCGTCCCTGGGCGAGGCGATGGTACAGGCAAATGACGGCCTGGTGCCGCCGGAAGCCAAAGAGGCATTCCAGCAGGCGGTTGATCTCATGTCGGCGGAGCCCCGCGCCCGGTTTTACCTCGGGTTGGCGGAACGACAGGCGGGAAATATCGAGGCGGCGCTGGCGTGGTGGATCGACCTTGAGGCGGACTCGCCCGCCGACGCTCCTTGGCAACAATTGTTGAGCCGGCGCATCGACGAAGCGGCGGACGAGATCGGCGTCGATTTGACGGATCGGCGATCCGCCGCTGCCGCCCGCAGTGCCGTGCGCACAGCCGAGCAGCAGGAGCAGCGCGGACCCAGTGCGGAGGACATGGAAGTCGCCTCCCGCATGGCGCCCGAGGATCGCCTGGAGATGATCCAGGGCATGGTCTCGGGTCTCGCCGCCCGTCTGGAAGAAGACCCCAACGATGTTGACGGCTGGCGACGCCTGGGGCGGTCCTATCAGGTGCTGGATCAACCGGCGAAGGCGATCGAGGCCTTTGGCGAGGCGGCCAAACGGGCTCCGGAGAGCGTGGAAGCGCAGCTTGACTACGCCCATGCCCTGTTCCCACCCGGAACCAGCGAACGCGACATGCCGGCTGAATTCATTCAGGCGATCGAGCGTATTCGGACGATCGATCCGACCAACCCGGAGGGACTGTTCTTCGGCGGGCTGATCGCCGACCGCGGCGGTGATTCCGACGAGGCGCGGGCCCTCTGGACCCGTCTGCTCGATGACCTGCCGGCGGACAGTCCCGTGAGGGCGGCGGTGGAACGGCGGATTGAGGCGCTCGACGGATAGCGGTTCGGACGGCTATCGTCCACGTCCGATCATTCCGCAGGAGCTCCTTCATGACCGTTGTTCTGAATTTCCAGACCAATCATGGCCGACCGTTGGATCTGACGGTGCGGGATTGCGTGGTCGCCGGCTGGACCGGGCGCGACAAGGCGGCTTTGGATCATCATATCGAGGAACTGGCGGCCCTGGGCATCCCGGGGCCGAGCCATGTGCCCCTCTACTACCGGGCCGCCGCCGGTGTGGTCACGCAGGCCTATCGTGTGCAGGTCCTTGGCGATCAGAGTTCGGGCGAGGTCGAACCGGTGCTGATCTCCGCTGACGATGGGATCTGGTTGACCGTCGGCTCCGATCACACCGATCGGAAGGTCGAAGCCTATTCGATCCCAGTGTCCAAGCAGATGTGCCCGAAGGTACTGGCACGCGACGCCTGGAAGCTGGACGAGGTGATCGACCGTCTGGACGAGCTGACCTTGGAAGCGCGGGTGATGATCGACGGCGCCGAAGTGGTGTATCAGACCGGCACGCTTGCCATGATTCGACCGCTGATGGAGCTGGTGGACGGCTATGGCGGCCTGCCGCCGGGAACCGTCATGCTGTGCGGAACGGTCCCGGTGATCGGCGGGATACGTCCGGCGGACCGGTTTGCCATGCGGTTGTCCGATCCCAAGACCGCGACCGCGATCGACCATGCCTATGACATAGAAACCCTGCCGGTGGTGAACTGATTATGAGTGAGACTTTCGCACCTTTGGCTCCGCTGTTCGATCTCACAGCCGCGCTCGAATCCGGTAAAACCCGTGCCGTTGACCTGCTGGAGACCGCGCACGGGCGCGCCCAAGACCCGGCAGGCGAGGGCAGGCGGGTGTACCTGAAGCTGTTTGCTGAAACGGCGCGCGCCGAGGCCGAGGCGAGCGACCGGCTGCGTGTGGCCGGGATACCCGCGCGTCCGCTTGAGGGACTGCCGGTCTCGGTCAAGGATCTGTTCGATGTGGCGGGGCAGGTGACGACGGCGGGCTCTCGGGTGGCCGAGGTCGATCCGCCGGCTGCGGCCGATGCGCCGATCGTCGCCCGCCTGCGCGCGGCAGGGGCGGTGATCACCGGCCGGACCAATATGACCGAATTCGCCTATTCCGGGATCGGCATCAATCCGCATTTCGGCACGCCGGCCAATCCGTGGGATCGGACGACCGGCCGAATTCCCGGCGGCTCGTCCTCGGGCGCGGTGATCAGCGTGACCGACGGGATGGCGGTGGCGGGGATCGGCTCGGACACCGGCGGATCGGTGCGGATCCCGGCGGCCCTGTGCGGGATCGCCGGGTTCAAGCCGACGCAGAGCCGGGTGCCGCTCGAGGGTGCGTTCGCGCTGTCCAGTTCGCTCGATTCGATCGGTCCGCTGGCGCCGACCATTGCCTGCTGCGCGCTGCTGCATCAGGTGATGTCCGGGGCACCGGTCCGGCGGCTTCCGGTCCGCTCGGTGGTCGGCCTGCGCTTTGCCGTCCCCGGAACTCTGGTGATGGACGGACTGGATGACACCGTCGCCGCCGGGTTCGCGGCTGCCCTGAGCCGGCTGTCGCAGGCCGGCGCCAAGATCGTCGACCTGCCCTTCACCGAACTGTCCCGCATCCCGGAGGCGAACGCGAAGGGCGGATTCACCGCTGTCGAATGCAGTGCGTTGCATCGGCGGCATGTGGAGCGGGACCCGGACGGTTTCGACCCAAGGGTGATTGCCCGAATTCGGCGTGCCTCCGAACAGTCCGGCTCGGACTATTATGATCTGCTGCGCGCTCGGGCCGAGATCCAGAAATCCTGTGCTGCCGTCAGTTCGGCCTTCGACGCCGTGCTGATGCCAACCGTGCCGCGTGTGGCGCCGCCGATTTCGGAACTGGTTGCGTCCGATGACGCATTCGGCGAGGCCAATCAGGCCATGCTGCGCAATCCATCGGTCGGCAATTTTCTCGATCGCTGCGCCGCTACTGTGCCGCTGCATGCTCCGGGGTCTGCGCCCGTCGGATTGATGCTCATGGGTGAGCATGGTGCGGATGACGAGGTCCTGGCGATTTCCGCAGCTGTCGAGGCGGTTTTTCGAATGCATTAAGGGAAGGTGAAGATTTGAAGTTATATTTCTTTCAAATGAGTGAAAGTTTTTGAATGCGCCGCTCGACGTACCCATATCCTGAGAGTACGATTTTAAGACCGGGCGATTTTTACCGGGTCGCCCCCAAAGCAAAGGAGGTGCGTCTATGTCTCGAGTTGCTCGAATCGACTCCCTAAAGGATCGCCATTCCAGTCTCGACACCACCTTATCAAAGGAGCTTTCACGGCCTGCGCCGGATGAAAACGTTCTCCTTGATATCAAGCGCCAGAAACTGGCCATCAAGGACGAGATCGTCCGCCTGGAGACCAGCTGATTCCACTGAATCACGCGTCTTCAGATCCAGAATGCCGGCGAATCCGCCGGTCGCGAGCCCGCCCTTCACTTCTGTTGGGCGGGTTTAATTATGTCAACTTCGGGCGCGTCGATCCGACAGGAAAGCGGTCGTCTCCGCGACCGCCTCGGCCAATCCGCAGCGCGTGACCGGCACGCCCTCGGGGAAAGCGCCCAACAGCCGGGTCGGCATCATCGGGTCGAGCAGCACGAAAACGCCGTGGTCACTGGCCCGTCGGATCAGCCGTCCGAAAGCCTGCTTCAGCCGCAGGCGGGTCAGCATGTCGGTATACGCGGCCCCACCGAATGCCGCGCGCCGCGCCCGGTAGAGGATGTCCGGACGCGGCCAGGGCACCCGATCGAACACGATCAGCCGCAGCGAATCGCCCGGCACATCGACCCCGTCTCTGACCGCGTCGGTCCCCAGCAGACAGGCCTCCTGTTCCGCCCGGAAAATATCGATCAGAGTGGAAAGGTTCATTCCGTCCACGTGTTGGGCGTAGAGCGGCAGACCCGCCGCATCCAGCGGTGCTGCGATCCGGCCGTGCACGGCGCGCAGCCTGCTGATTGCGGTGAACAGACCCAACGCGCCGCCATGTGATGCCAGGAACAGGGCCCGATAGGCCGCGGCCACCTGATCAAGATCGTCTTTCCGCACATCGTTGACGATGAACACCCGGGTCATGCGCGGATAGTCGAAGGGAGAGGATACCTCGGCGCGGATCGCTGGAGACAGGAGATGGGTTGCGCCGGTCCGGGTCTCGGCCGCCGCCCAGTCCTGCTCGGCATCGCCGGACCCGTCCCGCAAGGTTGCCGAGGTGACGACCAGCCCGTGGGCCGGTTTCACGACGGTTTCCACGAACGGCGTGGTGGGGTCGATCCAATGCCGATGAAGCCCCACATCCATGTCCCGGCCGTCAATCCGTTCGATCGCCATCCAGTCGACGAATTCCACCGGCGTGGCGTCGTGCAGGCTTTTCAGCATCGCGCGCCAGCCGCCAATCGTGGCCTCGCCGCGACGGTTCAGGGAGCGGGCAACCGCTTCAATCCGCTGGCGGCTCTGGGATTCCAGGTCCTCCGCGTCATCGTCCAGTTTGGCCATGAGCTTTTTGCGCAGGTCGTTCATCGGATCCAGCATGCGCTTGAGCGCCAAGTCCAAGTCGGTGGCCGCTTCCAACATGCCGTCGACCGGCGGTTTGGCGTCGCATTCGAGCCCGTAGGGCGTGCGTGGATCGGGAACGCGGGCGTAGATCTGCCGGCGGACCAGGGTCAGAAAGGCTTCGGTCGCGCCGCGTGGCGCCTCGTCGGAAATCCGGTTGCCCCAGCCTTCGCCTGGCAGAGCGGCGGCGGCGTTTTCGATCTCCTCCAACGCTTCCAGGGAGGGCATATCGTCGGCGATCAGCTCTTCGACCCGTCTCCGGAGACCGCGCGCCCGCCCGCGTCGGGTCTCGGTGCCCAGAATCCAGCGCCGAAGCTCCACTGTCTCCAGGGCCGACAGGTTCGCCGAAAACGCGCTGTCTGCGGCGTCGAACACGTGGTGGCCCTCGTCGAACACGTAGCGCGTCGGCACGGTGGCGTCGTCGATTCCTCCCAAAGCAGCCTGGATCATCACCAGGGCATGGTTCGCGACCACGACCCGCGCCCGCTTCGCCCGGCGGACCGATCGCTCGATGAAGCATTTATGGTAGTGCGGGCAGGCGGAATAGATGCACTCCCCGCGCCGGTCGGCCAGACCCTGCGTGCGCCCCCTGCCCAGCAGATCTGTCAGCCAGGCGGGAAAGTCTCCGCCCTGCAGATCGCCGTCTCGGGTGGCACGGGCCCAGCGGGCCATCAGGCCGATCGCGGTCGCATGCCGAGGCATTCCGGGCAGGGCGCGGGTCGCGTCCTCCAGATTGAGAAGGCACAGATAGTTTTCCCGTCCCTTGCGGACCACCACCTTCAGTGACTTCGCGACCGGGTCCGGGAACAGCCGGTCCAGTTCTCCGTCGATCTGGGTCTGAAGGTTCCGGGTATAGGTGGAGACCCAGACGGCCCCCTCGTTCTTGTCGGCCCACAGAGATGCCGGGGCCAGATACCCCATGGTCTTGCCGACGCCGGTTCCGGCCTCCGCCAGAACCACATGGGGGTGCTCGTCCCGCTGCGGCGGCTGAAACGCCCCGGAGACCAGGTCTGCATAATCGGCCTGGGTCAGGCGGACCTCCGAATTCTCGCCCAGCGCGCGGGCCAGATGCAGCCGGGCCTCTTCCCCGCTGACCGGTTCCTGCCCGGCGGGCGGCAAGGGGGCGTGTTCCGAGAACTCCGCCAGGTCGCGCCAGATTTCGAGGCCGGATGCCTTGATCGGTGCCGGCTGTCCGGGATCGGGCTCTCCCAAGGCCAGCAGGACCAAACGGCCCCAGCGCCAGCCGCCGTCAAACATCGCCCGGGCGATGGAACGGGCCCAACGATCCCGGCCCTCTAAGGCCTCCCGCTCGCCCAACTCGGCCAAGAGCGCGTCCGCGACCGGGATCAGGCAGTCGGCCATCTCGGCTGGCGTTTCGGGCATCGGAAGGGCCATGGCCTGCGCCAGACCGCGCGGGGTCGGCAGACAAAACTGAGCGGGACGTACAAACGCGAACAGCTCCAGCAGGTCGTAGGCGTCGAGCGACTCCAGGCCCAGGCGTCGTGCGACCGCCCGGGCATGGCAGACCACCGGCGGCGTGTCATGTCCGCGCAAGGCCGCCTGATCGAAGGACAGGGTTTCGACAGATCCGCTCGACGAACGCCAGAACGCGCCCGCAGGCGTGGCGTGCAGGGCAGGGAGGTCAGTGAGCTGATCGGCGACCGGAGAACGCATGGCTGCGGTTTAACAGTGTGCGCCGGTACGGCATAGTCGGAACCGTGGCGAAAAATGGAGTTTGACCAGTGTCCATTGCGGCGGCAGTGCTGGAGAGTCTGAAGGAACGGCTGCTCGATCTGGCCCTGGAACGGGCGGAGATGGAGCAGGTGGTGTCTGAGGTTGGGGAAACCCTCGCGTCATCGGGAATGCCGCTGGACAATATCCGTCTGACCTCCCGCACTTTGCATCCGGCGATCGACGCCATCGGCGTGACCTGGCAGCCCGGAGGAACGACCATCGGAGACGTCTTCGGTCACCGGCAGCAGCAATCGGAGGAATGGCGGCGCAGCCCTCTGTTTCACATGATGTCGAAGGGCCAGCTCCGCATGCGCCGCCGGATCGCAGACCCCGGTGTCGCCAACGAGTTCCCGGTTTTTCAGGACCTGCGGGCCGACGGGGTGACCGACTATCTCGCCCATCTGATGGTTTTCGGCAAACGGGTTCCCGCCAATCCGGACGGCCTGATCGTCCGCTGGATCTCGAAGGCAGAGGGCGGGTTTCACGAGGACGACATCGCGGTCCTCGACGGAATCGCCCGCCTTGTCGCCGCGGCCGTACTGCCCGGCGTTCAGCGCCAGATTGCGCGGAATCTGTTGGAGGCCTACGTGGGCGCACGCGCCGGGCCCCGGGTGCTGGAGGGCGCAATTCAGCCGGGCGACGATGTGGCGATCGAGGCGGTAATCCTGATCGCCGATCTGGCCGGCTTCACGGCAGCCAGCGACCGGCTGCCCGGAGACCAGTTGACGGCCCTGCTGGATCGGCATTTCGAGGCGATGCTGCCCCCGATCGATCGGCGTGGTGGCGAAGTTCTGGCGTTCCTGGGCGATGGGGTATTGGCCGCGTTCGAAATTGACGGCGACGCGGGTGCCCGATGCGCTGCGGCGGTCGATGCCGCAGTCGAGGCGGTGACTGCGGTCGCCGCCTTGAAGGACCGGGACCCGCACGCCTTGCCGCTCGATATCGCGCTACACATGGGCACCGTGCGCTACGGGAATGTCGGGGCAGCCGGGCGGCAGGCGTTCACGGTGATCGGTCCTGCCGTCAATATAACCAGCCGGATCGAGGCGCTGTGTGGAGAACTGGGGCACCCGATCCTCGCGTCCGAGGCGGTGGCCACCGCTTGCGATGACACCCGTCTGACCCCGGTCGGCGCATACCCGTTGCGCGGTATTGCGCAGGCGGTCACGCTCTATGCGGTGAAGCCCCGTCCTTAGAAGCCGTCAGTATGGCTGTTTCACCAGCATTCCGGCGGGGGCACGCTGCCGGACAGATTGCAGCTCAACGGGCGTTTCTTGTCCGCGGCATCGTCCTGACTCCGGCGTTTGACCCCCTCGATCACACAGCTGTCGAGCCCACGCAGGGCGGAGGCATCGGCCCAGGCGTCGGGCAGCCGGCCCTTGTAGGCGAAGGTCCGGAGGCGGTCGCAGACCCATTCGTCGGATTTCGCGGCGATCTCTTCCGGGGACATGTCACGGGCGGCGGAGTATCCGGCACAGCCCGCAAGCAGCAGCATGGCCAGCAGCGACCCGGTTCGAAGAAGCGAGCTCATGCATGGCCCTCCAGGGTGCGGGTGTCGGGGGCGGCGCCGGGGTCGAGCGCGCGCTGCACATATCCGTCCGCCAAGGGGGCCCAGCGTTCCCAGGCCACCCGCAAATCCGCGATCGGCGTGTCGGACAGATCGACACGCAGATCGATCACCGGAAAGGGAACTTTGGGGTCCACGACGATCAGGGCGGCAGATTGCAGCGGGTCCTTCTCGCCGCCTTCCTCAAGGCCGGCTTCGATCGACTGCAGCAGCCTATCGGCCAGGTCGTCGCCGGGGTTCAGCTCGAAGCCTGCGGCCATTGCCGCAATGACCGATTCCGCTGTCACCCAATTGCCGACGACGACCCCGTCCTGGAGCACCATGCCATCGGCGGGCTGGCCGACGCTGGTGCCACTGTGAAAGGCGGCGCCGCCGTTGGGGTCCAGCGCCGCGAACTGACGCCATTCCATGTCCGGCATGGCCTGGTTGACCTGTTTCACCACGGTCGGCGCATCGAGGCCATTCTCCATCAGGTCTATGCCGATCGGACCGAGCCTGGGATCGGTCCGGGCCTGGGTCACCACGACACCGACACCTGGCTTCACAAACGGACATCGCGCCCCGGCACCGATCGAAGAGGTAGCCAGCGCCACGCCGTAGCGGCCCGTGCGGCGGCACAGTCCAAGAATGGAAAAGGTCATGGTGGGGGTCCGGTCGGTTTGGGGCGGTCAGGCGCCGTGGGCGAAATCCCAATACATCTTGCGGGCCTGTGCGAAGAACGGACCCGGTTGCAGGTCGCGGTCCTCGAATCGGTTGACCGGCTGCACCTTGCCGTGATTTCCGCTCGAGAAGATCTCGTCGGCGTCCCGCAGATCCCCGACCGAGACCGAGCGCTGGTGGACCGTCACCCCAGCCTTCTCGAACAGGTTGATCACCCGCTGACGGGTGATGCCGTTCAGAAATGTGCCGTTGGGGACTGGCGTGTGAACCGCACCATCCTTGGCCAAGAACAGGTTGGCGGTGGCGAACTCGGCCACATTGCCGATCGGATCCAGAACCACGCAGTTGTCGAACCCCGCGTCATTGGCCTCTTTCAGAGCCCGCCCGGCATTGGCATAGAGCGCTGCCGCCTTGGCATCGGTCGGCGCCTGATCCGGCGCCGGCCGGCGCTTGGAGGAAATGTTGGCCGAGAACCCGCCAGCGTCGGGCAGGGGCGATTCGTAGATGCTCAGCAGAAAACGCGTGGTGGAGGGGTCCGGATAGATCCAACCGCCGTCGGCCCAGAACATCGGCTTGATATAAAGGGCTTTGGAACCGTCGAACTTCGCCACGCCTTCGGTGACAAGCTCCTGAATCTCCTCGGGTCGGATTTTCGGCTCCAGCATCATCTTTCGGGCGCTGTCACACGCCCGTTTGGCGTGCAAATCTATATCTGGAATCGTGCCTTCAAAAGCCCGTGCGCCGTCGAAGATCAAGGATCCCAGCCAGGTGGATTGGGTCATCGGACCGAGGACCATCGGGTTGCCGTCGGTCCATCCGGTCTGGTCCACATAGGTGACCACCTTGGGCGCTTCGCTCATCATCTTGCTCCCGGAGCATCAAAAAACAGGACGGTTGACCATAGCCCCGCAGGCCGCTCGTGCCAATCCGTTGACGCTGTCTGGCCGGTCTTTGGTGGTCTCCCGGCATGGGCCAAACCGTTGGCATAGGTTGATATCTCGAAGTCAGTCCCAAAGTACCGGAGACCTAATATACCAATGAAAGGCGACCCAAGATGTCGATTTTGAGCACCGAAATCAGCAATCCGATCCGTGTCGCAATGTTGGCCGCGGCCCTGGGCGTGCCGATGATGCTGGCCGGATGCGAAGAGCAGGGCCCCGCCGAAAAGGCTGGCGAAGCGGTCGACGAGGCCGTGCAGGACACCAAGCGGGCGGTTGAGGACGCAGCGGACTGACCCAGGTGGCGTCGCAGGGGGACGTCCAGCGGTCGACATGGATTGTAAGAGCAGTCCACCGGCTGAACGTCAGCTTCTGGTTCTTGCCGGGCTGTTTGATCACGTTTGGATGTGTCCTCGCCATTTTCAGTGTGTGGTTGGATCACGCGGGGGCCTCTGATGCGGTCGCTTCATTGGGGCCGCCATTTTCAATCGGCGTTGAGACGGCCCGGCAGCTTCTCTCGACCCTGGCGGGAGCAACGGTCACGGTGGTCAGCCTGGTGTTCTCGTTGACGGTGGTCGCCTTGACCGTGGCAGCGGGTAACTTGGGGCCGCGCTTGGTCGACCGCTACATGCGGAACCGGGTGACCCAGGTGACCATGGGTTTGTTCTCGGGAACCTTCGCCTTCACGATCATGGTGCTTTCGGACGTCGGCTCCAGTGCGGCGGCAGACAGTGTTCCCCGCCTGTCCATTACGCTTGCCTTGGTATTCGCCCTGTCCTGCGTCGCATGGCTGACCTACGCCTTCCACAATCTTGCGCGCTCGCTGCAAATCGACCAGGCCAGTTCGGAATTGGCCCATTCTCTCGATGCGGGCCTGTCGGCGATGGCCAAGCAGGCCCGCGCCGTCTGCGGCGGCACCATGGCGGCGGAACGCGCGCATGCGCCGCCGGACGACCGGACCGTGGTCACCGATGTGTCGACTGGAACCGGCGGATATGTCGAATTGATCCAATACCTGTCGCTGGCCGACCTCGCGCGGCGGCATGATCTTCGGATCGAAATGCTCGTGGCGCCGGGCGATTATGCGGGGCCTCGCGATGTCGCTCTGCGCCTCCATGCTGGCGGCAGCATCACGGAGACGGCTGTGGTGCGTGCCGCGGCCCGATGTTTGGTCATAAACGCGACCCGCACCGATACAGATGATCCCCTTTTCAACCTACATCTTCTGATGGAGGTGGCCGCACGGGCGCTATCGCCTGGCGTCAACGACATATACACCGCACTCACCTGTATCGACCATCTGACCGGCAGCCTGCGCCTTGCGTTCGATGTGGGTCTGGAGCCGATGGTTTTCGTGGACGACGAGAACGGTCGGACGGCAACCGGTATCGTGAGAGTTCAGACCTGTTCGGCCTCGGCGGAGGGGCTTGTGGCTTTGGTGTTGCCGAACCTCCGACGCATTGCCTGTGACAACACGACAGCGGCTTTGAGGGTGCTGGATGGATGCGCTCGGATTGCCCGAGCTGTTCCCAGCGGGCATGCGGGGGTGGTCATCCTGCTTCGGGAGATCGACGCTTTCGTTGCGCAGGCCACGGAGCTCGCTCGGAGTGAGGCCGACAGGCCCGCGCTTGCGGCGGCGGCGCAGGCGGCCCGGGATGCGCTGCCGGCCAAGTGATCGGCCCGGGAGATCGCTTGCCCGCAGTGTGGTGACACCTGTAGGGTCCCAACCTGTTGTATCCGCCCCCCAGTTTCCGGGTCTGCAAGCCCTATGTCCTTGATCGATTACGCGATGCCGGCGATCCGGCTGCTCGACCCGGAAACGGCGCATCGCCTGACCGTGAAGGCCCTGTCCAGCGGCTTCGGGCCGCGTGAGACCGGTGCCGTGCCTCCGGCGCTGTCCCAGAGACTTATGGGGCTGAAATTTCCCCATCCGGTCTGTTTGGCTGCCGGGTTCGACAAGAGTGCGGAATGCTGGGGCGGATTGCTGAGGATTGGCGCCGGAGCGGTCGAGGTCGGAACGCTTACCCCGCGCCCGCAGACCGGAAACGCGAAACCGCGTGTGTTCCGTCTGGTCGAGGATCAGGCGGTGATCAACCGTTATGGCTTCAACAATGACGGTATGGAGGCCGGTGCCGGACGGTTGGCCGGTCGGGACCGCACGCAGGGCGTGGTCGGCGTCAACGTGGGCGCGAACAAGGACGCCGCGGATCCGGAGGCGGACTATGCGACCGGCGTGCGCCGCCTGGCACCGGTCGCGGATTACATCACGATCAATATCTCCTCACCCAATACGCCGGGGCTGCGGGATCTGCAGGCGGCGGGACCCCTGGGGCGCCTGATCACCGGAGCGCGGGCCGCGCGGGACGAAGTGGTGCCGGACAATCCGCCGCCGATTTTGGTCAAGATCGCGCCAGACCTGGCCGATGGACAACTGGAGACCATCGTTGCCGCCTGTATCGATTTGAAGGTGGACGGCCTGATCATCTCGAATACCACGATCGCCAGGCCGGAAACCCTGAGATCGCCCAACCGGTCCGAGGCGGGCGGGCTGTCGGGGCCGCCTGTATTCGACAGGTCCACGGCGCTTCTGGCGCAGGCCTATCGGCTGTCACAGGGGCGGCTGGTGCTGGTGGGGGCTGGCGGGGTACGGAACGGGGCAACGGCTTACGCAAAGATTCGGGCCGGAGCCAATCTGGTGCAGGTCTACACGGCCTTGGTGTATAAGGGCCCGGGTCTTTTTCGGCAGATCCGGCAAGAATTGGCGCGATTGCTGCAAGCCGATGGTCTGGCCAGGGTTGAGGATGCGGTCGGGCTCGATTCGGGCGGGTAGGGGGCGGACTTCAGGCGCTCGAACATGGCAGAGGAGACGGAACGATCTTCATCCACCTGATCATCGCGCTGATGTATTCTGCCGCCGCCGCAGCTTTGGCGATTGCGGCTGATTGGTACGGGTCCGCCTCAGCGATGGTAATCGGCCCTGTGGTCTTCGGGGTCGCCCTCGGGGTCCATTTCGGGATTGCCAATCGTCGTCGCGTGCGCTGGCTTGAACGACGGCTTAAGGACCTTGGTCGGGAGTTGGAAGACAACCGCCGGGATCTCGAGGATCAGCGGGTTCTGATCGACGGCATGCTCGATCGCCTGAATGACATGCCGGACGCCGAGCGTCTGTCGTCGGAACTCAAGGTCTTGCACGGCCTGCTCAGACAATTCTCAGAGAAGAAGGATGCGGCCGTGCAAAGCGACGGGGGCGGCAAAGTCGAGGTGGCCGCACTGCCCTCATCCGACCGCCAGCAAGGCAAGAAAGCGCCGACTCGCGTCGTCTCCATGGATGGGGCGGAGCTGCTGGAAGCGATCGAAGGGGCATTGCGCGAGGAGAAGGTCGAGCTGTTCCTCCAGCCGGTGGTCAGTCTGCCGCAGCGCAAACGCCGGTTCTACGAATGCTTCTCGCGGATCCGCGCCGACGGTGATGGGGTGATCACTCCGGAACAGTATTTGCCGGTCGCGGAGCAAGCCGGGCTGGTGGCGGCGATCGACAATCTCCTGCTTGTCCGCTGCGTGCAGTTGGTCCGGCGGGCGCGGAAGGATCATCTGGATGTCGGCTTTTTCTGCAACATCTCGAACGCGTCCCTCACGGACACCGATTTCTTTCAGGAATTCATCGATTTCATGGCCGCGAATCGGGACCTTTGTGAAGAGCTGATCTTCGAGTTCGACCAGGCGAGCGTCTCGTCGGAAGATTATGTGACGCGGATGAATCTCAAGCGGTTGCAAGGCTATGGCTACAAATTCTCGATGGACCAGGTCAGCGACTTGAATCTCAATCTCGATGATCTTGCCAGCCAGGGATTCCGCTATATCAAGGTTAATGCCCATCTGCTGCATGAGATGGCCCGGGGCGACGACCCCTTTCTGGACATGCGGGCCTTCAAGGGGGCCTTGGACCGGCACGCAATGGATCTGATCGTCGAGAAGATTGAAAGCGAGGACATGTTGCTGGATCTGCTGGATCTACGGGTGGATTTCGGTCAGGGCTACCTGTTCGGCGAACCCCGCCCGACCGGTGGACGCCGATGACGTCGTCCGAGTTCTGGCGCCGCGAGGAGTCTTTCGAAACATTGGCGTCTCGATATGACGGTTTCATCTTCGACGTGTGGGGGACGCTGTACGGCGGCGGGCCGGTCTTCGACGGGGCCCGGACAGTCCTGGAACGGCTCGCCGCTTTGGGCAAGCCGGTGGTGGTTCTGTCAAACGCCCCACGCTTGACCGAGACTGTCGCCGCTCGTCTGGACCCGCTCGGTATCCCGCCGGGCCTGTATCGCGCCATCGTCACCTCCGGCAGCGAGACCCGTCGGGCCTTGCGCGAGCGCGCCGATGCGGATCATGCCGCTCTCGGACCGCTATGCCATGCGTTCGGGGCGGATCGGGCCGCGGAGCTTCTGCCGGGGACGGGATTTCGCGACGGGGCGCCGCTGTCGCAAGCGGATTGGATTTTGAACGCTGCTCCCGACGCCGCCGACAATACGGTCGAGG
Source organism: Alphaproteobacteria bacterium (assembly GCA_024742605.1). Lineage (GTDB taxonomy): Bacteria > Pseudomonadota > Alphaproteobacteria > Thalassobaculales > Thalassobaculaceae > JANSYC01. Next base: position 23,931 of record JANSYC010000031.1, on the reverse strand, counting down.
ACTATCGGGACCGCTTGATGGCCGGGGCGGCCCGTGGACTGGTCATGGTCTGCGCGAATCCCGACATTCACGTGGTCGATAAAGGCAGCAAGAATGTCTGCGCCGGTGCTTTGGCGGCGGCCTACGAGGATCTGGGGGGCCGGGTGGTGTACCACGGCAAGCCGCATCGGCCGGTCTTTGATCGCGCCGTGGAGTCTCTGGGCCTAGCGGCCGCCGGAACGGTAGATCTGTCCAGGGTATTAATGGTTGGAGACAACGTGGCGACCGACGTCAAGGGGGCTGCGGCCGTCGGTCTTGACTCGCTGCTCCTGGCCGATGGGATCGATGCGGACATTCTATTGGGACCGGATGGGGTCTTGGACAAAACGTCCTTAGAAGCCTTCGCACAATCCGCGGGGTCGTCGCCGAGTTGGGTTGCTACGCGGCTGGAATGGTAGGCCTTTGGACCCGTCGGGTTATTTGCGGCAGGGTCGGATCCTACTGATTGCTCCGTGAGAGCGCCACTTCTTGTTCGTGTTGGAACCGCCCGAGCGCCGCCTCCAGTGCACTGGAGAACGGTGCCCTCTGTTCGGAGAGCCCTGATTGCGTCGCAACCGCCGGGGCTTCCAGATTCTCCATCAACATTCGGAAATAGGTCATCAGGAAGACCCGTAAGGCGGACGACATCGAGGATCCGACGCGCAGGCGTTCAACCTTCGTGCAAAGCTCGTCGACGCTGATTTCCTCGCGCCGACAGACTTCTGTCAGTCCATCCCAGACCTGATCTTCGAGACTGACGCTGGTGCGTCGATTGCCCAACATCACATTCTTTCTTTGCCTGTTCTGGCTCTTCTCTTTGGGCACGGGCGGTCTTCCCAAACTGTCTCAACTGTTTACAGCATGACGGGACTGGGAATGGCCCAGACATACTAGGTCATGCAATCTAAACACGATGGCATGACGCTACCGAGAGTGCAATTGTATTTCGAAATTACCCGCCATGAGGGATGGATTGTCAGAAAAATTGCTAAAATTAGAATGTCATCATTTTAAGTTGAGCGTCTTGTTTTGTCGCAAGTATGTTGGTAAAGTCGACCTAATTGTTCAAAAATTACGGTGAGATTGAGAAAATGGTTTCCGATTTCGATGCGCTGCTCGACAAGGTTGGGTGGCAGCTCTTGAGGGTTTTGCAGGAGGACGCTCGACTGTCATTCAGCGAGCTCGGGCGCCGGGTGGGGCTCTCTTCCCCCGCGGTGGCCGAACGAGTTCGACGCATGGAAGATGCTGGCATTATCACCGGTTACCGCGCGCTCGTCGAGCCATCAAAGCTTGGATATCCCACTACCGCCTTCGTGCACCTGAAAACGACCGGTGAACATCACAGCAGGATCGCGACGGTCGCCCATACCTTGGCCGAGGTCCTGGAATGCCATCATGTCACCGGCCAGGACAGTTACATGATCAAGGTGATCGTGTCCTCGATGGTCCATCTTGAGCATGTGATCTCGCAACTTCGAAAATATGGCGAGACAACCACCTCAATCGTGCTGTCGTCTCCGGTCAAGGCGAAGATGGTCATGGCGGGACCAAGCGTCCGGACCAGCGGCCCGCAGTTGCCGCCGATGGCATTTGAAGAGGCCGGGTGACCCTCGTCCGTTCTATTGTTTTTTGATATCGGCGACGGACCCGCCGCTTAACGTGACGAGGTCCGTGGGTGATACCGCGAAGACCGCATTCGGGGTGCCCGCAGCGCACCAAACTGTCTCAAAGCTCAGCAGATCCCGGTCGATCAGGGTCAATGGAGGATGGGTGTGCGCGACCGGAGGAACTCCACCGATCGCGTAGCCGGACGTGGTGCGCACGAAATCGGCGTCCGCGCGGACGAGTTTGACCTTTCCACCGTCTTGCGCAGCCAGGACTTCGGCCACCGCCTTTTCGTCGACCCGGTTGATACCGCTTGCAATCACCAGGACGGGGGTGTCGGTGTCCTTGATCCGAAAAACCATGGATTTCCCGATCTGTGCCACCTGGCACCCGCAGGCCGCAGCCGCCTCTTCGGAGGTCCGGGTGGTCGCTGGCATCTCGCGCACCCGACAATCGGCGCCCCTTGCAGCGAGCCAGTCCTGGACTTTCTGTGCCGAAGGTTTGAGAGCCATTTCACACCTCTTCTCATATCCCATATCATCGAAGCCTCTAACCCTGGGCCGTCTTACGGGCAAGTGCGGACGGCTTCACCCTCGTCACACACGATTTGGGGTGTTCCGAAGCTTGACGCAGGGCCGTGCATCCCGTATATCCGCCCGCTCTTGCGGTTTGCCGCGCGTAAGCGTGACGCAGGTTCGTATATCGTTATACATGGGGGTGCGCCCTTGTCCCGTGACGGGATCTGGGAGCTGCACTTCACGATCGAGGAGCAGACTTATGGCGCGACGCTGTGATCTCAGCGGCAAGGGCGTGATGACCGGCAACAACGTCAGCCATGCCAACAACAAGACCCGTCGGCGCTATCTGCCGAACCTTCAGGATACCGCGATGCTGTCCGACGCGCTCGGACAGATGGTCCGGTTGCGGCTGGCGACTAGCACGATCCGCACGATCGAGCACAACGGTGGCCTGGACGCCTATATTCTGGGCGAGCGTCCGTCGAAGCTGTCGGCCGAAGGCCGTCGTCTTCGCAAGCGGATTGAGAAGGTCTCGGGCCGGGAGCAGGCTGCAGCCTGATTTGCCGGTTCCCTGAGAAATCGACGTCGAGCGCCCACCGTCTTGGTGGGCGTTTTCGTGTTCGGAGATCGGTTCGGGCGTCCTTGAAACTGATTCCGTATCGGCGGAAAACTCTCCGGGGGGCGACCCAGATCGCCATTCGGAATCGCTTTGGCACTCCGAATGTGTTGCGATTCCCCGTCTGTCTGATGGATAAGACGCTGATTCGCTGGGTGCCGAACCGGTGTGATCGAGCAATCGCAGAAAGGCTGGCCCGATGTTGTCCCACCCGGAGTTCCCGTCTCTTACCGTCGTGGATCACCCTCTGGTCCAGCACAAACTGACCCTGATGCGCGACCGGGACACCTCCAGTTCGGTGTTCCGCCGGCTGCTGAAGCAGATCACCTTGCTGATGGGCTACGAGGTCACGCGGGATCTGGCGATGACCACCCGACGGATCGAAACGCCGGTGACCGAAATGGACGCGCCGGTGCTGGTCGACGACCGGCTGGTCCTGGTGGGGATTCTGCGGGCCGGGCTTGGTATGGTCGATGGGATGCGGGAGTTGCTGCCGACGGCTTACGAGGGCCATATCGGACTTTATCGGGATGAGGAAACCCATCAGCCGGTGGAATACGTCGTCCGTTTGCCGGACCCGCAGGAACGGACCTTCCTGTTGATCGACCCGATGCTGGCGACCGGCGGCTCCGCCGCCTATGCCGCGACGATTCTGAACCGGCGGGGCGTTCCCGATACCCGAATTCGCTTTGTCGGTCTGGTTGCTGCCCCCGAAGGCGTTCGGACCTATTCCGAAGCCCATCCGGAGAGCCGGATCTGGGTCGCGGCCCTCGACGACCGGTTGAACCAGAACGCCTATATCGTTCCAGGACTGGGCGATGCGGGCGACCGGCTGTTCGGCACGTTAGGCTGATTTCTCCAGAAGAAACCAGGTCAGATCGTCGACTGGGAAATTCGGGTCCCGGTGGTACTGGAAGCCATAATCGACCAGCCTCAGGTCCGAGAAACGGTCCAGCAGATCGCCGGCGAAGTCCCGCTTGAAAAGACGGTCCTGATGGCCGCGGTACGGAATCTCCACGGGGCTGGGATTGTAATACTCGATCACCGCGATGAGGCGGTTCGAGGCCGCGTACATGCGGTCGTAGACGACCGGGAGGGCGTCCGGTGCGATGTGGATCAGAACCCCGCAGGTGAACACCAGATCGTGCGGAGTCCCGATGAACGGATCCAGGATCGAGCCGTGGTGGACGGTGATGTCCGGATCCCGGCGCAGGACTTCGACAGCGCGGGCGTTGATCTCGATAGCCGTCCGGCTCGCCGAAGGCAACAGCCTCTTCAACGCCACCATGTTGAGGCCCAGGTTCGGGCCGAACTCGACGACAGAGCGGACCGGACCGGCTTGACGCAGGACATTCGAGAGCAGGTGGGTGCGACCGGCGACCAGAGCGTCGCCGGTATTGCGCTCCACATAGGCGTCCCCGAAATCGCCGCTCCAGAAGGCCTCTTGCTCGGTCTTATAGGTCTCGGACATGCGGGCCGCTCACTCATCTGGGGATGCTGGTGCGAAAGTGTCCGCGAATTCGACCCGCCCGTAAACCGGTGGAGTCTCAGCCGGGACCCGTGGCGTCGCTATCCTGCGCGAGCGCCTTGTTGACGATGTCCTCGAACCGCCGGGTCTTCTGCGCCACGCCGGCGTTCAGCCGGGCCAGATCAGGACGGTCCGCCAGAAGGTCCAGCACATCCCGGTATCCGAAATCGGGTTTGCTCGGATAGAGCGCGGTCAGAATTGCGGAAAGCAGTTCGAAATCCGACCTCTCGTCCAAGGTCCAGCGGTGCTGCGCCAGCGGCTCCGGACTCGGAACGTGGCCGAGCCGGAACCGGTTCGGTTGCCGGTACAGGAACGGCGTCACGTGTTCACGGTCATAGGGATCTGTGGCTTCCAGATCGGCCTGCATCAGCGCCTCGAAGGTCATCGCTTCCACATCCAGTCCGATCGGCCAACTCCGGGGAATGGCATTGCTGGCGTAGTCGACAGGGGGGACGCTGTCCGTCAGGCATGCGACGACGACATCGATCAGGCCCGGGTCTATGAGGGGGCAGTCGCCGGTCAGGCGGACGATGGTTTTCGGTACGCCGGTGGGCAGGCTGGTCCGCGCGGCTTCGGCCACCCGGCCCAGCACGTCTTGCTCAGACCCTCGGTGAAGTCCGATGCCGGCTTGACGTGCGAAGGCGGCGATCGGGTCGTCGGTCGCGTTGGTGGTCGTGGCTATGACAACACGGTCCAGCCGCTTCGCCCGCGTCACCCGCTCGATCTGGTAGCCAAGCATGGGCTTGCCCAGCACCTCCATCAGCACCTTGCCTGGCAGGCGGGTCGAGGTCATGCGGGCTTGAATGACGGCGACGACTGACACCGGGGACGTTCCTCCTGGTAGCGACGGATAGCTGGCCTTCTCGGGCGCGGCAGGTCAAGTGCGCCCTAACCGGTCCGCCATGGCGCCCAGCACCCGGTCGACGCCTTGTCCGTCAACCACCGCGCGGGCCGCCTCGGAGAGCGCTCTCCGCCGTCCCTGATCTCGAGCCAGTTCGGCCACAGAGGCGGCCAGTGTCTCCGGCGAGACCTGTTCGAGCGGTCCCAGATTCATTGCCCCGCCTCGGGCGGCCAAGGCCTGGGCCGGTCCGCGCTCGACCGGTACCGCAGAACCGATCAGCATCGGTGTCGCTAGCATAGCCAATTCCCACAGGGTCGACCCCGCGGCTGACAGCACCATGTCACTTCGCCGGATCAGTGCGCCCACATCCCGGGCGTCATGGATGATCTCGACCCCGGACAGATGTGCTGCCGGTTCCCGCAATTCGGCAAGGCGCGGATTGCCGCCGCCGACCAACACACGGACGGCAATCTTCAGATCCTCTGGCAAGAGCGCAAGGGCTTTCAGGCCGCGTTCGGTATGGCATCCCGGATCGCTGCCGCCAAAGGTGATCAGCAGGGACGTCGCGACCGGCGCAATCGGCCGCTGCCAATCCCGCCATTCTCGGATATCCCGGCGCAGCAGGGCATGGTCGGTTCCCAACAGCAGGCGTGCATCGGTCTTGCCGGCGTAGAGCGCTGGTTCGGCGCTCGGGTTCTGATTGAGCAGCAGGTCGCAATCGTATCGATCCCGGCCCCCGTCGTCATCGATCATCAGGATCGACGGCGCGCCGGGACCAACGGTATCCGCGGTCAAATGCGGGCCGTCGACGACCATGCAATCGGCCGGCTGCGCGGAGATGGACTGGTACTGGGCAGGAGACATCACCGTCGCACCCTCGGCGACCCATCGGGTCGCGACCGGCGGCGGCGGATCCTGACTGATCAGGACGGCGGTGCCGCCGGCGTCGATCCAGCCTTGTGCGAGCGCCAGGCATCGCATGGCATGGCCGAGTCCCAGTTCCGCGCCCGCGTCGGCGCGTACCACCAAGTGGCGGCCCTCGAAGCCGTGCCGTCGATCCGCTTCCAGTGGTGGGCCGGCGGTTGTACTGTCGTCCGAGTGCAATGGCCGGGGTCCTGTCGCCGTCATGTCCGATATCAGTGTGCCTGAACCAGACCTGTCCAGTATAGCGATCGCGGGCCGATCAATCGGCCAATCTCATCCGCCCTACGTGATTGCCGAAATGTCCGGCAACCACAATGGCCGGATTGAGCGCGCATTCCGGATCCTGGAGATGGCCAGGGCGGCCGGTGCCGACGCCGTGAAGCTGCAGACCTATCGCGCGGATACCATCACGATCGATCACGACGGGCCCGACTTCCGGGTGCAGGGCGGATTGTGGGATGGACGACGGCTTTTCGAACTCTACGAGGAGGCCCATACACCTTGGGACTGGCACGGCCCGATCTTCGAGAAGGCGCGTGAGATCGGCATCACCGTGTTCTCCTCACCGTTCGATCCGACGGCGATCGATCTGCTGGAGGATCTTGGCGCACCGGCCTACAAGATCGCGTCGCAGGAGATCGTCGACATCCCGCTGATCCGCTTGGCGGCCTCCACGGGCAAGCCGCTGATCATCTCGACGGGAATGGCTTCGCTTGAGGAAATCGAGGAGGCGGTCGCGGCGGCCCGGGATGCCGGCGGCACGCAGCTCGTTGTGCTGCATTGTGTCAGCGCCTATCCGGCACCGCCGGAAGAGACCAATCTGGCGACCATCGGTGAGCTGAAACGCCGGCTGGGTATACCGATCGGTCTGTCGGATCACACCATGGACACAACCATCGCGACGATCGCCGTCGGGCTGGGCGCGAGTGTCATTGAAAAGCACGTCACCCTGGCGCGGTCCGACGGCGGAGTCGACAGCGCGTTTTCACTTGAGCCGGCTGAACTCGCGCGTCTGGTGCGGGATGTGAAGACGGCCTATCTGTCGGTCGGCGCACCGGCCTTTCGGCCAACCAAATCCGAGGAATCCGGGCTCAAGTTCCGGCGTTCACTTTATGTGGTTGCCGATATGGCGGCGGGCGAGGTCTTCACGCCCGAGACCGTGCGCTCGATCCGTCCGTCGAAGGGATTGGCCCCAAAGTATCTGGATGTTGTCCTTGGACGCCGGGCGACGCGGGCGTTGCATCGAGGCGAAGCGCTCGCCGAGGACATGATTGAGGGTGGGACCGGCGCACCGAAGACGGTTGGCTGACCCGATGTCCGATTCGTATCTCTCGCAGGCGCTTGCCCTGCATCAGCAAGGCAAGCTCGGACAGGCGTTGGCGCTCTATCAAAAAGCCCTGCACGCCGATCCGAGATCGCCGGACACGCTGCATCTCCTAGGCGTGGCGCTGCATCAGGCGGGCCGGTCGGAACGAAGCGTGGATCTGGTCCGGGCCGCAATTGGTCTGCGGCCGGACAGTGCGATCTTTCTGAACAACCTCGGTTTGATACTGCGCGACCGGATGCAGCTGTCCGAGGCGTTGGACGCCTTCCAAGAGGCGGTGCGGCTCGACCCGTCGCATATCGAAGCGCTCCAGAATATTGCCCGAATTCAGACACTCACCGGCCGCGCCGATCTGGCCATTGGGTCCGCACGAAAAGCGATGATCCTGCACCCGTGGGTCGTCGAGAACGCAGTTGTCATCGGAAATGCCTGGCGCACGATCGGCGCCGCTGAGCCGGCGACCCGCGCCTACACCCAGGCGCTGATGATCGACAGAGGGCACGTCGAAGCCTGGACGAAGAGAGGTGCGGTCCACGCGGGGGCGGAGGACGAAACGCTGTCCCGCCTTGCGAACCGGGACCTCTCGAAGGCGGTCTGTTTGGGACCGGATCGGGCAGACGCACTGTCATTTCTAGGATACTGGCATCTCGGTCGGCAGCAGTTCCTGGATGCCGACCACTTGTTCAAACGCGCGATCATGCTGCAACCAACTCATTTGGCAGCCCACTCGGGACGGGCGGAAGTCGCCATGGTGCGAGGGGATGCGGGAGCCGCCGCGCGGCTTTCAGGGCTGGTCCCAGTAGACCGGAACACCGATCCGCATCTCCGGTTTCGGCGTGGAATCCACCTTCTGGCCAATGGCGAAATGAAAGACGGCTGGTCGGAATACGATTTCATATACCGGAAAGGGGACGCGGTTCTTCGGGTCGGGCTGCCGGCGCGTTGGGACGGTACCGACCTTCGGGGAAAGCGCCTCTTGGTTTGCGCGGAACAGGGCGTGGGGGACGAGGTGCTGTTCACCTCGCACCTGCAGGAAGCGGTGCGCGCGGCACGGGAGGTGATCCTGGAATGTGATGCGAGGGTGGTTTCGCTGTTCCAGCGGTCGTTCCCGAAGGCCTGGGTACATCCGTATAGGCGCGGCAAGCTGAACGGACGTCCCATACAGAAGTATGATTGGATTCCCGCCTACCGTCGTCCCGATACGTTCGCCGAGGCAGGTCGGCTGTTCGCTCAGTATCATCGCTCCGTTGCCGAAGCCGATGAGGGCGCGCATGCTTGGCTGCGACCGGATCCCGTGCGTGTTGCGGAGATGCGGGCTTGGTTGGACCGATTGGGCCCAGGCCCGAAGATCGGCGTTGCCTGGCAGAGCATGAAGATGACACCGTTTCGGCGACCGCATTATCCAGGCCTGTCGGGTATCCGTCCCCTGCTCAGGGAACCAGGGGCGAAGTTCATAGCCCTCCAATACGGCAAGGGTTGGCAGGATGAACTGAAGGAGAGCGGCCATGCGGTCGAGGTCCTTGAGGACCTCGATACGACAGACGATCTGGAAGGTGTGACCGCTCTGGTCTCGCAGCTTGATCTGATCATCGCGCCATCAAGCACCCTGGTCTGGATCGCCTGCGGGACCGGCCGGCCAATCTGGATGCTGTACAATCATCCGATCTTCCTAAATCTGGGCTTGGACCGGTTTCCAGGTTTCCCCACTCTGCGCGGCTTCCCTAAGCCGTTGCTTGACCCTTGGGATGAGGCGGTGGATAGAACGCGTGCTGCATTGCGCGAATGGCTCGACGCTTGGGCTCCCGAATAGCCGATCTAATTTACTGATCTTGTATTTAGAATGTGAGTGTTCGCAGGTGCGGAAAATTTTTCTTGCTCTGCGGCGCCTGAGGCTTGAAATTGCGCACTGCATCATATTTGGAATGGTTCAAGGGAGCAGGTACCGGTGTTTCCGTGTTTCCGCCATTTCACCAGTCGAAGAGGGCCAAAATGATCAACCGCAAAGTTCCTGCCGTGACCTTCAAAACCCGTGTTCGTGACGAGACGATTGAGGGCCCGAACCCGTTCCGGTGGCAGGATGTGACCACCGACGACCTGTTCGAGGGCAAAAAGGTCGTTCTGTTCTCGCTTCCGGGCGCATTCACCCCGACCTGCTCGACCTACCAGCTGCCGGACTTCGAGAAACTGGCTGAGGATTTCCGGTCGAAGGGCGTCGACGAGATCTATTGCATCTCTGTGAACGACGCATTCGTCATGAACGCTTGGGCCAAAACCCAAAATATCAGCAATATCAAAGTGATCCCGGATGGCAGCGCTGAGTTTACCCGCAAGATGGGCATGCTGGTGAGCAAGGATAACCTTGGCTTCGGTCTGCGCTCGTGGCGCTATGCGGCCTATGTTGATGACGGGGTGGTCAAGGGTTGGTTTGAAGAGCCCGGCTTTTCCGACAATTGCGAGACGGATCCTTATGGAGAATCGTCGCCGCAGACCCTTCTGGCCAAGCTGGACGATTTGCTGGAAGCCAAGCAGGCCGCCTAGATCATTCTCTCACACGAAACAGTTTTCGACGCTCGGTGACGCGTTCTCCGGGCGTCTTTTCTGTCCGGACGAAGTTGGAGCGCTCGAGTGCTCGTTCTATCGGTTCAGATCAGCCATTCACTCTTGAAATCGGCCACGTTCACGCCGACCAGCTCAATGCTGAGGTCGTCGCTCACGGTGAGCAGAGTGTAGCCGTCCGACGTCTGGGTGATCTCCACGGCGGTCGGGTCGGCTGCGTCGATCAGATCTCCACCCAAGCCTGTGAAGTCGCTGATCTTATTGGCACCCAAGCCGATCAGCATGAAGGTGTCTGCGCCGTCGCCACCGATCATCAGGTCATCGCCGCGATTTCCATACAAGGTATCGTTGCCGGAATTTCCGATGAGCGTATCGTCGTCCTGACCACCGTAGAGTTTGTCGTTTCCGGTCCCACCGAAAAGCTGGTCCGAGCCGTAGTTTCCGTAGATCACGTCATCGCCGGCATCGCCGTAAAGATATTCGATTCCCTCGCGCAGGATCGTTCCTTCGTTCGTCGAATCGCCAAGGCTGTTCTGGCCGCCAAACAAGGTGTCATTCCCGGCGCCGCCGAAGATCGTGTCCAGATCCTTGTTGCCATAGATCAGATCGGCGGCGTTCCCGCCGGAAAGCAGATCGTTGCCCAAGCCACCGAAGATCGTATCCCGGTTTTCGCCGGACTGGATTGTGTCGTCGTAGGAATTCCCGACGATCGAATCTGCATTCAGGAAGCTGGTGTGGTATGCGCCGGTGGAAAAATCATCAGTCAGGTTCGCGTAGATGTTCGCGGACTGCCAGGTCGCAATCGTTTCAAAGCCGGCGTTCAGGTATTCGAAATCGTAGATGAGTATGTCGTTGGTCGTAAGGTCGACCAAACCGATCAGGTTCACGAAGGAAACACCTTCCAGCCCCGTTACCGAATAGGAAACCGTCGTCTCGTTAACCACACTGAAAAAGCTGACGGAATAGTCGGCGCCTGTCGGGTTCGAAACCACGTACCCCACGCCACCCTGGTCGCCGGACATGTCCAGGCCGCGGCCCAGTCCATCATACGCTGTGAGAATCCCCATCTGCCCAGCCCCCAACGAATCAGTATTTATCAAGAGGATATAGACTTACATTAATCTGGTCAAACAAGATCGGGTCGAGATGTTGACAATTTGAGCGAAAGTTCATGCAGGCAAGCACAGTCTTCGCGATCTCCGTATGCGTGTCGTGGCGGCTCGGATTTCGATCGCGCGCTTGCCCTATCCGGCTGACGGGTCATATCGGGTGTCAGCGGATAGGAAAAGATTTTGGGAGGAACGCACAATGAGACTCATGAAAAACGCACTCGCGCTAATCGCAGGTGGAACCCTTGCGGCAACGGTAGGCATCGGTGCGGCCCAGGCAAACCAGGTCAAGATCACGCCGCTCGGCAGCCACGACGGCGAATTCTGCCAGTTTGACCGGGCCATGGTGTTTGAGGACCCGGACGGCACCCGGCTTCTCTACGATGCGGGCCGCACGGTCGCGGGAGCCGAGGACCCGCGCCTTGGCAAGATCGATGCTGTCCTGGTCAGCCACATGCACGGCGATCATGTTGGTGACAGGCATATTCCAGCGGTGAACGCGGGAGCGTGCGGCCAGGTCGATGTTTCGGTCGCGGTCGTCCCGAACACCAATAGCGTCAACATCGCTTTGGCGAAGGACGCGCTCATCGTGACCGGCAGTGAGATGCCAAGATTTTTTGCCGGCAAGCTGAAGGCGCTCGGCGGCGATCCTAAGAAGTCTCAGCTGGTTCGTTTCGGCGGTTCTCGCAAGGTCGGTGGTGTAATGGTAACCACGGTTCCGGCGGTACATTCCAATGGAATCAGCGGCGCGTTCATCCACGGTGAGCTCGGCGATCTGCTCAGCGCATCCGGGCTGACTGCCTATGCCGGCCCCCCGACCGGTTATGTCCTCACCTTCAGCAATGGCCTGGTGGCCTATCTGTCAGGCGACACCGGGGTCACAGCGGAACAGAAGACGGTCGTCGGCGACCAATACGGTACCGAACTGGTTGTCATGAACATCGGGGACACCTACACGACCGGGCCGACCGAAGCCGCTTATGTGATCAATGATCTGATCAAGCCGGTATCGGTGATCCCGTCCCACGCCAACGAGCCGGCGACCAAGGACGGAAAGGTTATCGCCGGGACCAAGACCGACACCTTCATCAAGGCCCTGTCGGTTCCGGCTCATCTCGCCTTGAGCGGCCGGACGATGTCCTTTGACGGTGACGGCACCTGCGTCTCGGGCTGCTGAACTGCCGGAGCGATTCCCGGGACGACCCATGTCGACCGGGATTTCGCGGCGGAGTCTGGCAAAGACGTGACAACCGGAAGAGCCCGTGTTATCTCGCACTTGCGAAATGATATTGGCCGTCGGTTTCTTTGAGTGATCAATTTCCCCGGATCACTCTGGCGCGGCCTCCCGGGACAATCTTCGCTGAAGCTACCGGCGGAACGTGCGGATCCGCGGTACGGGGCTTGGTTTTGAATTCGTCCCGACCGGAACGGAGCCTGACGTCATGAGAGTCTCGATCGACACCCTCCGCGCCGAGTGGTTCGGCAACACCAAGAATGATCTTCTTGCCGGAATCGTTGTCGCCCTTGCCTTGATTCCGGAGGCGATCGCGTTCTCGATCATCGCGGGCGTGGACCCGAAGGTCGGTCTCTACGCGTCGTTCTCCATCGCAGTGATCACGGCTATCGTCGGTGGCCGACCGGGCATGATCTCCGCCGCCACCGCTGCGACAGCCGTTCTGATGGTGACGTTGGTCCGCGACCACGGGCTTGAGTATTTGCTCGCCGCGACCGTGCTGGCCGGGGTTCTCCAGGTCATCGCCGGCGTGCTCAAGCTCGGCTACGTGATGCGCTTCGTCTCGAAATCAGTGATGACGGGATTCGTGAACGCGCTGGCCATTCTTATTTTCATGGCCCAGCTGCCCGAGCTGATCGGCGTTCCCTGGCTGACCTACGTCATGGTCGCCGGCGGCCTGGCGATCATCTACCTGCTGCCGAGGCTGACCACTGCCGTTCCCTCGCCGTTGATCTGCATCGTCGTCCTTACGGCGGTATCGCTCTTCTTCGGCTTCGATCTTCGGACGGTCGAGGACATGGGACAGCTGCCGGACACGCTGCCGATCTTCCTGCTGCCGGACGTCCCGCTCACCCTGGAGACCCTGATGATCATCCTGCCGTACTCGGCGGGCATCGCGGTCGTGGGTCTGCTGGAATCCCTGATGACCGCGTCGATCGTCGACGAGTTGACCGACACCGGCAGCAACAAGAACCGGGAATGCATCGGGCAGGGCGTGGCGAACTTCTCGACCGGCTTCATCGGCGGCATGGCCGGCTGTGCGATGATCGGCCAGTCGGTCATCAACGTGAAGTCGGGCGGGCGTGGTCGGCTTTCGACGTTCTCCGCGGGGGTCTTTCTCCTGATCGCCTGCGTGGTGGTCGGAGAGTGGGTCAGGCAGATTCCGATGGCGGCCCTGGTTGCCATCATGATCATGGTGTCGATCGGAACCTTCAGCTGGCAGTCGATCGCAGATCTTCGGGTCCATCCGCGCAGCTCCTCGGTCGTGATGCTGGCGACGGTCGTCGTCGTGGTGGCCACCCACAATCTGGCGATCGGCGTTCTGGTGGGCGTGCTCCTGTCCGGGATCTTCTTCGCCTGGAAAATTGCCCAGATCTTCCGGGTCACTTCGACCCTCTCGGACAACGGCGAGTGGCGGACCTATCGGGTCGAAGGACAGGTCTTCTTCGCCTCCGTTGATGATTTCCTGGCCGCGTTCGACTTCAAGGAGGCTCTGAGCAAGGTCACGATCGACGTGTCCCGTGCCCATATCTGGGATATCTCCAGTGTGGCGGCGTTGGACACGGTGGTCTTGAAATTCCGTCGTGAAGGCGCTGAGGTCGATCTGGTCGGCCTGAACGAGGCGAGCGAGACGATCGTCGACCGCCTGGCGATCCACGACAAGCCTGGTTCCATGGAACGGTTGATCGGGCACTGAACGCCGGCTCACCGGCGTCGAGAGGGAGACGAGACGTGACCAAGATCTTGGCAATGATTGACGGTTCGGTCTATTCGCACTCGGTCTGCGATCACGCGGCTTGGGCGGCGGGACGGACGCAAGCGGACGTGGACATCATCCATGTTCTCGGGCGTCGGGACGGATCCAGCGCGCCGGTGAATCGCAGCGGTAATCTGTCGGTTGGTACCCGGGACACCCTGCTGGCCGAACTGGCGGAGCTCGATGAACAGAAATCCAAGCTGGCGCAGAAGCGGGGCCGTCTGATTTTAGAGGAGGCCAAGAGCTTTCTCGTGGAGGACGGCGTCTCCGAGGTGACCTCGAAGCTGCGCTACGGCGATCTGGTCGAGACGGTTCTGGAGTTCGAGGGCGAAGCCGATCTTCTGGTCATCGGCAAACGCGGCGAGGCGGCTGATTTCGCGAAGATGCATCTCGGCTCGAATCTGGAACGGGTCGTCCGTTCGAGCCATCTCCCGGTGCTGGTCTCCTCCCGCGCCTTCAAGCCGATCAATCGGTTCCTGATCGCGTTCGACGGCGGCACCAGTGCCCTCAAGGCCGTCGATCACATCGCGCGCGACCCCATGTTTGCCGGGCTCGAGTGCCATATCCTATCGGTCGGGCAGGATACGGAGGAAGCCCGCAAGAAACTGGAGCGGGCTGAATCTCTACTGCGTGGCGGCGGGTTTACGGTGACTGCCGATATTCGCCCCGGCCAGGCCGACAAGGTGATCGCGGCCAAGGTGGAAAGCGACGGGATCGATCTGCTGGCCATGGGGGCCTACGGGCATTCCCGCATGCGGACGCTGATCATCGGGTCCACCACGAGCGAGATGATCCGGAGCTGTCTGATCCCGATCATCCTTTTCCGATAGACGGCTATTCGCCCGCTTTCCGCAGTTCCTGGCTGACCAGGTTCGGGCCGTCATAGCTGCGATCGTGGGTCAGGGACGGAACCTTGGCCCGGGCCTTTTCGACTTCCGACAGGTCGATCTCGGCCAGGGTCACCCCGACCTCCTCGCCGGCATCGGACAGCACCCGGCCCCATGGATCGACCACCAGGGAGTGGCCGTAGGTTTTCCGGCCCTCGGCATGCTCGCCTGTCTGGGCGGCGGTGACGATGAACACGCCGTTCTCGATCGCCCGGGCCCGCTGCAGGACATGCCAGTGGGCCTGACCTGTGACCTTCGTGAAGGCGGCCGGCGTGACTATTACTTCGGCCCCGGCCTTGGCGAGATCGCGGTAGAGATAGGGAAAGCGAATGTCGTAGCAGATCGACAGGCCCAGCTTGCACCAGGGGGTCTCAACCACCACCGCTTCCTCACCGGCGCGATAGGTATTGCTCTCCCGGTAGGTCTGGCCGTCGCCGACCTGCACGTCGAACATGTGGATCTTGGAATACCGGGCGACAATATTGCCGCCATCATCGATCAGAAACTGGCGGTTCGCCATCTTGTCCGCGGCCACCTTGATCGAGATCGACCCGATCAACAGCCAAACCCCAAGCTCCGCAGCAAGCGCGCGGAAGGCGGCCAGAACTTCGTGGGTTTCTTCTGGCTTGGCTTTGGCGAGCCCCAGCTCCCGCTTCGGCTCGATCATGCCGACCACCTCGGGCGTGACGATCAGGTCCGCGCCTTTTGCCTTGGCCTCCCGGATCAGCGCGGACACCTCGCGGATATTGTCCTGCGGGTCGCGTTTGGAGTTGGTTTGCACGTTGGCGACGGTGAACTTGGACATGGAAACCTCCCGGGAACGAGCGTGGCTAGCCGGCGGCGGCAAGCAGTGAGTCGAGCTTACCGGAGCCGTTCAGGGCTGCAAGCTCGTCCGACCCGCCGATTCCTTGGTCATTGATGAAGATCTGCGGAACCGTATGCCGGCCATCGGCCCGCTCCCGCATCTTCTGGCGATCGTCGCCCGAGCCCCCGACATCGTACTCTGTGAACTCGACGCCCTTCTCCTTCAGCAGCGCCTTGGCGCGAAAGCAAAACGGGCAGAACATGGTTGTGTAAATTTCGACTTTCGCCATCTCGATCCCCTCCATCCGCACTTCCAGCACTATAGGCTGTCATAAGGTGGAGTGCACCCGGAGTATTGTGAAGCGTACGCCTAGGAAACGCGCGCAATCGTGAGAACAGACACCGTTCGCGCTCCGGCACGGATCAAGGCTCTGGTGCAGGCGTTGACCGTCGCCCCCGAGGTGCGGACGTCGTCGATGAGCACGATGTTCAGATCCGCGATCTCGTGCCTGCGCTTCGGGTCGACGATGAACGCGCCCGCCACATTGCGCGCCCGCTGATTTGCGGTCATCCGTCCCTGGCTTGGTGTCGATTTGGTGCGCCTGAGGGCGCGATCCGATACTCTGTGCCCGGTCAGCGTGGCCAGGCCTCGGGCCAAGACCGCACACTGGTTGTAGCGTCGGGCGATCAGCCGGTGCGGGTGCAGCGGCACGGGCGTCAGGACATCCGCCGTCTCTAGGATCTCGGCTCCGGCCAGTCGCAGCCAGCCGACGAACAGCGGTGCGGCATGTAACCGATCGCCATGCTTGAAGCCCAGGATCAGCGGTCGGCTGGCATCGTCGTAGAGCACGGCGGCGCGCGCCTTTGTCCAAAGCGGGGGCGCGGCATGACAGGAGCCGCAGATCGACGCGCCGGGCGGTGCGGTCTCAAAGGGTGCGCCGCAGATTTCGCATTTGGGCTCGGAGATGAACACCAGCCGGGTCCAACAACCGATGCACAGACTGCCAGGTCGGCCGACCACTTTCCTGCAAGCAAGGCACAGGGGGGGCAGGACCGCATCGAGCACACGCGTTCCAGTACCCAGAAGAAGAGACCGAATCCGGCTGGACATCGGCACCTTCGGTCCAGGTTCACACGTCTCGAAACAGTCTTTGGCCATAAAATGGCTAAGGAGGCCGGTGGGCTGAATTCAGGCGGCTGGTTTTCGGTTTCGACGGGGCGTGAAGAACAGGTTCATCCAAGACGAAACCCCGAGACCATGCCAGAACTCGTAGGTCTCCTTCAGCATGGCATGGTTCATCGGCTCGAGCGCCCCGACCGAATGCCCCCTGAAAAAAGACAGGTGGTAGGATTGCTCCTCCAGAATATCCAGGGTTTGCGAGAAATCCCTGGGATCGATCATGGCTGGTGAAAACTCGATTAGAATGGAGGGCCGGAACCGTTTTACAGTCGCGTATCCGCCGTTCAGAATCTCGAAATCCGCGCCGTTCACATCTATCTTTATGAATTGCAGGTCTGTGAGCGGGGCGCAGAGCTCGTCGATCGTGGTCGCCCGGAGGTCTCCAGTGGCGTCCACATTGCGCCGGAATTCCGACTGGCTGGAACCATCGCTACGAACTTCCTCTATCGCGAAACTCGTACCAGCCAACACCGCCTGCACGACCTCGATATTCGTCAGACCGTTGACCCGCGCATTGTGTGTCAGGATGCGGGCCGTTTCCGCATTGCCTTCGACCGCGATCACTTTGCCCTTCGGGCCCAGCAGCTTGCCGAAGGCGACGGCATAGGTGCCGATATTGGCGCCGATATCCAAGACCGTCCGAACCGGCCCGATACGCCTTTGAAATCCTGGGCTCAGCATCATGTCCAGAACGTAGCGATCATAGGCTCCGAACCGTTTGATCTCCTGGACGATCTCGTCCTCTGTCTCATAGGCCAATCGAAAGGGTGGGATGGACTGATACCGGAGTTCAACCGTCTTGTGGGTTGTTTCGTTCAAAGCCTGGGCCCTAAATGTTGCCGGTTGGAGTTCGCCGAGAGTACGTAGTCTACCTGTGCCGGTCGATCCAGAGTCACGGCTTTGTCCGATCGTCCAGAATCAGCAGGCGGACCAGAGCCTGCAGACGCGCCAGATCCGAGAGATAGCCATCGACGATGCTCGGGTCGTCCAGCCGAGGCCGTCCTTTGGGAGGCTCGAACCAGGGCTTGTTCCCCAGGACCGCCAGCAGCAGGGTTTGGTCCGCCAGACCCAGGCAGACAATTGCACCGTCATCACGGGCCTGGAGCTTTTTCTGGATGTCCATCAGCCGGTCCATGAAGGACGCCGTCAGGAGGTGGTTGGCCTCGACCGGATCGCTCGAATAGACCTCATATAGGTCTGCGGCTCCTGAGGAGCCGATCTGCACCGGTTCGCCAGGCAGGGCGTTCAGGTTCGGCGCGTACCCGGTCTTGGTCGGATCCGGAAAAACGGTCGTTCTGGAGAGGATCGGTTCGGGAAAGCTCGAGGCCAGCAGAATCCCTTTGAAGAGCGTCTTGCTGTTGCGCTTGGAGATGCGCTTGACCAGTTCCGCCTGGCACATCTGGATAGAGATGCCGAAGATCTGGCCGGCCACCTGATCGCGGAACCGCCCTTCGTCATAGTCGGGGGCCAAGCCGAGGGTCCTGAACCGTTCGGTAGGATAGTCCTTTACCGTTTTCTTGAAGGTAAGACCGGCATTTTCGAACACGGCGTTGCGGACCAGGAGCTCGAACCGGCTGCCGTGCAGGTTCAACTGCCCGAACCCGATCAATTGCGCCATCACGCCCCCGAAGCCGAGCGCGATGCTGCCAATCCGCCAGGGGCCGTCCTCGATTTGGAGGCCGGTCCAGAGTGCGACGACCAGAGCTGCCAAGCCGCCGATGATCCAAGCGATTCCCAAGGGGCGCCGGCGCTGCCGTTCGGCTTCAATCGTCTGAATTTCGGGTTGCAGTTTTTGCCAGATCCGATTCCGGTCCGATATTGACTTGCCCATCAGCGCATCACGTCGTCGACCGAGATCGGCTTGCGGATATCGGGATCGTCCACCTCGTAGAACGGCATGGCCTGCACATTCGCCCACCCGGCGATCAGGTTGCCCGGGAAGATCTGGACCGCGTTGTTCAGATCGCCCACCGCCGCATTGTAGAATCTGCGGGCGGCGGAGATCTGGCCCTCGACCTCCTCATAGGTTTCCTGGGCGCGCACGATCGTGCTGTCCGCTTTCAGGTCGGGATAGTTCTCCGCCAGGGCGAAAATCCGGCCCATCCCGCTTTCGAGCGCGCGCGCGGCGTCCAGATGCCGGGCGACCTCATCCCGTTGCTCTCGGTCGTAGGGGCGTTGGACCGTATTGCGCAGCTCGGTGATCTCGGAGAGCAGCCCGCGCTCATGATCCATATACTTCTGCGCCAGTTTCAGCACGTTCGGAATCAGGTCGAACCGCTGACGCAGTTGCACGTCGATCGATGACAGCGCTTCGAGGGCCTGATTCCGCCGTTTGATAAGGCTGACATACCAGCCGTATCCCACAATGCCGACGATCACGACGATGCCCAGAATGACTTCCAAACCGAAGATCTCCTTGTCCCGGGCCCGAATTCTCAAATCGGGGCTTATGCTGACAGACCGAGGCGATATAGTCACCGCCCAAACAGCCATCGCCCCACCCGTCGCCAGGAGCACGATCAGATGACCCAGCCGCCGCCCGCCCGCGTGGGAGAGCCCGCCGTATCGATCGATACCCCGGCCCTGGTGATCGACCTGGACGCGTTCGAACGCAACCTGGACAGGATGGCGGCTTTCGGGCGCGAGACCGGGATTCGGATCCGTCCGCACGCCAAGACCCACAAATCGCCGATCGTCGCCCGCCTGCAGATCGAGCGGGGTGCCGTCGGGCAATGCTGTCAGAAGGTCGGCGAGGCCGAAGTGCTGGTGGCGGGCGGCGTGACCGACGTGTTGGTCTCGAACCAGATCGTCGGGACGGCAAAATGCGCACGGCTGGCGGCTCTGGCGCGCCGGGCGCGGATCGGGGTCTGCGCCGATCATCCCGACCAGGTTGACGGCTATGCCCATGCGGCCCGCACGGCGGGGGTGGTTCTGCACGTGCTCGTCGAGATCGATGTGGGCGCCGCCCGCTGCGGGGTGCCGACCGCTGAGGCGGCTGTGGCACTTGCCCAACGGATCGAGGCGGCGGAGCATCTGATTTTCGACGGTCTGCAGGCCTATCACGGCTCGGCCCAGCATATTCGTGGCCACGGAGAGCGGCGCCAGGCGATCGCGAATGCCGGTGACCGGGTCCGTGCGGCGATGGAGTCCCTGTCGGCGGTGGGGTTGAGCTGCCGGACCGTCGGTGGGGCGGGCACCGGCAGTTTCCGGTTCGAAACGGCGCACGGGCTCTGGAACGAGCTTCAGCCCGGCTCCTACTGTTTCATGGATGCGGATTACGCTCAGAATCTCGATACCGAGGGCGCGGAACGGGGTGAGTTCGAGCACGCGCTGTTCGTGGCCTCGACCGTGATGAGCGCGGCGGCCCCCGGCCTCGCCGTGCTGGATGCCGGGCACAAGGCATCCGCCATCGACAGCGGCCTGCCGAGTGTGTGGCTGTTGCCCGATGTACACTACGTCGGAGCTTCGGATGAACACGGGAAGCTTTCGCTTGGCGCCGGAGCCGCCCGGCTGGGGCTCGGAGACCGGGTCTGGCTGATCCCCGGCCACGTCGACCCGACGGTCAATCTGCACGACTGGTATGTGGGCGTGCGCGGCGGGTTGGAGACCGGCGTCGTGGAAGCGGTCTGGCCGGTGGCGGCGCGCGGGCGGATGGATTGAGGGCGGCCGGTCAAAGGCTGGACAGGGTGGCCGTCGGAACCCATGTTCGGAGGATGGAGGGACTTGCATGACGACCGACAGTTTGGAACCCGCGACCGCCACCCCGGAAGAGGCTCAGGAGGAACTGATCGACGAGTTCGGTTTTTTCGACGACTGGGACGACCGCTACAGCTATCTCATCGATCTGGGCCGCAAGCTTCCGGAGCTGCCGGACGCCTATCGGCGGGATGAGTTCAAGCTGAAAGGCTGTCAAAGCCAAGTATGGTTGGCCGGCGAGAAACGCGGCGACCGGCTGCATTTCCACGCGATCAGCGACGCGGCCATCGTCTCCGGAATTATCGCGGTACTGTTGCGGGTCTATTCTGACCGGACGCCGGGTGAGATCGTTGAGACCGAACCGGATTTCATCGCCCAGATCGGCCTGGACAGCCATCTCTCGCCGACCCGGAAGAACGGGTTGTCCGCGATGCTGGGCGCGATCAAAGGTCGGGCGCAGGCCGAATTGGAAGCTGCCGCCGGCTGAAAGGGTTAGCCGCGATGACCGTGCTGGACGAGGTCTACCAGGATCGGCTTTTGGCGCTGGCGGACCCGATCGCGCGGCAAGGCCACGTCGTCGCCGATCCGAGTTTCACAGCACGCGCCCACAGCCGGGCCTGTGGCTCTTCCGCCGAGATCAGCGTGCGGATCGAAGATGGTGTGGTTGCCGATTACGGCCAGATTGTGGACGCCTGCGCGCTCGGCTCCGCGTCCGCGTCGGTGGTCGGCGCGGCGATCGTGGGGGCGAAAGTTGACGAGGTTCGGGAGGCTGGGCGCGCGTTGGAGGCGATGCTGAAGCGGGCCGGACCACCCCCGACGGGCCGGTTCGCGGACCTCAAGGCCCTGGAGCCGGCACGCGCCTTCAGGAACCGCCACGCCTCGATCCTGCTGACCTTCCGCGCCTTCGAGAAAGGCCTTCAGGCGAGGGGCTGAGCGGCAGGCCCATCCGCCGAACGCCGAATCGCGCGCCTGCGGGCAATGACGCCGTGCCGGGGGGCGAACAGCATCGCCAGGACCTGGCCCAAGGCTGCGACTACCGCGATCATCCCGGCGGCGTTGAGCGAGGCGTCTATCCCGACCCAACCCAGTCCGAACGCCGCCAGCAGGTAGCCCAGGATTCCGGCACCGACCGCGAACAGGGCGGAGAGCCAGACCTGGGTGGTCAGCCGGTCGGTCAGCATACGGGCGGTGGCGGGCGGGCAGATGAACATGGCGATCACCAGAATCGATCCCACCGCCTCGAAGGCTGCGACCGCCGCCGCGGCGGTCACCACCGTCATCGCCAGATTGACCCAATGGGCTGGAAAGCCGAGGGCGGTGGCGAGTGCCGGGTCGAAGGTCACAAGCCGCAGTTCCTTGAAGAACAGGACGATCAGCACCCCGATGAGCGCTGTGATCACGGCAAGCGTCACCAACTGACGGGGCAGGTCCGCGAGCGCTACCGGATCGACCAGAGAGCCCCAGCCGGCAGCCCCCGTCCACAAGGTGCCCTCCAGATTTCCGTAGAGGGCATGCTGCACATCCAGGTGCACGTCGCGTCCACCGGAGCGTTCCAGCAGAACCACACCTATCGCGAACATGACGGTGAAGACCACGCCCATCGCGGCGCCAGGCTCCATCTGGCCGAGCCTGCGGATGGCCTCGATCAGGCCGGCGGCCACCAGGGCAGCCACCAGCGCGCCCAAGAGCATCGGTACGGCCGAGATCACGCCGGTCACCCAGAACGCGACTACGATGCCGGGCAGCACCACATGGCTCATCGCGTCGCCGATCAAGGCCTGTTTGCGCAGCACCAGAAAATTTCCGACCAGGGCGCAGGCGAGCGCGGCGAACGCTCCGGTCGCCATCGCTGGTGCGTCGATCAATAGGAACTCCTGAACGGAGATCATTCGGCCGTCCCCCGGAGGTCGGGCATCTCGGGCGCGGCGAGGGTGCCTGCGGCATAGGCGCGACGGTCGGATCGGGTGCGGAGCAATGCGGCGATCGCACCCCGGTTCGGGGCGACCAGCAGGCTGACCGCGAACATCGCCCCTTGCACCAGCACGATGACCGCCCCTGTCGGCAGATCGGCGGCCGCAGCCGACAGACCTGCGCCGATATAAGCACTGACCGCGCCCATGCCGATTGCGATCGCCACCATCACGGACAGCCGCTCTGTCCAGAAGCGCGCCGCGGCCGGCGGGATGATCACGATCGCGATCACCAGGATCAGGCCAACCGCCTTCAGCCCGATGGACACCAGGATCAGCAGCAAGCCCATCATCGCCAGGTCTAGAAAACGCACCGGCCGTCCGATCGAGACGGCATAGTCCGGATCGAAGCAGACCAGCTTGAATTCCTTGAACAGCAGCAGGCTGATGAGGACGATCGCAAATGCGACCCCGGCGATCAGTTCGGCCTCCGCCACCGTCATGGTTGCGACCGCGCCCAGCAGAAAGCCCTGCAGTCCGGCGCGTCCACCCATCTCCAGGCCTTGCAGCCAGGACAGCAGGACAATGCCAACGGCGAAAAACCCACTCAGGACGGTGCCGATGGCGCTGTCCTCCGCGAGCCGGGTGTTGTCCTTGATCCACTGCACCGATAACACGCCCAGCGCTCCGCTGAGAGCGGCACCCATGATGATGATGGGCAGATTCCGACCGGACCCGGTCAACCAGAATGCAACGAGAAATCCGATGGCGACACCGGGCAATGTCGCATGGCTGATGGCGTCCGAGATCAATGCCCGCTTCCGCAGCAGCGCGAAGCTGCCGACCATGCCGCCGGCCGCCCCGAGAAGGGCCGCTCCGACCATCACCAGCCGGGTGTTGTAGCCGCCGCCGAACAGCAGGATGTCTAGAAGGTTCTCCACCGCCCGGCTCAGCCGGCGCGGGCGAGGTCGGGAAGGTGGGCCGTCGCGAGGCGGCCGCCGTAGGCTTGCCGCAGGATGTCGGGCGAGAGCGCGTCGGTGACCGCACCGTCGCCGATCTTCCTGACGTTCAACACCAGAGCATGGTCGAAATACTCCGCCACCGTGTCGAGATCATGATGGACCACGATCACCGTGCGCCCGGCCTTCTGCAGATCTTCGAGGGTCGCCAGGATGGCCCGTTCGGTGGCGGCATCGACGCCGGAGAACGGTTCGTCCATCAGATAGACCTGGGCGTCCTGGGCCAGCGCGCGGGCCAGGAAGACCCGCTGCTGCTGTCCCCCCGACAGGCGGCCGATCTGGCGGTCGGCGAACTCCGCCAGACCGACACGATCGAGCTGTTCCAGAGCGGTCTGCTTGTGCTTGCCGGTGATCCGACCGAGCCATCCGATCTTGCCGTAGAGTCCCATTGCGACCACGTCGAGGG
>JANSYC010000009.1 GCA_024742605.1 Alphaproteobacteria bacterium | reverse complement strand
TCCGCACCGATTTGAAGATCCGTATCCGCGCGCACAACCCAGCGGGTGTCGCCGAAATGCACAGCTCCGGACCCGTTCACCACGGGCTCGGTGATGGTCGCGCTGCGGCCGATCATATTGGAGCCGAGACGGTTGAGGTGCGCGACCTCCTTCTCATCCTCCGGCAGGACCCTCCGGGCCAACCGGCGGGTCGGAAAGATCACCACCAGCGAGAGAATACCGAAAACAAGAACCTGAACCGCGAAATCCAGCGGTATGACGAACATGACGAGCCCGGTCAGCAGGGCGGCCAACCCGAACCACATGAGAAAGATACCGGAGACCAGGATCTCAAGCCCCACGAGAACCGCGCCGAACACCAACCAGTGCCAAGGCTCGACCAGAGACATCATGCCGATATCCATCACACGGCCCTATTCTTCCGTACCAGGAGACATAGGATTGTTCCACGGCCCGGTGCGGGCGTCCTGGCGATCTTCCCGTGTGGACGGTGTGACCGGAGGCTTGGGCGGGCCGCCATTCGGGGTCCCGCCGCCGTCGCCGCTGCCCCAGCCGCCGCCACGGAACATTTCGGCCACGCCCTGAACCGCGCCCAGCACGCCCGAGGTTTCCATGGGCATGAAGAACGTCTTCTGATTGCTCGACCGGGCGAATTCCCCCAGGGCCTCGATATACTTCGTCGCCACGAAATACTGAACCGCACCCTCGCCGTTCTGAGCGATGGCGGCAGCCACCATTTCGGTCGCCTTGGCTTCGGCTTCCGCCAAGCGTTCCCGCGCCTCGGCCTGTCGACGAGCAGCCTCCAACTCACCTTCGGCCTTGAGAATCATCGCCTGTTTCTCGCCCTCGGCCCGCTCGACCTCGGCCTGACGGACACCCTGGGCCTCGAGGATCTGCGCCCGCTTCTCGCGTTCCGCCTTCATCTGGGCAGTCATCGCACGGATCAGGTCGACCGGCGGATCGATCTCCTTGATCTCAACGCGGGTGATCTTGGTGCCCCACGGATCGGTCGCATCGTCCATCACCTTGAGAATGCGCGCGTTCAGCGCATCACGGGAGGACAGAGCCTCATCCAGGTCATAGGACCCAAGGACCGACCGGATATTGGTCAGGGCAAGATTCATGATCGCGCGGTTGATGTCCTCAACCTGATAGGCCGCACGTGCGGTATCGACCACCTGAGCGAACACGATCGCGTCGACCTCGGCGGTCGCGTTGTCCTTGAAGATCACCGACTGTTTCGAGACGTCGATCACCCGCTCCCGCATCGACACCTTCTGGCCGATGTTCGAGAAGACCGGATTGATCAGATTCAGACCCGGGCGGAGGGTCTTCACATACCGTCCGAAGCGCTCGACCGTCCATTCCTGCGATTGGGGAACAACCCGGACCCCCTTGACCACAAGAATGATAAAGACGATCGCGAAAACGACCAGGACGATTTCGGTCCCGCCTATCGGCAGATCAGGGCTCATGACGTTCGCCTTTCCGGTGAACTTTTATTGGGTCTCGACCGTGCAGCAGACAAACGGAACCCAAACGCTCATCGCCTATTTATCTACTGTTTGGATATGGTTACGGCAGGAGCCCCGAACAAGAACCGATCGCGTTCATGCAAATGCTCAAGCCGGCCACTCGACCATGTGATCCAGCAGTTCCGCATCGTCCGTGATGAGCGTTTCAGGGATCACCCGACCGCGCACCGAGACACCGGCCCGATGCACGCTCTGCGGTTCGCCTGAGACCAGCGGATGCCAGGACGCCAATGGTTTACCTTCCTTGATCAAGCGATAGGCGCAGGTCGAGGGCATCCAGGACAGTTGATCCACCACACTCGCATCCAGGACCACGCAATCCGGCACTTTCTCCTTGCGGTTCGCGTAATCCATGCAGCGCGCGCTCGTACAATCGAGCAACTTGCAGCTCACATCCGTATAGCTGACCTCGTCGGTATCCGCGTCCTGGAGTTTGACCAGACAGCATTTTCCGCAGCCGTCGCACAGGCTCTCCCATTCGGGCCGAGACATCTGCTCAAGCGTCTTGGTCTCCCAGAAGGGCCGGTCGTCCTCCAAGGTCAGGTACGGTAGCTCGGGTCGACCTTGTCCATCTTCCGCATCAGCGCATCGAACTCAAGCTGCCCGTACGCTGCAGCTCCCTCCGCGAACTGCACCACGTCCTCACCGGACTTCTTGGCAACATTGTCCGAGATGAGGTTGAGCGTTCCGGCAGACCCGGCGTCGATCTGCACCTGGGCGGCCCGCTCCAGGCGATACAGCCATAGGAACGCCTCTCCCACCGAACGCCCGGTGGTCAGCAGGCCGTGGTTGCGCAGGATCATGGCGTGGTTGTCCCCCAGGCTCTCGACGATCCGGTCGCGCTCGTCGAGGTAGAGGCTGACGCCCTCGTAGTCGTGGAAGCTCAACCGGTCCATCAGCGCGGTCGAGCCCATCGAAATCGGCAGGATACCCTCCTTCACCGCCGCGATCGCCATGCCCGCACGGGAATGGGTGTGCATGACCACCTGGTGGCGCTCGCTGCTTGCCATATGGACGGCGGAGTGGATCACGAACCCGGCCTGATTCACCGGATAGGGATTGTCCGCATCGATCTTGTTTCCCTCCAGATCGATCTTCACCAGATTCGAGGCCGTCACCTCGTCATAGTTCAAGCCATAAGGGTTGATCAAAAAATGATGGTCCGGGCCCGGAACCTTCGCGGTCAGATGTCCGTAGATCAATTCGTTCCAGCCGAAATGCTCGACCGTCCGGTAGGCGCCGGCGAGTTGGACCCGCAGATCCCATTCCGCGTCCGACATGTGGGACGGCTTGGCATCCGATTTGGGAACGGATTTGGTGCTGGGGCTCAACTCATTCATCGGGGCCTCCTCTGTTTCAGCGGTTCGCCCGGATCTCGTCCAGGACCGGCAGGATGTACTGACGGAACATTTCCGGGTTCTCACTCATCGGAAAATGCCCCTGCTCCTTCATGATGACCGCTTTTGCTCCGGGAATCGAGGCCGCCGTGCGTTCGGTATCCTCGGGCGTGCAGGAATAATCGTATTCTCCGGTCAGGAGATACAGCGGACATCTGGAGGTGTCGATCATCGGGGTCCGGTCGCGAAAGTCGCTGTCCTCCCGATAGAAGTACAGATCCCCTTTGAACACACCCGGCCCGCTCTGCATGTAGCCCCACAGGGTCTCCCATTTGAATTCCTGCGGGGATTGCGGCGCCACCAGACCAGACACCATCGCCGCGCAGATCTCACCGCCGTGCACATCCGGCCGGTTGAGCCAGGTGGTGTCGTACCAGGAGGTCTGGTGATCCGCGCACTCGACCCCGATCAGCGCCCCGAACCTATCGGCATGGTAAGCTGCAAGCTGCAGAACGATCCGCCCGCCCATCGAACAGCCGATCAAAGCCGGCCGGGTCAGGTCCATCGCATCCGCCACCGCCAGAATGGCCTCGGTATAGGTCCGGGTGGTGAGCTGGTATTCCTCCTCATGAAAGCCTACAGGCGGGTTCGATTTCCCGTGCCAGGGCAGATCGAAGGCGATGACGCGAAAATCCTTGGTGATGTCCGGATCGCACATCAGGTGGCGATACTGGCGGCTGTCGGAGCCGGCTGTGTGCAGGCAGAGCAGCGGAATGCCGTCGGCGGGTCCCGCCTCCTCGATGAACAGACGACAGGGGCGACCGTCGAGGGTCAGGGTGGCGTAGCGGCCGGTGATCGGTTCGAATGCTAGCGCCATGATCACCCTCCAATCCGAGGGGATTCGAGAACCTCTTTAACGTAGCGCAGATTGGCCATCAGCGGTTGGAGGTCGCCCTCCAATCTGGCAACGCCCAGGCGCGTCATCGCGATCACATCGTGATAGCCCGGCTCCGGCATCGGCTCCCAGAACCTGGTCCAGGCCTGTGCCTCTGCTCGGATCGCGAACCGCCAGGCGCGCATGCGGAAAGGTCCCTTGGCCACCTCGACCACCCGCCCCTCGTGCACTTTGACATGCACGGCGACCTCGTCGGCCTCGACCATGAATTCACCGCTGAGGAACCGGCCGCGCCGCACCAGCGACTCCCGACCGTTCACCAGTTCCGGCAATCGGGCCAACCTAGCGGCGACCTCGTCTCCCGACATGATATCCTCCCGATGGATCCTGTTTTATTTTGAGGACGATAGGCGCGATCGCGACCCGATGTACAGACTGGTATACAATCAATGAAAACAAATGATCCGTCAGGGGAAGGACCACAGCGATGAAGACCAGAACACTCGGACGTACGGGCCTGCGGATTCCGGAACTGGTGTTGGGGGCCGGATGGGTCGGTGGCATCTTGATCCATTCCGACGAGGAGACCCGGCATAAGGCGGTCGAGCTCGTGTTGAACGCCGGCAGCGATTGGATCGACACCGCCGCCGACTACGGTCAGGGCGAGTCGGAAAAGACACTCGGGCGCGTGCTCAAGGCGCTGCCGGAGTCCCGCCGCCCCCGCATCTCCACCAAGTTCCGGCTCGACCTGGAAAGCGGAGAGGACCCGGAGGCGCAGCTTCGGCGCTCGATTGAGACCAGTCTGACCCGTCTCGGCCTCTCGAAGGTGCCGCTGCTGCAACTCCACAATCCGGTGCAACCGACCCGGTCCGGTCACATGATCGGCCTGGACGAGGTCCTTGGCACAGGCGGGGTGGCGGATCTGATGGACAAGGTCCGGGCCGACGGGCTCTGCGATCACATCGGGTTCACCGCCCTGGGTGACACGGCTTCTGTCATAAAGGTCGTCGAAAGCGGTCGGATGGACACCGCCCAGGTCTACTACAACCTGCTGAATCCTACCGCCGGTCTCGATGCGGCCGGGCCCCTCAAGGTGCAGGATTTCACGGGTCTCCTGGCAGCCTGCCGGACCCATGAGGTCGGCGTGTTCAATATACGGGTGTTTGCCGCGGGAGTCCTCGTGACCGACCGGCGCCATGGGCGCGAAATCCCGATCACGTCGGAATCCGACATGGATCAGGAGGCGAAACGCGCCGAGGCCATCCACGCGGTGCTGGGCGACGAATGGGGCAGCAAAGCCCAACGGGCGATCCGCTTCTCCCTCGCCAATCCGGACATCTCGACGGTGATCTTCGGCGCCGCCGAAATGGCGCATATGACGGATGCACTGGGGGCGGCCGATCTCGGACCCTTGCCGGAAGACGCAATGATGCGAGTGCGGGGCGTCTGGGACAGGAATTTCGGGTTGTGATGAGACGGATGGGGCTGTTTGCACTGCTCATGGTCGGCCTGGCGCTGGTGATCCGCTTCTCCGGTCTCTGGGACAGTTTGCTGCCGGCGGGGCCGGTCTCGGAGGTGAACTTTGCCACCCTGACCCCGCCCGGATCGCCCAACTCCTACCTGATCTGTCCGCAAGGCGTCTGTGCGGCAGCGACCCCCGACACCATAAGCCCAGAGATACAGCTCGCCCCCGCACAGTTGATCGAACGGATCCTTGCAATCGCGGAAGCCGACGGGGCCACCCTGATCGATCGGATAGACCCGAACGCTGTCGAGATGGTCGTTCGGACGCCGCTTATGCGCTGGCCGGACAGAATCTCGGCACGGGCCTATCCTGGTCCCGGCGGCGGATCGACCGTCGCGCTTTACAGCCGGTCGATCTATGGCGAGTCCGATCTGGGCGCGAACAAGACGCGGGTCGAGCGCTGGCTCTCTCGAATGAGCCAATAGCCTCAACGACGGCGGCGACGCTTCTTCGGACTGTCCGCTGTCCCGGCCAGCAGAACCGGACGCCGGACCGTGCGGACGTCGCCGATCTTCTCAAGGGTTCGGGCCCGGAATTCGCTCAGGCGCTCCTCGGCCACCGCCATATGGTGGCCGTTTGCATGCAGAATACGCCCCCCGCCCACAACAAAGGCCACATGGCCGGGCCAGAACAGCAGGTCACCCGGCTGTGCCGCGTCGGCGCCGCCCTCGAGCACATCCCCGATCGCGGCTTCCTGCATGTCGCTGTCCCGTGGACAGGCGAGGCCGCAGCGCGCCAGAGACAACTGCACGAGTGCCGAGCAGTCGAGTCCTTCGGTCGACCGCCCGCCCCACGCGTAGGGTGCCCCCATGAACCGGCGGGCCGTGGCGATGGGGTCGCGGGCATGTCCGCCGAGCTTGGTCAGATGCGCCGCCCAAACCCAGCCGCCGCTCTCCGCCTCGACGGTCGCCGCCAACCGCATCCAGTCTCCCTCGCGTCCCACCACGGTGACCCGGGAGGTCAGATGCAGCACATCGCGGGGAATGGTCTTCAGATCCGGTTCCGGGAACAGATAGCTGCGCAGCGCCCGGACCATATGGGTCGCAGGCCGGTCGGCCCGTCCCAGGGCCGCAGCACGCGCATAGCCCACATAGCCGTCCGTGCCATTCTTGAGCCAGGCCCAGCCGCGGTCATGCTCGAACACGGTCACCTCTTCACCGAACAGCAGTTCCGAGCCCTGGCGCGCCTTGAGATCCGGCGCCTCCCGCAGCGAGAGTCGCCCGACGTTCACTTTCGCCGGCGTACCGGCCACGAACCGGTCCGCCATCACCTGACCCTCAAGCGCCAGATCCGCCAAATCCGGCCGATAGACATGAAGCCGGGGGTCGAGCACGGGCGGTGGCGTGTCGGTCACGTATTCAGCTCCCGGATCGCGCTGTCGAGGCCGTTCAGGGTCAGCGGATACATCCGATCCTCCATCAGCTCGCGCATCATCTCGACCGACTGGGTGTATTTCCAGAACCGCTCCTGCACGGGGTTGAGCCAGATGGAGCGGCGGAAATGCCCGGTGATCCGCTGCATCCAGAGCCCGCCCGGCTCGTCGTTCATGTGCTCGACCGATCCGCCGGCCATCGCGATCTCGTAAGGGCTCATCGCCGCATCGCCGACGAAGATCGCCTTGTATTCGGGGCCATAGGTCCGCAGCGCCTCGGTGGTGTCGATCCGCTCAACGTGACGGCGGCGGTTATCCTTCCACAGCCGTTCATAGGGGCAGTTGTGGAAGTAGAAGTATTCCAAATGCTTGAACTCGCTCCGCGCGGCCGAGAACAGCTCCTCGCACAGGCGGATATAGGGGTCCATCGAACCGCCCACATCCAGGAACAGAACCACGTTGACGACATTCTGACGTTCCGGCCGCATCTGAAGATCAAGCCAGCCGCCATTCTTGGCGGTCTGCCGGATGGTACCGTCCAGATCGAGCTGGTCCGGTCGACCTTGGCGCGCGAACCGCCGCAGCTTCCTGAGCGCCATCTTGATGTTGCGGGTGCCCAACTCGATCGTGTCGTCCAGATTCTTGAATTCGCGCTTGTCCCAGACTTTGACCGCCTTGAAATTGCGATTGCCGTCCTGGCCGATACGGACGCCTTCGGGATTGTACCCATTGGCGCCGAACGGGGACGTCCCGGCAGTCCCGATCCATTTGGAGCCCCCCTGATGTCGGCCCTTTTGCTCGTCCAGACGCTCCCTCAACGTCTCCATCAATTTGTCGAGCCCGCCCATGGCTTCAATCTTCGCCATATCTTCCGGGGACAGGTTCAACTCGGCCAGCTTCTTCAGCCATTCCTCGGGGATGTCTTTGCCGAACAGCTCATCCAGCGCCTCAAGACCCTGAAAAACATGCCCGAACACCCGATCGAACCGATCCAGATGCCGTTCGTCCTTCACCAGGGCCGCGCGTGACAGATAATAGAAGTCGTCGACCGATCCACTGGCAACGCCAGCCTTCACCGCCTCGAGCAGGGTGAGATACTCGGTCAGAGAGACCGGAATCTGCGCGTCCCGCAGACCCATGAAAAAATTGGTGAACATGAAACCCTATTCGGTCCCCGGGGTTGATCTTCCGGTCACGGCTTGCCACGTGCCGGACCAAGCAAGGCTAAAGTCTAGCCGAGTTGGCAATTGAACAATAGGAGCGGCTTAATGCCCCTCGACACCATACTGATGCTCGTCACCTCCCACGACAAACTTGGAGAAACGGGCAAGAAAACCGGACTCCACCTGCAAGAGTTCACAGAACCCTACTACGCGCTGACCGATGCGGGATGGAATGTTCACATCGTCTCGCCGAAGGGCGGCAACGTGCCGATTGATCCGGAAAGCGAACCCGAGGCCGTAGAGTCCGCACCTGAGAGCGTCCAGCGTTATCTCAAGGATGATCAGGCTAAGGATGCACTCCGTCGTAGCTCGCCGGTCGATCAGATACAGGCTGAGCGCTTCGCGGGTCTCTTTATTCCAGGCGGTCACGGAACCATGTGGGATTTCCCCGACAATCCCGCGGTTGGCAGGCTGGTGTCCGACATGAACCGACTTGATCTTCCCATCGCCTCCGTGTGTCATGGACCTGCAGCGCTGGTCGACGCCGAGGGCAAGGACGGATCGCCTTTTGTAAAAAACAGGCAGGTCAACGCGTTCACCGATGCGGAGGAGAAGAAGGTTGAGTTGGAGACTATTGTCCCCTTCCTTCTTGAGACACGCCTACGAGAACTCGGTGCGATATTCAAATCTGTTGATTCGTTTTCGCCGACCGTGGTGGTGGACGGCAACCTTATGACAGGTCAGAACCCCGCCAGCGCGAAACCTCTAGCGGCGGCGTTCGTTAAGGCGCTTCGGAGCCTCACGAAAGCCGCTTAACCTCACTGAATGACGGAAGGGCGCTGGAGGCTACTCGGCCTTTAGCGCCTTTTCTTCGATTTCCGCCCGCAGACGGAACAGCTCAGATGCCAGAGGCACGGCGAAGTCCTCCACGCAATGCTTCTTGAGCGGGGTAGCCGCCTCCGCAGCCTTGTTCATTTCGAAGTCCAGATACCCCAGATCGTCCTCGTCGGCACCGATCTGGGACAGATTGTCCCGGGCCAGACCTCTGAAATAGCTCACTTCGTCCGCATCTCCGCCGCAGTTGGGGATGGTCGACAGCATGTAGCCCGCATGGCCCGCATACTCGGCCATCGCCTCCGGGGCTGCCTGCAACAGCTTACCCGCCAGCGCAGGCGTCGCCTGCAGAATCAGGGCGCAAATCGTAATCATGGGCAGGACGCGCATAGATCTCATCTCCGTCAGCTTCGACCTTCGCGGCGAGCCAGAAAGGCCAACCGTTCGAACAGATGGACATCCTGCTCGTTCTTCAGCAGGGCACCATAAAGCGGCGGAATGATGTCTTTCTTGTCGGTCACCCGCAGCGCTTCCGGCGGGATGTCTTCCACCACCAGGAGCTTGATCCAATCCAGCAACTCGGAGGTGGACGGCTTTTTCTTCAGTCCCGGCACATCCCGGATCTCGAAGAAAGAGGTGAGCGCCGCGCTCAGCAGGTCCTTCTTCAGATTCGGGAAATGCACGTGGACGATCGCCTCCATGGTCTCCGGATCCGGGAACTTGATGTAGTGGAAGAAACAGCGGCGCAGGAACGCGTCCGGCAGCTCCTTCTCATTGTTGGACGTGATGATCACCACCGGCCGGATTTTGGCCTCGACGGTCTCCTGGGTTTCGTAGACGTGGAACTTCATCCGGTCGAGTTCGAGCAGAAGATCGTTCGGGAATTCGATATCCGCCTTGTCGATCTCATCGATCAGCAGGATCGACTGCTCGGGAGCGGTGAAGGCCTCCCAGAGTTTCCCCCGTTTGATATAGTTCGAGATGTCCTCAACCCGTGCGTCTCCAAGCTGTCCGTCGCGGAGGCGCGCCACCGCATCGTATTCGTACAGCCCGTGCTGTGCCTTGGTGGTCGACTTAATGTGCCATTCGATCAGCGGCTTGCCGAGCGAGTCCGCGACTTCCTGAGCCAGCACCGTCTTGCCGGTTCCCGGCTCTCCCTTGACCAGCAACGGACGCCCCAAGGCGACCGCCGCGTTCACCGCCACCCGAAGATCCTCGGTCGCGACATAGCTTTCGGTTCCCTGGAACCTTACGGGCTCGGACATGATGGATACTCCGGGTTAGGACGCGGCGAGCGCGGTTTCGGACAGGGTGGCCTCGATTGCCGCAACCGCCTCCTCCGCCTTCGAGGGGTCCGGGCCGCCGGCCTGGGCCATATCAGGCCGCCCGCCGCCGCCCTTGCCGCCCAACGCCGCGGAGCCGACACGAACCAGATCGACCGCGCTGACGCGCCCGATGAGATCCTCGGTGACGGCCACGACGATCGAGGCTTTGCCCTCATCCGCGCTGATCACAACCGCCGCGCCGGATCCGATTTCGGCCTTTAGGGTATCCGCGACGCCCTTCAACTCCCGGGCGGGGACGCCATCCAGGATGCGGGATGCGAATTTGATGCCGGCGATCTCCTTGACCGGGACCGCACCGCCACCTCCGCCGCCGGACGCCAGTTTCTTTCGGGTCTCGACCAGTTCGCGCTCGAGCTTGCGGCGTTCCTCGATCAGCGTGCGCACCCGCTCTGGGACATCTTCCGGGGTGGATTTCAGCTCGGCCGCCGCTTTGCCCAAGACGGCATCCCGTCCGGTCAGCCATGCCAGAGCTCCTTCCCCGGTAACCGCCTCGATCCTGCGCACACCGGAGGCCACCGCCGTTTCCGTAATGATCTTCAGCAATCCGATATCGCCGGTGCGGCGCACATGGGTGCCGCCGCAGAGTTCGATCGACCAGGCCGCTTTTCGGGAGCCAGATTCGGGCGCCCCGCCCATCGAGACCACCCGAACTTCCTCACCGTATTTCTCGCCGAACAGCGCCATCGCCCCCTCGGCGATCGCGTCATCCGGGGTCATGAGACGGGTCGTGACCTCGGAATTTCCGCGCACCCGGCGGTTCACCTCGGCCTCGACCCAGGCGAGATCGTCGCGCTCGATCGGGGTCGGCTGGCTGAAATCGAACCGGAGACGGTCGGGTGCCACCAACGATCCCTTCTGAGCCACATGGTCACCCAGTTTCAGACGAAGCGCCTCGTGCAACAGATGGGTGGCGGAATGAGAGGCACGGATCCGGTCGCGCCGATCCGCATCCACGCTCATCTCCAGGGCATCGCCGACCGCCAGTGGCGCCCCGCTGAGTCTTCCGACATGGATCCAAAGGGAACCGGCCTTCTTCTGGGTATCCGACACCGCGACCACCGCGCCATCGGGTGAGCGCATGGTGCCGGTATCTCCCTGCTGGCCCCCGGACTCGCCGTAGAACGGGGTCTGGTTGACCACCACGACCACATCGGCACCGGGCTCGGCCCGCTCCACAGGCGTGCCATCCACCACCAGACCCGTGACGGTTCCCTCTGCCTCTGTCGTGCTGTAACCGAAGAATTCGGTCGACCCGAGCTTGTCCTTCAGGTCGAACCAAACCGTCTCGGTCGCCGTGTCGCCCGACCCGGACCAAGCCTTGCGCGCGAGCGCCCGCTGGCGCTCCATGGCGGCGGCAAACCCCTCCTCATCCAGCGCCCGGCCCTGGCCACGCAGGATATCCGCGGTCAGATCCACCGGAAACCCGAAGGTGTCGTATAGCTTGAACGCCACCTCCCCGTTGAGCGCCTGGCCCCCGCCGAGCTTGCTCGTTTCCTCTTCCAGCAACTTCAAACCCCGGTCCAGGGTGTCCTTGAACCGGGTCTCCTCAAGCTTGAGGGTCTCGCGGATCAGGGGTTCCGCGCGGCCAAGCTCGGGGAAGGCCTGCCCCATCTCGGCAACCAGCGCCGGCACCAACTTGAACATCAGGGGATCGGTGCAGCCCATGATATGGGCGTGCCGCATGGCCCGGCGCATGATCCGCCTGAGCACATAGCCGCGCCCGTCATTGGCTGGCAGCACCCCATCGGCGATCAGAAAGGAGCTGGCGCGAAGGTGATCCGCCACAACCCGATGCGAGATCTTGAACGGCCCGTCCGCATCCGCGCCGGACGCCTCGGCGGAGGCCTCAATCAGCTTGCGCATGGTATCGATATCGTAGTTGTCGTGCTTGCCCTGCATGACCGCGGAAATCCGCTCGAGCCCCATGCCCGTGTCGATTGACGGACGCGGAAGGTCGACGCGCTGGTCTCGGGTGATCTGTTCGAACTGCATGAACACGAGATTCCAGATCTCGATGAACCGGTCGCCATCTTCATCGGGTGAGCCCGGAGGTCCGCCCGGAATGTGCGGGCCATGATCGTAGAAGATTTCGGAGCACGGACCGCATGGACCCGTATCGCCCATCGACCAGAAGTTATCGGAAGTGGCGATCCGAATGATCCGGTCATCCGACAGCCCGGCGATCTTGCGCCACAGACCGGCTGCCTCTTCATCCTCGGCGTAGACGGTGACAAGCAGCCGGTTCCTGTCGAGCCCGAACTCCCCGGTGACCAGGTTCCAGGCGAACTCGATCGCGTTCTCCTTGAAGTAGTCTCCGAACGAGAAGTTCCCGAGCATCTCGAAGAACGTGTGATGACGGGCGGTGTACCCGACATTCTCAAGGTCATTGTGCTTGCCGCCGGCGCGCACGCATTTCTGCGAGGTCGCCGCCCGGCTGTAGTCACGATGCTCCGCGCCGGTGAACACGTTCTTGAACTGGACCATTCCGGCGTTGGTGAACAGAAGACTCGGATCGTTCAGGGGAACCAGAGGGCTGGAATCGACAACGGCGTGACCGTGCGCGCCAAAATAGTCGAGAAACCCGCGTCGTATGTCGTTGGTGCTGGCCATCTGCTTCAAAACCTTGCTGTAGGACCGTCTCCGCCGCCCGGTCGTGGAGCCCGGCGCCGACCCACCCTCTTTAGGTCGATCAGCGCGGCCCACGGTTTTACCGAGGCAGCAAAGCCAAGTCCACAGCCGGTCTCACGAGACGGGAGTCGACCGCCTTCGTGAGGTCTGCCGCCTTCAACCCTCGTCGGGCAAACCGCCCTCTTCAGGGTCCGGGCTGCCCACCAACATGGCGTCCGCCACCAGACCGGCGTTCTCCCGAATTCGTCGCTCGATCGAGCCTGCCATGTCGGGGTTATCGAGGAGGAACTGTTTGGCGTTCTCCCGACCCTGACCGATCCGCTGGCCGTCGCAAGAGAACCACGCGCCCGATTTCTCGACGATATTCGCATTGACGCCGAGATCCAAGAGCTCGCCCGTCTTGGACACCCCCTTGCCGTACATGATGTCGAATTCAACAACCCGGAACGGGGGCGCAAGCTTGTTCTTCACGACCTTAACCCGGGTCTGGTTGCCCACCACCTCGTCGCGGTCCTTGATGGCGCCGATCCGACGGATATCCAGCCGCACGGAGGCGTAGAACTTGAGAGCGTTGCCACCGGTCGTGGTCTCGGGACTGCCGAACATCACACCGATCTTCATGCGGATCTGGTTGATGAAGATCACCATGCATTTCGACCGGGAGATCGAACCGGTGAGCTTGCGGAGGGCCTGGCTCATCAACCGGGCCTGCAG
The DNA here is from genome assembly GCA_024742605.1 of Alphaproteobacteria bacterium. Taxonomy (GTDB): domain Bacteria; phylum Pseudomonadota; class Alphaproteobacteria; order Thalassobaculales; family Thalassobaculaceae; genus JANSYC01. Next base: position 73,555 of record JANSYC010000009.1, on the reverse strand, counting down.
GCCGACATGGGTATCGCCCATCTCGCCCTCCAACTCGGCCTTGGGAACAAGAGCCGCGACAGAGTCGACCACCAGCACATCGATTGCGCCTGAGCGCACCAGGGTATCGGCAATCTCCAGAGCCTGTTCGCCCGCATCCGGCTGCGAGATCAGCAACTCGTCGACATCGACGCCCAGCTTTCTGGCGTAGATCGGATCAAGCGCATGTTCGGCATCGACGAAGGCACAGGTGCCACCGGCTTTCTGGGCTTCGGCGACAACGTGAAGAGCCATCGTGGTCTTGCCCGAACTCTCGGGCCCGTAAATCTCAATCACCCGGCCGCGGGGAAGCCCGCCGATCCCGAGCGCGATGTCCAATCCCAGAGACCCGGTCGACACCGTCTCAATGTCGATTCCCTGGTCCCGCGCGCCCAGCTTCATCACCGAGCCCTTACCGAACGCACGCTCGATCTGGGTGAGCGCCGCCTCCAACGCCTTGGTCTTATCCATGCCGTCCTTCTCGATCACGCGCAGATGGGCTGTCATTTCTGCCTCCTTCTATCGGTGCGGTCGGCCCGCCGCAAGGCGGCGCGCGAAACCTGACATTTACATCGACGGCGGGAGTTCAGAATTGCGCTGGATAGGCGCTTGCCGACGACTCGTTAACCGAGATCGTACCATTTTTGTTCTCATCGGCAAGAAATTTTCTTGGTTTGTTCTTATTTTGAGATACAGCCGTTTCAGCCACCACAGATTGTGGGGCGAGCGGGACAGACCCTCAAGATAGGGACTGAGGCTTGGCGATCGTGGTCTTCACCACGCTGGCCAACTGCTTCAGGGAGAACGGTTTCGGAAGAAAAGAGATTCCCTGGGTCCCAACCACCCTCTGGCGCAACGCATCTTCGGAGTAACCTGAAATGCAGATCACCGGCAGATCCGGCCGGCTGCTCCGGACACGCCGCACCAAGGTCGGACCGTCGATCCCCGGCATCACCACATCGGTGATCAACAAATCGATTCCTGGCATGTCCGCGTCCGCCAGCATATCGAGGGCCGATTCGCCCGACCGGGCTTCGAGAACTTCATAGCCTTTGCTGCGCAGCGCCCGTGCTGCGAACAGGCGAACCGGATCCTCGTCTTCGACCAACAGGATCGTCCCGGTCCCGGTCAGATCGGAGTTCGGCCGCAGCTCCACGCCCTCTTCCACCGGGTTCAGGGGGCCATCCCAGGCCGGCAGGTAGATCGCAAACGTGGTGCCCACATTCGGTGTGCTGTCGATGAACAAGTACCCGCCGAACTGTTTGATGATCCCATAGGCGGTCGACAGGCCGAGCCCGGTGCCGCGCCCAACCTCTTTGGTCGTGAAGAACGGTTCCAGGATCCGGGTCAGGTGCTCCATCGGAATGCCGACACCGGTATCGATCACCTCGATCATCACGTAGTCGCCGGGCGGCATGACCTCCTCTCCGCGGCGCAGAGGCTTGATCGTCGTGGTATTCGCGGTGTGCATCGAAATCGTTCCGCCGTTCGGCATCGCATCTCGGGCGTTCACCACCAGGTTGATCAGAACCTGCTCCAATTGTCCGCCATCCACCTTCACAGGTTTGAGGTCACGCCCGTGGATCACTTCGAGGGTCACGGTCTCGCCGATCAGCCGGCGGAGCAGATGCGACAGATCAGCCAACGCGTCTGAGAGATCGACGACCTTTGGGATCAAGGTTTGTTGCCGCGAAAATGCCAAGAGCTGGCGGACGAGGTTGGCCGCGCGGTTGGCGTTCTGCTTGATCTGCATGACATCGCCGAAAGACTGGTCGCCGGATCGGTGTCGCTGCAGCAGCAAATCGCAAAATCCGGTCATCGCCGTCAGCAGGTTGTTGAAATCATGGGCCACGCCGCCCGCAAGCTGCCCAACGGCCTGCATCTTCTGGGACTGCAGAACCTGGCCTTCCAACATGTGACGCTGACTGATGTCCAGGGCATAAAGCGCATACCCGTCATCAAGCCGTGCGGCATGCAGTGCGACATATCGCTCGCCGTCATCCCCAAGGGCGACCTCAAGTCCACTCCCGTCGACCGCCAAATCCGAGCTGATCGGTTCGTCAAACGCCCCGGTGAACCGATCCCGCTGTGTCTCAGCGACATAGTCGACAAAAGCGCGACCCTCGGGCGCGTGCACCGGAGCGTCCGGCTCCTGCAGAAGGTTTGCGAAATACGGCGTGCAATCCCGTATCCGAAGGGACCTGTCCAGCAATGCGACACCGAAGGGCGCTTCGAGAAGAATCGACGTCGACAACACGCCGCCCGAGCCCGATGCCAGGGGCCGGCCGTCCTGAGAAGAGGAGGCATTTGAGGCCGCGACCTCAGGGGCTGGGATGACAACAACAGCAATGCGTTCGTCCACCAACCGCATCCAACTGCCGAAAGAGTGCTCCCCGGCCGAGAGGTCCGGCCCCGGGATCATATCGCCCGTTGTGATATCCTCGCGAGCCTTCATAACCGCCAGTCGCAGTCGGCCGATCAGAGTGCCTCCTCCTTCGGCAACCTCCTCGCCAAACAGATCACGCACAGCCTGCGACGCCTCGATAAACCGACCCTCAGCGGTCAACCAAATCGTCGGCCAAACCTCGGCACCTCCAGATCCAGCAACGATCGTCTCGCTCTCGACCGGCGGCGGCGCGTCGGGGACCCTTGGAGATGACACGGTCTCCTGGGGCCTGTTAACCGCCTGGCTCAAGGCGCGACGTCGCAGCATCAGGAACCCGCCCAAGGCCGCGGCCACGGCAAGGGCGACTGAAAGTGTTGTAAACGCGGTGTCCATTATTAGGTCCGACACTCTTGTTGCCGCCGCTATGACGGTGATTGAACTCTTGCGTCCGGAGCGCATGCACCGGAACTCAGTTGGCGGCAAATTTGCCTTTCAGCTTGTAGACATAGGAAATCACCTGAGCGACTGCCTGATAATGCTCTGGCGGTATCTGTTGATCGATCTCGACCGTCGCGAACAGCGCCTGCGCGAGAGGCTTGTTCTCGACGATGGGAACGCCGTGGTCATTCGCCACCTCGCGAATTCGAAAGGCCACATCATCCGCGCCTTTCGCGACGACGACGGGCGCTACCATTTCATCTTCATTGTAGGAGAGGGCGATAGCGAAATGGGTCGGATTGGTGATGACCACGTCCGCCTTGGGAACGGATGCCATCATCCGTTGGCGCGCCCGATCCGCACGGATCTGACGGAGGCGAGCCTTCACGTGGGGATCGCCCTCCGCCTGTTTGTGCTCGTCCCGCACTTCCTGACGCGTCATCCGGTTCTGTTTGATATGTTCGTAAGTCTGATAGGCGTAGTCCAAGGCAGCGATCATAAACAGAACGATCAGCACACCGAGAAGGATGCGGATCACCATGACCTGAACCTCGAGAAGGATGTCCACGACATCCAACTGGATCATTGCCTCCAGGCGATCGAATTCCGGTGCGGCCGCAATATAGGCGACCAAACCGACCACCCCCATTTTGGCAAGGCCCTTTAAGAATTCCACCAGCGATTTCACCGAGACGAGCCTCTTTACGCCGGCTATCGGAGAAATCTTGCTGAGTTTCGGGATAATCGGTTCCGCGCTTAACAGAAATCCGACCTGCCCCAGTTGCACCGCCAGAGCGACCACGATGAAGGTGGCGAAAATCGGCGAGAAATAGAGCAGGACGCTCAAGACCGTGGACATCAGCACGTCGCCGGTATTGCCGATATCGAGTGAAATGGTCCCGCTTTGCTCCATCAATGTCTTGAGACGACCATGGGTCATGGACGCGCTAAAAGGCGCTAGGACAGCGACCGCGACGGCAAAAGCCACGAGCACACCGAAACTTCCGATCTCCTTACTCTGCGGGATCTGCCCCTTGTTGCGGGCATCCTGCAGTTTCTTAGGAGTCGGCTCTTCGGTTTTGGAGGCATCATCCTGCTCGGACATTTTGTGCTCCGCCTATCCCAGGGCCTTCGATTCCAGGCCCCCATCGAGCCCAACGCATCACTGGGGAACCAAGAAGTCAGCAATCCCCGATGTATAATACTCCAGAAACAAACGCATCAACGTGCCGAGGATGCTCGATATGATCACGAATCCCAGGATCAACTGTATCGGGATACCTATGAAGAAAATCTGAAGCTGGGGCATCAACCGCGCAACAATCCCCATGCTCGCGAAAAAGATCAGCCCAATGACGATGAAAGGCGCCGAAAACTGCAGCGCGACCCGGAAACTGTCCTGCGTCACCCGGCTTACCGCTTCGGCAAGGCTTTCGAAAGGTGGGGCGACTCCGGCTTCGAACATCGTGTAGCTGTCGACGATCGCCATCAGAAGCACATGATGCAGATTGAAAATAAACAGCATCAGAATGCCGAGAGTGGTGAGCAGAAGCCCGACCAGTGTTCCCTGTTCCGAGATCGACGGGTTGAAGGCGGTGGCGGCCGCCAGGCCGGTCTGAAAGGAAATGATCCGGCCCAAAGTATCCATGGTGAGCAATAGGATCCGTGTGATGATCCCGAAATACAGGCCGATCACCACTTCCCAGAACAGCAGGGTGAAAAGCGCAACCGCATTCTGGGGTTCCGGCGGCAGAAGTGGTTGGATGATGGGGGTAACCACTACCGCGAACCCGATGCCGAAATAAATCCGAATGCGGGTCTGAATGAAACCTTCGCCGATACCGGGCATCAGAATTAGCATCGATCCGACGCGGGCAAAGACCAGCAGGAAGCTGTAGATCTGAAACGGCAGATAGGCCTCGAGAGGCATTCAAGCCTCCGGTTTCGGATCGTTAAGGGAGGCCAATGATCTTGTCCGCCAAACCTTCGAAGAAAGCGCTGATCTGCGCCAGCATGAACGGCAGGAAAAGCAGGAGAGATACGAACACGATCACGATCTTCGGAACGAAAACCAGCGTCATCTCCTGGAGCTGGGTCAGTGCCTGGAACAACGCGATGATGAGCCCGATGGTGAGCGCAACCGCCATGACCGGCCCGGCCATCAGCAGCAGGGTCAGGATCGCTTCCTGCGCAACGTCGATTGCCTCGCCTTCATTCATCCAAAGCTACCCCTCGGCAAAATCTGCCGGGTATACGGGCAAACTCTCCCACCTGTCGCCCGCCCAGAGACCGGCGGGGCGTCCAGTTCTCATGCACCATCGATTCGTAGCAACCCAAATCGGTTGGACTAGATCGGCATGCGGATGATTTCCTGATAGGCCTGAACAAGCCGATCTCTCAGCGTTGTGATGGTTTGGAGCGTAAGTTCAGCGTCGTTTACGGCGGCAACCACGTCGTTGAGATCCGCCGTTCCGGCGATGCCGGCCTTCGACATTTCCTCGCCGCGATACATCGTCTCCATCGAATCGGTCCCGGCCTCGCGGATGAAGGATGCGAAGTCTTTGCCGGTGGCCGCCCCTTCGGAAGCCTCGCCAACGCCACCGATTCCGCCCGCCGTGGGTGGAACCATTCCTCCGATACCGGTCACCATTTCGCGTTCCTCGATCTCTTGAAGTCGCCTGCCATAACTCTATCCAATTCCAGAGCAAACCGGAAGTCGCGCGTCCGGATCAACGGGAGATCAGATCGATCGTCTTCTGGATCATCGAGCGGGAGGAGTCGATCAGGCTCATGTTCGCCTCATAGCTCCGCTGCGCTTCGGTCATGTCGGTCATCTCGATCAAAGCATTGACGTTGGGACGCTTTACGTAACCGTTATCATCCGCCAGCGGATGGGTCGGCTGGTAGGAAAGCGAAAAATCCGACAGGTCCCGACCGATCTCGGCAACCCGCACCACGTCGGCATTCATCTGACGGTCGAGCACATTCTCGAACATGATGGTCTTGCGCCGATAGGGGTCGTCACCGGGCCGCGCACCCATGGAGTCCGCGTTGGCGATGTTCTCCGCGATGATCCGCAGTCGCGTGCCCTGCGCCCGCATGCCGGAGGCCGAAATCGAAATAGCGTCTTTCAAGTCCATTGTCTAACTCCCTGAAACCTATGGCCGTGGCCAATTCTCACTGCGTTACTGGCCGTTGCCGCTGACCGCCATTCGGAACATCTGGATATTCTTGCGGTAGATGTTGCTGGCGAGTTGGAACTGGGCCTGATTGTCGGCCACCTTCATCATCTGCTCTTCGAGCACAACCTGGTTGCCATCGGGACTGATCTCGTAGAGGTCCCGTCGGCTCTCGTCTTCGATCCGATAGGTCGGCTTAACGCGGGTGCCCTGCAAATGGGTGCCGGCGGTTTTCGTCATATTGACCTGCGACGAGGATTTGACCCGAGCGTTGAAGTCCAGCCCTTCCAGGTCACGGGCCCGATAATTTGGGGTATCTGCGTTGGCAATGTTCTGTGACAGCACCACTTGGCGCTGCCCCGACCACCCCATCTTCTGGCGGGCCATTCTGAACAGGCTCAGGTTCGACATGTCCATCTTACGTCTCCGACAATCATGTATTCCGTCTCGTACTGGCCCGGCTCTCTCGGCTGGGCTCATGAGAAACAAAGCAAACACTGTGCCAGTTGTCGGGTTCAGCAGAACCTGAAGGCCTGTTAGGCTGGTTCTGTCTATGAATGGCGATGAGCCGACACCAGGAGCCGAACAGGCAATGACCGTTTCGCCATCCAAACCCTCGAAGGACCGGGCCGTCGCGATCGCCCTGAGCCACGAAGTCACATCCGGGGCAACGCCGACGGTGGTCGCCAAAGGATATGGCGAGTTGGCCGAAAAGATCCTTCGCCTGGCTTTCGAGAACGACGTGAGGGTGAGATCTGACCCGGATCTCGCGCAAATCCTCTCGGTCGTGGAGGTGGATTGCGAAATTCCGGTTGAGGCCTTCGCGGCGGTCGCGGAGATCCTCACTTATGTCTATCGTTTGAACGGCAGCCTGACGCCGGGGCAGAACGCCTCCAAGCCGGGGGGGATGGGCGAGGACTGGAGCGGGCTCACAGAGCGGGAACGGGGATCGGAATGAGCGACACCGGTTTCGAGAACCTCAAACACGAGGCGCGGGCCATCCTGGCCGGCATTCAGGAGATCGACGGGAATCAGCCGGTCGACCGGCCCGAGTTGGAGCGACGGATCGTCGACCTCTGCACGCGCGCGACATCCCTCCCAGCCGCCGAGGCGAAACAGCTTGCGGAGGACCTCAAGGCCCTGGTCGAGGCTCTGGATCAAACCACACAGCGCATTGATCAGGCGCGCCAGGCGACCGAGTCGGGCAACCGCGCGCTCGTTGGCCGCAGAGCTGCGGCCGCCTATGGATCGGCCATCGACCGCCGCAAGCGGGGACTCTGACCCTCTGATCCGACCCTTTGCAGTTCGTCCTTGGCAGCGCCGGGCCGACACCCGACAATCTCCCGATGGATATGGTCGATACCTTCCGCTACGTGGCAGCGCTGCTTTCCGTTCTGGGAATGATCCTGGGGCTTTACTACGTCTTGCGCCGCTGGGGCGGGAGCGCATTTTCCATGTTGGGCAACGCCGGCGACCCGCAGAATGGCGCGCGCGCCGGCAAGCGGCTGGCGATCGTGGAAGCCCGGAACCTGGATATGCGGCGGCGCCTGGTACTGATACGGCGCGACGATGTGGAGCATCTCCTCGTTTTGGGCCAGGATGGCGATCTAGTGGTCGAACGTGGGATCACCCCAGCCGGGACCTCGATGCGCAGGCCTCAACCGACCCTGACCTACGAGGATCCGGAATGATGCATAAGCCCGGATCGGAGGCTAGATCGAAGCTGAAGGGTCATCTCAGGCGTCATATCCTCCTGTTCGGCGCGACCTTCGCGCTGGGTTTGATCGCGTCCCTGTCGACCCTGATCTGGCCCGCCGCCGATGCGCTTGCGCAATCTCTCACTCTCGATATCGGCGAGGAGAGCGGCTCCACAACGGCACGACTGATTCAGTTGGTCGCGCTGATGACAGTGCTGTCGCTGGCACCGGGTATCTTGGTGATGGTGACGTCCTTCACCCGTATCATCGTGGTGTTGTCGCTGCTTCGAATCGCCCTCGGCACCCAGCAATCGCCGCCGAATATGGTGATGGTCAGCCTGGCGCTGTTCATGACCGCCTTCATCATGGCCCCCACCTTTGAGCAGGCTTGGCAAAACGGCATCAGCCCGCTGATTGAGGAGCAGATCACCGAGGTCGAAGCATTCGAGGCCACGTCGGAACCATTTCGCCAGTTCATGCTGCGCACGGTGCGGGACAAGGACCTGCAGCTGTTCGAGGATATGGCCAGGGTCGACGACACCCAGACCGGGGTGGACGCACCGCTGCAGGTGCTGATCCCCGCCTTCATCATCAGTGAGTTGCGACGGGCCTTCGAGATCGGATTCCTGCTTTACCTGCCATTCGTGATCATCGACATGGTGATCGCGTCAATCCTGATGTCCATGGGCATGATGATGGTGCCGCCGGTTATGATCTCGCTACCGTTCAAGCTGATCTTCTTCGTGCTGGTGGACGGCTGGTACATGGTGGCGGGATCCCTGGTCCGAAGTTTCGGGGTGAGCCCGTAGAGCGTAATCAGTTGGTCTGGCTCAATGGTTGGTTCTTCAATTTCTCGCGATAGCTGGACAGGAAGGCCTGGAACCGCCCGATCTCATCGAACCGTTCTGATAGGTTCATGAAGTTCCCCAACTCCCCGTCGCTTTCATTGGTGATCAGACGGAACGCCTCCCGGTAGGGGGTGGCGTCCATTTTGCCGGCATAGATCTGCCGCAGACGTCCAAGACCCACCGAATTGTCGCTCAGGGACAGGGAAACCGCCCAGTTCAGAATGAATCCGGCCGTCTCGAGCTCCAGACGGCGTCCGTCCAACCCGGCGTCGCCAACCAATCGCCGGAATACCTTGGCCGCTTCGACCCAATCCTGGGTCCGCCAGAAAATATCGGCGCGCAACAGGTCAGCAGCTCGCGAGTCGTCATCCTCGAGAAGTCTGAGGGCGCCGGCGGCATCCGACAGATCGAATATCGCCCGGGCCCGAAGCCGTCGGCGCTCATCGGCCAGCCCGGCCTCCAAACCTGGGGCCACACTCTCATCCAGCGCCTTGATCGCGGAATCGGGCTGCCGGTCCAAAAGATGGATCAGAGCCAGCCGCGCACCGACACGGGCCTTGTTCTGACCCTGCAGACGGAATTTGACCTGGCGGTCCAACAGCCGGGCCGCGCGGTCCAGCAGGTCCACCCGGACCAGCCGATCGGCCAGAGACTCGATGATCTGGTCGCCCGCCTTACCCACCGGCGTGAGCTCCCGGAACCGATCGTAAAGGGCCAGCGCCTGTAGGGGCGTCATTGCGTCAGACGCCCCCCGGGTGAAGATGTCGCTGAAGCCTTGGGTGAGTTCCTCGGCCACGGAGCGGGTTTCCGGGTTGTTCGGAAAAAACGTCACCGCCTGGCGCAGGGCATCGAGTCCCTCTTCGAAATCGTTTTCCTTAAGGCGCAGCCGCCCCAACTCCCGAAGCAATTCGAACTCCAGCCGATCGCCGCGCCAGGCGTAGCGCAGCTGATCCAGGCTGTCGGCCGCTTCGTCCGAGCTGATGACGCCCTGTTCCAGATCGTGTTCGATCAGGGCTCGTTCCGACCGGACCCGCGCCCATCGGTCCTCGCCATTGGCCAAGCGCCGCCAGATATCGAGCGCCGCGTCCTCGTCGCCAAAAGCAGCGAGTACGCGGCCGCGCAGAAAATCAATGCGAGCCGCCTCGGACGGAGTCGGTGCCTCTTCGGCAATCACGTCGAGATAGGCACCGGCGCCCCGGTAGTCGCCGGCCAGGATTGCCGCCTCGGCCGCAAGCAGAGCCAGATCGGTGGTGAAATTGCGTGGATAGCCGCCTGGAATTTCGCCTGCGCGCGCAAAATGCTCGACCGCTTCATCCCACTTTCCCTGGGCTGCCGTCGCCGCGCCGCGCCACAGTTCCGCTTCGGAGAACCCGTTCAGGGCGGTGTCATCCAGAAACTGCTCGGCCTCTTCGTAACGGCCCAGCATGAAGCTCGCCGCGCCGCGCAGGGCCTTCACGTCCGGACGGTTCGCCAGGTCTTCGTCGGTTTGGGCAATCGTCCGGAGCAAGCCGATCGCCTCCGAGGCCAATCCGCGCGCGAAATAGAACTGCCCCAACTCCAACCGAGGACCGCTGCGGGAGATGCTGGTCGCTTCGGAGACCCGCAACTGCAGGTCTTGCTTCTCCCGCAGGTAGGCGTTCTCCGTCCCACGGCGCCAATTGCTCATGTCGAAAATGCGACCCGGCGGAAGGCCCCGGGCCATCCCGTCGAACCGCGCTCCGCCGAAAGGATCTTCCGCACTGCGCGCGACCGGGCCCGAGAGCTGCATACCCCCTTCGATGGCAATCGCGACCCCGTCCGGCAGAAGCCGTATCTCAATCAGGCTGGTGCGCGGACGTACGACGATCCCCTGAACCGAGGACAGGAGAGAAACCTGAACATAGTTCCGATCGCCGTCCACCCCGCGGCTCAACGGCGTGACCGGGATCAGGAAGAGACGATCGCCGACCTCGGGGTCCTGGATCAAAATGGTCTCGCCCGCGCCCTCGACCGGAACGAACAGGCGTGGCCCCTGCGGGCTGACCATTTGCGCGTCGACACGCAGCGCCACATCCGGACGGGCGGTTTGCGCCTGCAGATCGAAGACCCAGGCATTTCCGTCACGCCAGACACGCGGACTTATCCCGTCGACTACCGGCATCCGCAGGACGGAGCCGACGGCAACCGGAACCTGCTCGGCGCGACCGCCAATCTCTGCGGTCGCGGCGCCGACGCCAGAGGTGTCGAACCGGGCCGGGCGGTCAAAGCCGACCCAAAGATAACCGCCACGCGTGAACGCCACCGCGCCGACCTGTTCCTCCCAGTTGAAACGCAAGGAGACCGCGTCGTTCAGATTCTGTGCGGTCACCGGGACGATCTCACCCGCAATCACGCCGGTGGTCGTATCCGTCATACGGGTCACGTTGGTGCCGGCGGGATCCGGTGGGGGCGGCGCCACACCGTCGGCCCCTTCGGTGGCTGGCAGAGGGCTGCCCGACTCGCCTGCAGCCGCAGACGGGTCGCTTGTCGTGGCCAAGGGTGGTGGAACCGAATCCTGCGCGGGCGTTTCGGGTGCCGTGGCGGGAGTGGGTGCAAAGGTTTGCGCCGCCGCCTGGTCCGCCGGAGACGGAGCGGGGGCGACCGGCTGTGCCGGATCCGGAGCGATCGCCTGATCCGGCGACCGCTCGGCCGCAGATCGTTCGGGCGATGGGGCGGGCGCTTCGGCTTGAGCAGGAGGGGCCTCAGATGGAGCGGCCGGCGGAGGCGTCGTCTGGGCGGACGGAGGCGGGCTAGAAGAAGTCGGGGCAGCGCCGGCCGCGCCCCGTTTCACATCCAAGACAACCTTGGGACCCGATCGGAACGCATCCAGACTGCGCCCGTTCGGCAATGGCACGGTCACGTTCAGACCGTCGTCGGTGGTTTCCGTCGAGAACCCCCGGAGTTCCTCCGGCAGGGCCGACCGCACTGCGCCGTCGTTGACCCGAGCGGGCCGATCAAACATGACGGTTGCCTGACCGTCTCCCTGGCGGACCTGAAAATCGACCGGCCCAGTCCAGTCCAGGACAATCCGATCATAGCTCGGGTGCCGACCCGTCCGGACCCCGACGACCGGGGCTCTCGCTGGGCTCGGCACCGCTTGCGGTTCGGCGGCCGCTCGAGCCGGTGGAGGCGTAGCGGATTGGGCGACCTGGGGCGGCGGCGGGTTCGCCGATCTCGAAATCAGGTCGACGATGATCTGGTTTCCGTTTCGGGATCCCCGTAGCCGGTGGTTTCCGGTCAGATCGACCACCACGCTGCGTCCGTCACTTCCAAGACGGGCCCCTGAGACATAGGTCCCCAGCGGAGCAGCGGCACTCGACATGTCCGCCTCGATCGGTCGCGAGAACCGGATCACCAGCTGATCGCCAAACCGTTCCGCCGTGTACTCGATCGACCGCGGCCAGGCGAATATCAGGCGGTCATATCCGTCTCCCGCACTGCCGACCACCGCGACGGGATCCGCATGAACGGGTGACATCATCGACCCCATCAGCGCAGCCAAAGCGGCCACCGCAAAAAAGACACGCCGTCTGAGGGTCCGGAGTTCCGTCATGGCCGGGACTCCGACAGACGTTCGGGATGGATCACCACATCAACCCGACGGGCCAGGGCATAGCGCTCCTCAATCGGACGGGTGAGTCCGGTATCGGCGAACCGGCTGTCGCCCTGACCTTCGACGACCGGAACGTGGGGGTAACCGCCCATGATCAGACCACGTGCGACGGCATCGGCCCGCGCCAGGGACAGCCCCCAATTGTTCGGATAGGGCGAATCCGCCCCGGTGATTGGTTGCGGATCCGCATGCCCCACAACATCGACCTTGTTCGGCAATGTGGAGAGCGCCGTTGCGAGTTCCCGGACGGCACTGTCCGCATCGGCCGTCAATTTCGCGCGTCCCAACTCAAACAAGAGATCGGACGGCAGCGATATCACCAGTTCCTCGCCGCGTTGCTCAAGACGCGCGGACCGCAGCACCGGGTCCCGTTCCAGTTTCGCGCGGAGCAGAGGTTCAAGATACCCCAGTCGAAACCCGCGCCCATTGGTTTCTGTCTGAACCCCATCGGTGATCGGCGGCCCTTGCTCCACGACCGAGACCTCCCGGCCCAGGGTGATGCTGATCGATCTGGCAGCCTCCTCGTAGCGTGGGGTCTCCAGCGTGGTCATCGAAAAACGGAGCACGAAGAACGCCAGCATCAGAGAGACAAGATCCACAAAGGTCACAAGCCAACTCGCGCCGCCGCCGTATTTGCGACCGGCGCGTTTTCCGAGGACCGGGCTGTGCACCTCGACCGGCGCCTGGCGGGAGTCCGGCATGGCTCAGCCCCCCGTCCGACCGGCGCGGGCCGGCCGGGTACGGAAGATGAACCGGACGGAATCGGGATCGCCCCGCTCCAAACCGGTGCTGATCCGATCCGCCGGCAGACCGAGCTCTGCAAACCGTTCCACAGTCCTGGACGCGATGAGTATCGTTGTCTCAGAAATAGAGGACTGCCCCGCGTTTCCCGGCGACATGTTCCGACCGAACACGATGTCCAGGAACAACATGCTTCCGGCGGGCGGTTGCGCCACGATCGGCGCCAAACGTCTGGCAAGATCTTCGGCAGCCGGAGTGATCCGCCCGGTGGTCCGAGCGAAAACATCTTCCGCCCGCAGCTTGACGTACATCGGGTTTCCGCTCGGATCCGCAGTGATCTCGACCACGGGCAGGCTCTCCTCGAAGACGGTCCCAAGCCGGGCGCGCAACCCCTCACCGATCATCTGACCGGGATCCTCGGAGAGAAAACCATCCTCCATCTGCGCCCGCACGCTGCTCGGAAAGGCGTCCTTCACGCTTTCCATCACCTGCGTGCTGCGGCCCACTTCCAAGGTCGACAGGGAATTCAGCAGAATAAAGAACGCCAACAACAGCAGGAACAGGCTCAGAAACAGGGTCTGGCTGTTCCCTTTGTCCGCGTCCGTGCGGGGCTTCGGTGGGGGAGTTGCCAGTTTGGACATCACTTCGGATCCGTTTCGTCCTCAGGAGCGTCTAGACCCGGTGCATCGGCGAACATCGCATCAATCGCGTTCTGAGTGGGTGCCGTCCCCGCCCGTTGCGGCCCGTTTAGAAGATCGTCGTCCCGTTCATCAGGCATCTGATCCGGCTCCGAGAGCGAGCGGACAGCTTTCCGGACATTGCTCAGACGCTGGCCAGCGATGTCGCGGGCAGCGGCAGCTTCCAGAATTTCACCCAGTGCCTCATGCACCGCACCGGCGGTTTCTCCGGGGAGGTCGACCGCCATGTCCATCAGACGGGTGGTGGCATCAACGATCCGATCGAAAGCAACACCGATATCATCATCGGTTGCAGCCAACTCCAGATCCAGATCCTCGGAAACCGTTGCGGCCTCACTCTTCGTCATCGTCTCTCCCGACGGGGTCCGCGCCCTGAGCCGCACCCGCGGCAAACTAGTTGATCGTCGGCATCTGGCGGCGCTCGGCGATCCGAACGGTGATTTCCTGCGCCCGATTGGCATCCATCGCGGCGAGAACCGGAGCCGTCTTGGAAGCCTTCATGCGCTGCAGCACATCCAAAAGCACATCCATATCGAGCTGATCGAAGATCCGCGCCGCGTCTTTCGGTTTCATTTTTTCATAAATCGAAACCAATTCTCCGATCTCTTTTTCTTCCTGTTCGTCGTAGACCTTGATCAGGGCTTCAATCTCGCCCTTCACGGTCTTGAGTTCTTCAATCTTGCCTTCAATACGATGCTCGGCGGCCGCGAGCAGGCCTTCCCTCAGAATCAGGGTCTGTTCCCGTTCCTCAAGTTCTTCCCGCCGTTTGGCGAGGTCCTGCAAAAGCTCGATTTGCGACTTGCCAAGCGAAAACGGGTCCACCTTCTCGTCGGTCGATGCCTGCGCGACTTGCATCGGCGCCGACGATTGAGCCTGCTGGGTCTCTGACGGCCCGTCCGCGGCGATCGCCGGAGACCCCACGGTCAATGCGGTCGTGATCTCGTTCCTTTGGTCCCACAGGACCTCAACCTTCAGGCCCAGGGCCAGCACCGCCACCAGCAAGGTCATCGGCAGAACACGCATACGGAAAATACGATCCCGCGTGGCCGCTCGGTTTCGAACGTCACCGGCGATCGGCGCTGGGCCTGAGGACAGTCTTGGTCCCGCCGAGGCCACAGCACCACGGGTCAGGCGCGCGGCATTGGGCGTCGCAGCGGCGCCGCCTCCGGTCGTCTCCGAGTCCGCGTCTGGTTTCGGTGCGGCTTTCCGGCCCATTCGATCATATGTCATCGTTTTCCGCCTCCAAAGCATAGGGGCTTGGTTTCATTGATTACACACGCAGCACTCATGCAATGCATAACCGGATCCATGGTCTTCATTTCGCGTTCTTCAAGGCGTTCATCAGATCACGTTCCGCCTTGGATCTCGGGGCGCCGGTTTCATCATCGCCGTCCGTCTTGCGAACTGGTGCCTGGACCGGTGCTGCCTTCGCAGGTGCGCGTGGCGCTGATTGAGACGACGCAGCCCGTGCCGCGGGGGCTGACGGCGTCGCAGTGGCACCCGTATTGGCCAAACGCTCTCCGGCAGCGTCTGCCCGATCGATCAGAAAGACCAATTCATCACGCAAGGACTGGGCCTTGGCCACCGGCTGGTCGAGTTCGCCCTTGGCGGATGTTGCCGCTTGCCTGATTCCGGCCAAGCTCGCCTCCGCACGCGCGCTCGCCTCGTTCATACGCATGATGAACCCTTCCAGATCGACCTTGCCGGACCGCAGGGCCGACAGCCGGCGGCTCAACAGCACCGCATAGATGATCGTCACCAGGAGCAGGACCACCAGCAGAATATCGAGACCGAGGGAAAGAGATATCACGTCCTAGCCCTCACATCTTGCGCAGACGGTGGCTGATCCGAACCGCGATATTGCCGCTCTTTCGGCCCATCTTGCCGCCGAACAGAGAGACATTGCCGCATCGCATATCAATTGTGGAGTTCGGCATCGAGTTCAACAGGATGCGACTGCCGGGTTTCAGGTTCAGAACCTCGTTCAGGGGCATCACAACCTCGTCCAACACCGCTTCGAGCTCGACATCCGTGTTCCAAAGCTCGTTCGCCAAGTGGGTTTCCCAGATCGAATCCCGCCCAAACTTCTCACCCATGAACATCTGCAGCAGCAGTTCGCGCACCGGCTCGAGAGTCGCGTAAGGCAGCATCAGCTCCAGCCGTCCGCCGCGATCTTCCATGTCGATCCGCAGGCGCGCCAGAACCGCCGCATTGGCAGGCCGTGCGATGGTCGCGAACCGGGGATTGGTTTCAAGCCGGTCAAATCGGAAGGTGACGGGCGACAGCGGGTCGAAGGCCGCCGACAGATCGCTCAACACCACGTTGACCATGCGCTCGACCAGATTGCGCTCGATCGTCGTGTACGGTCGGCCTTCAATCCGCATCGCGGCAGTGCCCCGTCGGCCACCTAGCAAGACGTCGACGATCGAGTAGATCAGAGCTGAATCGACGACCAGCAGACCGTAATTGTCCCATTCCTCCGCCTTGAAGACCGAGAGCATGGCCGGTAGCGGGATCGAGTTCAGGTAATCTCCGAACCGGATCGACGTGATGTTATCGAGCGAGACCTCCACGTTATCGGAGGTGAAGTTCCGCAAACTGGTCGACATCATCCGAACCAGACGGTCGAAAACAACCTCCAGCATCGGCAGACGTTCGTAGGACACAAGCGCCGAGTTGACGATCGCATGAATACCGGAGGTGTCGGCTTCGCCGCCACCCGCCTCGTCAAAGCCCAGCAGGCTGTCGATTTCGTCCTGATTTAGGACCCTGGCGGAGCCGACATCTTCCTCTTCGTCGCCATCGCCCATGGCATCCCATTCAGCCGCAAGATCCTCTTCACTCGCCATGACGTATCCCCGTCAGCCCCAATCGACATTGATGCCGGTCATACCCGCTATTGAACGAGCATTTCCTTGAACAGCACGTCTTCCACCTGCACAGGCCGTGCCGCGAGGTTCACGCGACGCAGCAATTCTTCCCGCAACCGATACATTCCCGCCGACCCGTCCAGATCATCGACCCGGAGCTCCCGGAGATAGATCTGAAAATTGTCCACGATCCGCGGCAAAACCTCGTCGATCCGGTCCGCATCTCCGGCGCTTTGCAGTTCCAGCGCGATCTTGATCTTCAAAAAGGTCGATTTTCGTCCATTGGTATTGAGGTTGACGATCATGTCCGGAACTTCGAAGAAATAAGCACGGGTATCGACCGGCGGCGGAGGCGGTGCGGCGCCGTCCACGGCTTCGGCCGGCGGCGGCTCCTCGCCACCGAGAAGGACCAGTGCGGCGCCCACGCCACCTCCGACCAAGATGAGCAGAACTACCGCGGCGATGATGAGACGCTTGCCGCTCACCTTCTTGGTTGACGGCTCTGCACCTTCTTCAAAGCCGTCTTCGAGAGCTTCCTCGGCCATCCCTGCCTCCTCTTAGGCGCCTTGTGAACGTGGTCATCGGACCAAGCGCATCACAGAGCGCCGCACGCCTGGTTCCGCACGTCCCCTGACGGCGCACCTTGATCGTCACTTCTCAGCAAACCCTGTGCCGACCAGTGAATCACCTTGGAATCATAGGTGATTCAGCGAGGAATCGGAAGCGATCTGCCAACCTGAGCCAATCACTCATATTCCAGGCAGATTTTGACACGAACGAGGCACGTTCCTCCTCGGGAACAAAGATGCACAAGAACCGTGCGACCCGCCGCTGACGGGACGACCGCGGGTGTTGGCATGCTCCCTGCATAGCTTGGTCCGAAGCAGACCGCAGCCGGATCAACCGACGCGGCATCTGAATTACGGTACGGAGCAAGACGATGGAAAACCCGATTTATATCGGTCTGTCACGGCAAGCCCAGTTGCGGCGGGAGATCGGCGTGGTCGCGAACAACATCGCGAACATGGATACCACCGCCTTCAAGCGGCAGATCAACGTCAACCAAGCCTATGATCAGCGGATTAGATACGGCGAAAAGCTGGCCTTCGTCATCGACATCGGCACGGCCATGGATCTCCAGGAGGGTGGCTTCAAGGTCACCGGCAATTCGATGGACGTCGCATTGCGGGGCCAGGGCTATTTCCAGATCGATGATGGGGCCTCGGTGAAATACACCCGGAATGGCTCGTTTGCCCTTGACGATCAGAACCGTCTCGTCACCCAACAGGGCAATCTTGTCCTGGACGACAACGCCCGACCGATCGTGGTTCCGGGCGGCGGGAGTTCCCTGAACATCGCGGGTGACGGCCTGATCACCTACGACGAGATCGAAATCGGCCGTCTCGGCGTGGTCGAGTTCCAGAATCCGCAAGACCTGAAGGCATCGCGCGACAGCCTCTTCATCAGCGAGGAGGACCCGCAGCCGGCCGAAGACACGCGGGTCCTTCAAGGCTCGCTCGAAACCTCGAACGTGAACCCGATTGTCGAGATGACCGAGATGATCGAAATCCACCGGACCTATGATTCGGTCAAACGGCTGATGGACCAGGAAAACGAGCGCCAGAAGCAAGTCACCCAGCGTTTGGCACGCCCGTTGCAAAACGCCTAGCGAGGACGGCGATCGGGTGGCATCAGGCCCCCCGGTCGATCACCGGAGAGGAAACGGCGCACCGGACCACCGGCACCGCCGATCAAGGAGAAGACCATGCAGTCACTCAATATCGCAGCCACAGGTATGGCGGCCCAGGCCCTGAACGTGGAAGTTATCTCCCACAACATCTCGAACATGAACACCACGGGCTACAAGCGCCAACGGGCAGAGTTCCAGGATCTTCTCTATCAGGATCAGCGCCGGGTCGGCACCAACTCGTCGGACGCCGGAACGACCGTTCCGTCAGGCATTCAGCTGGGTGTCGGTGTCAAGACGGCCGCCACCTACCGCATCAACGAACAGGGATCGCTGATCTCCACCGGCAACGAGTTCGACATCGCCATCAAGGGCGAGGGCTTTCTGCAGGTCGACCTTCCGAACGGCACCACCGGCTACTCCCGAGCTGGATCGCTTCAGTTGGATCAGAACGGCACCCTGGTGACCCCTGACGGCTATCAGGTTCAGCCGGGCATCAGCATTCCAGCCGACGCGATCTCCGTGACCATCAACGAGAGCGGACAGGTGTTCGCCCAGATCGATGGTCAGATCAACGAGACCAACGTCGGTCAGCTGCAGCTCGCCACCTTCCAGAACGTCGCCGGGCTCGATGCGATCGGGCAGAACCTGTTGCTTGAAACGGTTGCCTCCGGAGCCGCCAACACCGGCGTTCCTGGCGGTATCGGCTTTGGCAGCATTCAGCAAGGG
The DNA here is from genome assembly GCA_024742605.1 of Alphaproteobacteria bacterium. Classification (GTDB taxonomy): domain Bacteria; phylum Pseudomonadota; class Alphaproteobacteria; order Thalassobaculales; family Thalassobaculaceae; genus JANSYC01. The sequence continues at coordinate 54,633 of JANSYC010000009.1, read as the reverse complement.
TTCGTCGAATCCTCCAATGTGGATCCGGTTCAGGAGATCACCAACCTGATCACCGCCCAGCGCGCCTACGAGCTGAACTCCAAGGTCATCGAGACCTCGGATCAGATGATGTCCACCATCAATAACGTCCGCTAACCGCCAGAACGGAGGGAGCTGAGAGATGATCATGCAACCCACCAAAGGTGCCAAACGCTCCAATGTCCTGCTCGCAGGACTGATCGCGGCCTTGGCCCTGACGGTCGCGACCGGCGACAGTCGGCAAGCCTTCGCAGGCAACGCGGTCGACACCGGCGCGCCCGCCGCTCCGCTGATCCTGAAGCAAAGGGCGACCGTGGCGGGTGAGCAGATCTACCTTTCGGATCTCTTCACCAATGTCCCGTTCACCCAGGACATGCCAATCTCGGACGCTCCGGCGCCGGGGGCGACGATGGCGTTCAGCGCCCGGCAGCTGGGGCACATAACCCGGCAGGCCAAGCTGTATTGGGCGCCGTCCGACCCCAGTCAGGGCGTGGTGGTGACCCGGGACAGTCAGTCAATCCCGATGTCCATGGTCGAACAGGCGATCGCGGGCGCCATTGCCGAGCAGTATGTCGGCGGCGACTTCGACGTGAGCGTGTTCGAACGGTCGGTGGGTCTGCACGTGCCCGCCGGACACGACCTTCAGGTGATCGTCAGCAATCTGGATTTCGACGCACGGTCCAATCGGTTCCGCGCCACCTTGACCGCTGCCGGAGCGTCCGGCCATCAGGTTGAGGTCGCGGGTCGGGTGGAAGCGATGGTGGATTTGCCGGTGCTGAACCGGCACATGATGCCGGGTGAAATCATTGCCGAGCGCGATATCGCCTGGCAGCGGGTCTCGACCCGACGCGCCACCACAACGGCGATATCCCGGCTGGGCGAGCTGGTCGGCCAAACCCCGAGACGTCCGATCGCAAGCGGTCAGCCGATCCGGATGACCGACGTGGTGCCGGACTACCTGGTGCAAAAGGGCGACGTGGTCACCATCGTGCTCCAGAACGGAAAAATGACGCTGACGGCGCGTGGCAGCGCCTTGCAGAGGGGCGCACGCGGGGACGTGATCCGGGTGAGGAATTCCCAAAGCCGAAAGACCGTCGAAGCCCAGGTCGCAAGCACGGATACGGTGATCGTTCGTCCTGCGCAGTACGCGCAGATCCGGTGAGGGCCGGAGAACGTCGCCCAATCATTATGAGGACGCGCTGAAAGGCGCGGATGGAGGAAAAAATGACACAGACACAGAATTGGACAGACGCATCCCGGCTCCCACGCGTTTCCGCCGTGATCGCCCTGTCGATGATCGCCCTTTCAGGATGCAGTGCTATGGATCGCTTGGCGAATATCGGCCAGGCGCCGGAGATGACCAAGATCGCGAATCCGACGGATCAGGCTGGCTATCAGCCGGTTTCGATGCCGATGCCGGCGCCAAGGGTCGCCACCCGCCAGGCGAACTCGCTCTGGCAGGAAGGCAGTCGTGCCTTCTTCAAGGACCAGCGGGCGAGCGAAGTCGGGGATATCATCACCGTGGTGGTCGAGATCAACGATACCGCCGACGTCAGCAACACCACCACCCGTTCTCGAGCGAACTCTGATGCGGCAAACATGGGTGGCTTCTTCGGCTACGAAAGCGCGCTCGGTCAAGTTTTCCCCGAGGCCGTGACCGGCGACAATCTGCTGAGCCTCGGCTCGAACACCAGCAATGTCGGAACCGGGGTGGTCGGCCGCGAGGAGGAAATCAATCTGCGGGTCGCCGGTGTCATCACGCAGAAATTGCCGAACGGCAATCTTGTCCTGTACGGACGGCAAGAGGTGCGCGTCAACTTCGAAGTCCGCGAGATCGTCGTGGGCGGCGTGATCCGGCCCCAGGACATCGCATCCACCAACACCATCAACTACGACCAGATGGCCGAGGCACGCATCTCCTACGGCGGACGCGGTCAGCTGACCGATGTGCAGCAGCCGCGCTACGGAAGCCAGGTGCTCGACGTCATCATGCCCTTCTAGCCAGCGGTATATTCAAAAATTAAAGCCAGGCATATTAACTGCCTGGCTTTACTTGTTTTATATCGGATTCAAATAAATTGAAGTTCCCCTCTTGTTCTCGTGATGCTTAGCGGTATATTAAAGTTAAAGTTTACCGTTCGGGACCAACATCATGATCACAGTTCGCACGGTCGTTCTCGAATCGGGGGAACGGCTTCCGATGCTCATTGGCGACGACGGCTTGCCTGACCCCCACCTAACGCATTACGCGATTGCGAGCCTCCGACAGAATGTCGGGACGGCCAAGAGCATTGAGCATCACCTGCGCGCTCTGTTGCTGTTACGGGTATGGGAGAAATTCGAAGGCATCGACGCTGTGGAGCGCTGCCAGTCGTTCGAATTCTTGTCGGCCTCCGAATTGATCCGACTCAAGGATCACTTGATGATCCCGCTGCGTCGACATCGCAAGATGCTTGACGGGTCAGTCGCGGCACAGATCGGTGAGCGCCCGCGAATCAGTAGATCGACCGCGCAAAGTCGATACGACGCAATCAGTCGATTTCTGTTTTGGCTGGGAGATGATGCGCTTTCGAGGATCTCTTCGTTCGATAGCCCAAAGCTCAATGCCGCAAAAGCTTCGCAGCAGGCATTCAGAAGCCGGGTTAAAGCAAACCGCCGCATGGGGGCAACCAACAATCCGGTATCAAAACCCCGTTACGGTTTGCTCGAGCATCAACGGAAAAAATTGCTGGAAGTCATCCACCCGGACAGCCTGGAAAACCCCTTCCAAAGCGTGCACCGGCACCGCAACTACGCTCTCATCCTGATGTACTTTGAGTTCGGAATGAGGTTGGGGGAGCTTCTGTCACTCAGGGTAGTGGGTCCCCAAAAGCCGGGCGGCGGCCGATATCCTCCAAGCGTCGATCTGACAGGCCAATTCGCAAAAGAATATGGCGCGGCAACCAACCAACCCTCAATCTGGATCACTCGGTTTCACGACGATCCTGAAGATCCTCGCAAGAATCAACCTGTCGTAAAGACCCTGAGCCGCCTTCTCTATTTCAAAGAGGGCGGTCAGGCGCACAGCGCCGTGCAGGAGTGGGTTCAGAAGCACCGCAAGGACGAAACGCGCTATCCGGGCGCGAAGCGAAGTCCGTTTCTGTTCGTGAGCCGCCGCGCAAAGCCTGACCTCCGAGGACGCTTGGTCGCACAGCCGCTCTCATTGCGCCGGACAGATGAGTTGTTCGAGCGAATCCGAGAAAGGCACCCGGAACTCAAGGATCTGTGTGCTCACGTTCTCCGACACGACTGGAATGATCGATTAAACGAGTTTTCTGAAGCGAACGGCATATCTGCTGACGAGATCGCCCGGGATCAGAAGTACCAAATGGGCTGGTCGCCCACATCCACGATGCCCGACCGATACGGTCGCCGGTCCATCCAGAAGTTGGCCAATGAGCGCTCTTTGTCTCTACAGCGCGATGTTATGACGGCGCAGGGTCTGAGAAATGCGCTTGAAGAAGGTGAAGAATGAAAGACACAGACCAACTGCCCCTCTTTGCAAAGACTGAAGATCTCTCTGGATCGTCCTATGGCATTTCCATTCCCGGCATGCCAGATCTCCCATCGTCCATTATGGATAGAGAAGGATACAGCGTTGATTTGACAATAGATCGTTGGAGCGTATTTGGTGGATACACAGGAATATCATGGAAATCATTTGATGCTGTGCCGGCTAAATACAAGAGAGCAATTGCTCTATATGTAGTAGATCAAATAAAATTTCTCTCTGCAAAAACAGCGGAGAACAGCGCAAACAGACTACAGAAAATCAGCAGTATATTAAAGAATCATAAGCACTCGATATCTAGCAGTATTGTTAGGGAAGTCGGTGAATTATGCAAAGCAGAAGGTATATTAAACTACATGAACTATGAGTCAGATGTACGTCGCTGGTACATCTGGTGCACAGATATGGGTTTTCCAGGATTTGACCCAGAAGAGGCTGATAAACTGGCCGATTTGATAATCGGTAACAACGCTAAGGGCGTTGCAGTTCTATCGCAGGACCCAAACGAAGGGCCTATAACCGATGTCGACTTTATTGCTCTGACCGACAAGTTACGTGACCAAGCAACGAGCCAGACTCCCATTCTAACGCTGCAGGAGCAATGCGTTGTCTGGCTGTTGATTGCCCTGGGAAGCAACCCCCGGAACATTGCTTTTTTAAACGAAGAGGACCTACGAGTAGAACTCGATGACCAAGACGACAATAGCGTCTACACGCTCTCAATTCCCCGTATCAAGAAGCGAGGCAGAGGTATCCGCGAGGAGGTTAAGGAAAGGAAGATCGCCCCATTCCTAGGTCGAATGCTTGAAGAACTTATCGGGCACAATAAAAAGATCCGGGAGCACTTTGATGTGTGGGAGAAGCAGGACTTCCACAAACCACTCCTTATGCGCTCAGAGCCAAGCAAATGGCTAGAAACAGATGCTTCCCAGTTCGCGTGGCATTTCGATGCAAGGGAATTGACCACAATAGTCCGCACCGCCTGCCACAAACTCGATGTCAGAACATCGGTCGATCCAAACGTGCCCTTACATGTCACGCCCCGGCGGCTCAGATACACGTTCGCGACACGGCTGGTGAACGACGGCGCTAGCCCACAACAAGTCGCCGAGGCACTCGACCACTCCGACTTGCAGAATGTTCATATCTACTTCGACGTGCGCTCGGAGATGGTTCGGCATCTCGACCGCGCAAACACACAGCTGATTGCTGTCGCACAGATGTTCCTTGGCAAGCTGGTCGCCCACGAGAGCGAGGCGGAACGAGGAGATGATCCCGCCAGCCGCATTTATCCACCGGCAGCGGCTCGACTAGCCAAACCCGTCGGAAGCTGCGGTTCCTTCGGTTATTGCGGGCTGTACGCGCCACTGGCCTGCTATACTTGTTCGAACTTCAGGCCATGGAAGGAGGGGCCCCATCAGGCCGTTTTCGATGTCCTTATGGACGAGCGGGAGCGCAAACTTGAAGCTGGCGCAGATCCCAAGAATACCCAGATCAATGACAATACGATCCGCGCGATCGCGCACGTAGTCGAACTCTGCAAGCGCGAAGCGGCGGGTGCACCATGAAGCCCAGAAACTCGGCTCTCACTGGATCAAACGTTGCGCGCTTGATAACAAGCGTTGAGCGCGACAAGACTTCGGCGTTGCAGGATTATATCCAGGAATCCAGAGCGCTGCCGGTGTCCTTCGGCAGTAATTTTGATGCCATGACCTGGCAGATCAGCGAGGTTGGCCGAGAGTCTTCGCGAGCCGCTACAAGCGTCCATTTCACCACCCTATCGGAAGGCTGGAAGACCAAATCGCAAGAGCTGATACGTGAACCCTTCTGCTCGTTCCTCAAGGCACTCATGCGCTTCGAGGAACACATAAAACCCAAGGGTGTCGGCACACACACTACGTTTGTAAGAGCGGGGCGATATCTTCATGCGCAATTGGCGCGATGCGACTACGACCCAACAAGACTCACCGTATCCGATTTCGATGCGGCTCAACGCAATCTCCAGAAACGAGAAAAACCTTCTACCGCGTATCAAGTCGGCGCGTACCTTCAACGCATAGCCAAGGAACTGAGACGCAAAAACCTTCTCGTGGTGCCTTTCGAGTGGAAACAGCCCAAAGGCCGTCCATGGGAGGCTAGCGGCAGGAAAGCCAAGACGATCCGGGAGAATCCACAGGATTATACCGGAGACAAGATGCTGACGGATGCGCACATCTCCGGCATCGCCCGGGCGAGCCAGTTGGTTGAAACGCCTGCGGACGTGCTTCGCCAGCGCGCCGTCGAGATTCTGATTTGCGGCGGCTTCAGGATCAATGAGCTTCTGACGATCCCAGCCGATTGCGTTGTCGAGCAACCTGCCCGCCACAAAGATGGATCGCCGTTGCTCGACCGCTTTGGCAAGCAGAAAATCGACCTTGGTCTTCGGTACTGGCCTGAGAAGGGCGGGCACACGAAGACGATGATCAAGTGGATGCCTACGGCCCTAGTCGACGTAGTTAGACGTGCGATCGCCGACATCGGTGCAATTACAGAGCAGGCTCGAAGCAACGCTCGCTACATGCATGAAAACCCAGGTAAGGCCCCGCTACCCGCGAGCCTACAACTGCTGCCAGAGGATCAGAACATCCTTCTGACGGCCCTTGAGCGTGAACTAGGGCTGGGCAAACAGGCCCTCTCCAGCGGTAGCATCGAGTTTTCGATGGTCGACAAGCCGCGCACCGGCACGCCGCAGAATCAAGCGAAGCACGCTAGAAAAAGCACCGCTCCAAGGGCTCAGGTCAAAGCCACGACGATCGGCAAATTGCACGACTACATCAGGGCAAAATCAAATCTCAATCCGCTGATGACTAAACCTGTTCGGCAAGAAATGCGCGATTCGCTCTTCCTCGCCGAGGTCCATTTCTTTGCCTCGCAAAAGGCCGTCGTCCCCGGCACCGTGATCCCTGTTAGCGATAATCAGATCTATTCTTGGCTCGTAAGCAAGAAGGGTGACCGGGGTCAGCAAGAATCCGTATTCGAGAAGTTCGATATCCGCGACGAGACCGGCACGATCATCCAGTTCAGCACGCACAAGCCGAGGCATTATCTGAACACGGTCCTCGCCGAAGGCGGGTTGCCAGAACACCTCCTGGCGCGACATTTTGGCCGAAAAGATATCTCTCAGAACGAAGCCTACGACCACAGAACGCCGGTGCAGCGCGGTCGGAGCCTTCGCAAAAAATTTGAAGAAGGCGAGGCTGAGGGCCCGCTCGCGCGAATTCTTGCAAAGATGGAGCCGGCCGACCGTGCAACCTACCGTCAGACCGTGCTCGAATCCGCCCATGTCACAGACTACGGCTACTGCATCCTCGATTGGTCGAGCCTTCCTTGCCAAGAACACGGCCGCTGCGTTGGCTGTGCCCAACTGGTTGTCGAGAAAGGCAATGAGTTGAACCGCAACAAAGTCCAGCGCGACTCCGACGACAACGCTTGGCTGCTTGAACGGGCAATTGAGGAAGACGAAGACGGCACGTTGGGAGCCAACAATCACCTCGAACATCTAGGTCGAACCCTGGCATTCTCTAAGGCAATTCTCAGCATCCACGACAACTCGGAAATACCCGACGGAACTCTGGTTCAGGTCACGATGCAAGACGGCCGACCGATTACGGAGGTAGTCAATGGCTAGGCATATCACCGACCGGGATACGCAACGGATCATCGCGATAATCATCGAATGGCCAAGTGCGAAACTGACGTGGCGGGGTCTCAGAGAAGTTCTGCAACAAAAGCTTGGTGCCAGTTGGTCCTATCCCACACTGAACGCTAGACCGGCGATCGTCTCCGCTTTCGAGACCAAGAAGAGCGAGCTTCGTAAGGCCTTAAGAGACGGTACCATCGGCAGCATTTTGGGCGACGAAGATCCCGAGGTCGAAGATCTCAAGCAGCACATCCAGAAGCTTGAACTGGAGCTAAGAGACAAAGAAAAAGTCATCGCAGCCTATGATGAGCGGTTCGCCCGCTACGTCTACAATGCGGGACACCTTAAGGGTCTCACACCCGATAACCTGAATGCTCCGATCCCCAAAATTTATCGCGGGCAAGACTATGAGTATGAGTAAGTCACCACGCCGAACGGACGTGGAAGGCGCTCTCATGGATGCCCTCCTGCCCTATCTTGACGAGGCGCTCGAGGCTTATCAGGCAGATCCGGAAAGTGGCCCGACACTGCCGAAGACGATAGACGGTAAGGTCAACGTGGAAGGGCTCGTCAAGGCTCTGATCGAACGCGAACCTGAACTGGTGAAGCCCTCGGACACACAACACTTCCACAACAGAAAGGCTCTGAAAGAGGCTGTCGATCAGGTCGCAGCTCAGATGGAACTCGCGCCAATTGGCGCTCGAACACGCAGCCCAGAGGAACGGCTGGCTGATGCTCGGATAAAGGAACTCTCTGCCACGGAAAAGCGGGCATCAGAAGACTCGGTGAGCCTCCGCCGGCAGATCGAGCACTTGACGCTTGAAGTCGCGCAGATCACCAAACAGCGAGATCGCTACAAATCCGCGCTTCGCGCCATCTATCAGAACGGGGAATTGCCGGCTGCGGTTGTTGAGGAGTTGCTGCGTGACGGCGCTTGAAGCAAATCCGGTTGCTCGGATCTCGGCGAAGGCACAGCACCTGTTCCAACCTGAAGGACTGCGCAAACAGTTTCTGATGCGCTTTCACAATATCGGCCTGTCCAGGGCCGAAAAACTGCTGAGCCACTTCGGCGAGGACCTCCCCAGGGTGCTGGCGGATTATGACAGCGTCGTGGAAGAACTGGTTCCCTTCCTGAGCAAATTTCTACCCAACCTCGGGCCGAGACTTGCCCTGCAGATGCATGTCGCTTGGCCGGCTGCCGAAGCCGAGTGGTCCGCGATGGCCTGGCTTGAGGAACACGGGGTAGCCGGAACAGATGCCGTAGTTGCCCGCCGGATCATAGGATTGCTCGGCGAGCGGGCCGTCGAGGTTCTGAACGAGAATCCCTACACGCTCGTATCCATTCTGTCGTGGTCTAGAGCCGACCGGATCGGCATACCCGTCCTTGAGAACAAACATGGACTCAAAGGCGCTTTAGAGGCTCCTGAGCGACTTCTGGGGGCGCTTGAGAGGTTATGGTCAGATCGCCGCCAGCGGGGGCATACAGCGGCCTCTATGACCGATCTGAGAAACGGTATGGAGCGCCTACTAGGCTCCCGCGAACTCGCTAAAAGGGCTATCCATCACGCTCTGATCAAACAGCGGCTGTTTTACGAGTGCAAGCTGGCCCGCCCGCCCGGATGCCGGTTCATGGAGAACCGTGTCCTCGAGCGCTTGGAGGCTTGGCGGGAGGAACGCCGCTACACCGCCGCAGAAATCTCACTGGTGCTCGATACGGTCTCTCAACGGAACAATCTGCACCCAGAACAGCGTCACGCGATCGAATTTGCTCTTGGGCAGCGAGCCTCGGTGATCGCTGGCTCAGCTGGAACAGGAAAGTCCACAACAGCGTTGGCCCTTGTGGAGGCGTGGGAAATTTTGACGGGCGGCAACGTCGAGATGGCGACCTTGTCCGGCAAGGCGGCCCAGGTCCTGTCGAAGAAGACCAAACGATTGGCGCGAACGATCTACCGGCTGCTGCGAGAGCTGCGCGAAGGCGAGGACAACGCCCCCGAACAGCCTGAGTTGATCCGGTACAATCAGATCCACCTTGGCTCAAAGAGCCTGGTGCTCATCGATGAAGCCTCCATGCCGGCGCTCGGGGACTGGGCGGAAATTATTGATTGGGTCGAACGCCGCGGCGCATCGATCTGTTTGCTCGGGGATAGCGGTCAGTTGCCCCCGATCGGCCCGGGTCTCGTGTTTCACCTTCTGGCGGGCGACGACCGATACGCGACGCGCCTGACGACCATCCATCGGCAAACCGAGGCTTCAGGTATTCCGGTGGTGGCTCAGGCGATCCGAAGCCCGGGACGCAGCAAGCTGCAGTGGAACAGATACGCAGGCAAATCCGATGGCGTGTTCCTGCTGGATTGCTCTGACCGAGAGTTACTGGAACAGGCTGAATCCGTGATCACCGATCTGGGCGGCTTCCCCGCTCAAGATCACTCGGTTCAAATTTTGGCGGCCCGAAACGAGACGGTAGGTCGGTTTAATCATCACTTCCATGATGCGTACCGCGCTGGTCAACCTTACCTGAGGGGAACCGGCGGCCAAAGCTTCAGCGCCGGCGATCCGGTCGTTCACACAGTCAACGACTACAAGCGAGGACTCTTCAATGGAGTTCTGGGGTACGTCACGGGCGCGCAGCCGCATGACCATAAGCTGACCTGCGAGTTCATGGGGGAAATATACGAGTTTGACGAAGAGAGACTAGGTAACATCTCCCTCTCCTACGCACTCACAGCGCACAAGATGCAGGGATCGCAGGCCGAGCGAGTTATCGTTCTCATTGAACCGTCATTGCTTATAGAACCGACTTGGCTCTACACGGCAATTACCAGGGCAGAGCGCCAAGTGATAATTGTGGGAGCGACAAGCGACCTTGTTACCGCGCTGAAGCGGAAGCCGGCATTTTTGACTCGCAACGTGGGTTTTAGATTGTCTGGTTGTTCAATAAATCACGCTACTTTGCCTTAGTACGTGGGTCTCATTCGAACATGCACAACTGCCAACAGATCATGCGCGTAATGATCGAAAAACAACATTATTTTTCATGCTATTTGCATCAAAATTTCGTAATTTATTCTTGCGCCCGTTCCCGGAGGCGGGCCTCCGAAGGATCGTAAACGTACCTGGTGATTGAGCCATCCTTTATTTTCTCTACCGCATCATCAATCGCAGAAAGGGGAACTAGAAACCACTCTCGTGGTACCACTGGATTTCCGAAACGGTCCTTTATTTTGATATCGAGCCGTGCGGGGTCGAAAATTCGGTGGATCAGGTTTTCCAGTTTAGCCCTATTGATGTTGTAGAGCTCGTATCGAGCAACAATCTCAACTTCAGCCATGAGAAATGTAGGCTGAAGCCGCGCCCCAGCGATGCGCTTCTCCACACTCAGATTTGTAACGCCGATCTTGTGAACAAGATCGCGGTTCTCAGCGATCAATGGCAGCTCTGACAAGCTTCGAAGAACATAGATTGTGCCGCTCGCTTCATCTCCATCGCTAGCCGCATCAGAAAAGAGTGGGCCCGCTGTTGAATCCGTTATGCGCCGACCGGCATCATCCTCATTCAACGCGCGCTGCAAGGACCTAAGCAGCATATTGCTCTCGGTGCCATTGTCGAAAATAACTCGGAGGCGGGCATCGGTTCGCCCTTGGGCATTGGTAAACTCTTCCGCCTTCTCTGCGACGTAAGCTTTCTGTCCGCCGACGATGAAAAAACGACCGACCTCAATGTCAGCTTTGAGCTCGAACGGGCGTGTCTCCCGGATGCCCGTTTGAATTTCCTTCTGGACCTGTTCAAAGAGAGGCTTGAAGTGATCAAAGTCGCTACATCTCTGGCGGCTCGCGATATCCTCGGCGGCTCGTTTTTCTGCCGCCGTACGCACGTGACGCAGCTCGGTGATGCTAGGCGTGTCCTCATCCAAATCTGACAGCTCAGCGAGCAGTTCATCATCGTCTATTTCATCAGCGCCAGGGCTTGAGTCCACGCTCTGTGCGCCAAGCAAACCCTGGTGGTCATAGCTCTCCAGCAGGACGCGACACTCTTCTTGATCTCGGAGACGATCGAGCCTCACCGCGTAGAGGCGCTCGAAAATATCCCGTCCCTCACCATGCTGTGGGGACCGGCCGTTTTCTTCGACAAACCGCTGTATCTCCTCGAACCCGGCGATGATCCGTTCATCCCTAGAGGACCTCCCGGTTTTCTTCTCAGGGACATCAAAATCAGGCCCAAGGGCCTCCGCCAGTTCATCCAAGTCGATGTCAGTCATAACGGCCTTCCTTCTTGAACCGCATAAAGGCGGCCGCTCCTTCAGCCAATTTCCGCTCGTAAGCGTCTGTCGAAGTAAATGAAGGGCTGCGTTGATTGTCTCTTTTGAACTGCACTGCACGAATGGCGAACGCTTTAGCATCGTCGGGCGTGATCGCGGTTTTCTTGGCCGAGATTATGGCAGCAATCTCTTTGAGGCTTTGCTCATTCATCGACTTGGCGAGAATCGAATACGCCTCGCCAAACGGATTGATCCGGTCGATCAGATCGATGTCGAGATCGCGAACATCCATCGCGAACTTACGGACCCCGTCGATAAGCGCCGTGTTGCCGGTCTCGATATCGATCTGACCAGCGTTTACAGCTGCTTTGGCTTGCTGAGTTAGGTTTAAAGCGGCGATCGCGTGTTGACGCACCGCCTCCTGATCTTCGGGGTCGAGATCTGGGTACTTGTCCTTAACAATCTTCCCCATGCGAACTTGAGTAAGCTCCTCAGGCACCGTTTCATCGTCAAAAAGGCCTTTTTCCAACGATGATTTATCTTGGACGAAGGCAGCTATGACTTCGTTGATGTCGTCCGAACAAATTCGTTTCGCGGAATCGCTTTTCGGTTCGGCTAGGCCCTTAATTTCGATCTGAAATTGGCCGGTTCCCGGGTTGAACCCGATGTTCTCTTGCTTAGGATCGTATCCACCTTCGCCATAGTCGAAACCTTCAACCGGCCCACTGGTAAGCTGTTTGGAGGTAAAATTGAATTTTGGCGCGAGCACCTGCTCCATAAGGAGGCTCGCGGCAATTGCCTTCAGCGTATCGTTTACCGCTTCTGTGACGGCCTCCTCAGAAGCGTCAGGCTCAGCAATCAAGTTGGTGAAACGAGAATGCGTTTTGCCAGGCGCATCGCGCGTTGCTCGACCGATAATCTGGATGATTTCTGTCAGGCTTTGACGATACCCAATGGTAAGGGCGTGTTCACACCAGATCCAATCGAACCCCTCCTTGGCCATGCCGAGTGCGATGATGATATCGACGTGGTCACGGTTGTTCTTTTCATCGGGGTCTTTAAGGGCTGCCGAAACCTTGTCCCGCTTCGCCACATCATCATCGACCAAATCTGCAATCTTGATGGTTCGTCCATCGGGTGTCTCAACCAAATGGAAGCCGGTGACTGGATCAGCGTGGAGCCACGTTCCGAGTTGGTTGATGATATGATCGACCTCTTTGATCTTATCCTTCGTGCTTTCACGGGAATTCACATTGGGAATATGGACAATCGTCTTCTCGTGGGAATCCAAAACCTCAAGGATCTCGTCAGCGTAGGAGCCGGAATAGAAAAAATATCCAATATTCAGTGTCTTAAGATAGTCGTAGCCATTCAGCTGTTCGTAGTACGTGTAGGTGATGGTTTCAAAATTCGTTTCATCCTGAGGCGACAAAACCGCTTCAGAATCGCCTCGAAAGTATGAGCCGGTCATCGCTACAATATGAACTTTGTCGCGCGCTATGAGGTCGCCCAGATGCTTACCCAGCTTATTGTCTGGGTTAGCGCTCACATGGTGAAACTCATCTACGGCAATCAGCCGATCATCAAACGCTGCAACGCCGAACCGATCGACCGCGAACCGGAATGTTGCATGGGTACAAACCAGCACCTTATCTGAGCTTTCCAGGAATGCTTTGACGGAGTTGACCTTGCCCCCGTCCTCTCCCGGTGCGTTGCAAAGGTTCCATTTCGCTTCAACATTCCAATCCGCCCAAAAGCCGAACTTGCTGAGGGGCTCGTTGTTGAAGCTCGCACCAATGGACTTCTCAGGCACCACAATGATCGCCTGCTTCAATCCCTGGTTCGCAAGCTTGTCCAGGGCAATGAACATCAAGGCGCGGCTCTTACCCGACGCAGGTGGCGATTTGATCAGCAGATACTGCTCACCACGCTTATCGTAGGCGCGCTCCTGCATAACCCGCATTCCCAGCTCATTGGGTTTCTTAGAGCTGCCGTTCTGGGCGTAGGTAACGGACACGGAGGGTATGGATTTGTGCTCGGACATCGTCAGGATGCCTCTCTCTTTGTTTTCCCAGCAGAGGCAGCGTCTGTCGTCATTTTAGTGTAAAGCTCAAAGAGTTTTTCTAGCCGTTCCGTATCATTTTTGAAGCGGCGGCCGATGTAGATACGTTCCAAAACTTCGTCATTGCGATCATGTGCGGCCCGCAGATTGGCAGGCATCTTGTCCGGCTCGTAGAGCTCTGCGATCGTGGCGGGAAAGTGAGCCTCGCGCGCTAGAAGAATGTCTTCGGCGCAGCGTGCCAAATCTTCCTTGTTTTTCTCAGTCAGCTTAGAAATAGGAAAAGTGTTCCACCCAAGAGTGTTTGAGTAGCGATACCGAGTTTCCAATTTTCCACAGACCGCCGCCACCCAAACAAGGTGCAAATTGGAAAGCAGTATCGCCAAACTCCAAGATGGAGCATCATAAATGGCAAATGCCGCATCTGATACAATAGCACCCTTCGGAAGCAAACCTACCGGCAGATACGATCTTGTCTCGCTAGAATGCCTTGGAATGATAATGGATTTGTTGCCCGGTTTACCCTGAATTTGGCGAAATCTGTGCCCGTAACTTGCGGCAACCCGTGTTTCCTTGGCTTTGCTAGACGCACGAAAATTACTGACGGATTCAAAGCGTCTCTTAAGTTGAGGAACTTTTGAAGCAGCTTCTTTCTCGCTATCTCCGACCCAAACACAAGTCCTTGGAGATGCGTTGATGAAATCTTCCGAGCCAAAATAAGGCCTCAGGAACTTCTGCGCATCTGGATGATGGTTCAATATTTTCCTGGCCTCATCGGTCGACATTATCAGATTTCCACCATCAGTAGGTTTGTTACCATAAATCATCAGAGGCCGATCTGCCGATGGCTTAGACAAAGCTTCAACAAATATGTCTTTCGTTGGAACCAAGTATGCGTTGATATTTTCAACTTCCTTCTCGGTGGTCTCTCCACTCGCCGTGATTTCAAATAGCCTCTTCTTACCGACCGAAATATTTGATAAGCCAATAACGGCAACGGTTACGCCAGCATTATTGGTAGCTAAATTGCTCCACCTAAATGATTCATGGGCAAAGAAAATACTAGTATCTTTGGTCAACACGAGCGGCCAAAACATCGGCACGAGCTGCCCTTGGCATATGGAGTTTGTGGAAACGAATGCGGCTTTAGACGGTTGCTGCTGCATGTACATAAATGCTTTCCAGAACCATCCCATAACGTAGTCGAATGATTTCCAGTATTTGGACCTATCCTCAAACAGAGCTTTGAGATCAGCTTTTTGTTCGTCTGTTTGTGAGCTGAGGCCAGCATAAGGTGGATTTCCGCACATATAGGTTTCACCACCCTCGTTCTCGAAGTCGATCTGCGCTTGGTCAAGTGGTGAGTGAAACAGGTCGTCAGCATGGTGCTTCACGCCCGTCCCCGTGGGAGGGCAGATGCTCAGCCAGTCGAGCCGAAGGGCGTTGCCGCAGGTTATCCAGTTCATAGCATTGAGCGGCAGAAGCTCTGCCAAGGCTTCCTTCTGGCCGCGATAGAGCACGTCACACTGATATTCGGCGATGACGAGTGCGAGCCGCGCGATCTCGGCAGGGAAGTCCCGAAGCTCAATTCCCCGAAAATTCGTTAGCGGTATCTCCGAGCGCCGATCTTCCTCAATACGCCGCTTATTGATTTCAGCCTCAATGGCGCGCATTTCCTTATAGGCGATGACGAGGAAGTTGCCCGAACCACAGGCCGGATCAAAAACTCTGATCTTGGCCATGCGGTTTCGAAGATTGAGCAGCTTCCGCCCGTTGTCGCCCGCCTCCTCAAGCTTCTCGCGCAAGTTGTCGAGAAAGAGGGGGTTGAGGACCTTTAGGATGTTCGGGACGCTGGTGTAGTGCATTCCGAGCGCGCCGCGTTCTTCATCATCTGCAACGGCCTGGATCATCGACCCGAATATGTCCGGGTTAATTTTCTGCCAATCTAGCCGGCCTATATGAAGAAGATATGTTCGGGCAGACCTACTAAATCGTGGGGATTCAGTTGATCCTGAGAACAAACCTCCGTTCACGTAGGGAAAACCATTCGCCCATCGAGCGATCTTGGCTACATCTCGGTCTGCGGGCTTCGTGTTCATCGCCCGAAAAAGCTCACCGATCACCTCGTGTGTGTTCGAGGAAGCAGATGAGCTCATCGTTGAAATTGTGGAGGTGAACAAATCTTCACCTAAGAAAATACCTGTGTCCTCAGCGAAGAAGCAAAATATGAGCCTCGACATAAAATGGTTCATGTCGCGGCGGCGTTCTGAGTGAGCCCAGTCAGGATTGTCCTTTAAGAGTTCAACATAAAGCTTGTTGAGACGGCTCGTGGCTCTAATGTCGAAGGAACTTTCGCGAACCTGCTTAACCGTTGTGATACCTGCCAGCGGCAGGAAGAAGCCAAAATGGTTGGGAAAGTCGGCGTAATTGCAGGCAACCTGGTCGTCATTGACCAAGTCCTCTGCAGCGAGATCAATGCCGTCCGTTGCCAGGATAAATTTGGCTTTAGCCCTTGTGGTAGCAGGGCTGTCCTTCAATGCGGCGAGCGTGCTCGCAACATCTCCTTCGCGGCAGATTGCAATATGGATGTTGCTCCGTTGCAGGACACAGTTTTCGATATCCGACCGATTTGAATCCCCGCTTCGTAATTTTTTGATCGTCGCAGGCTTGTTCCCAAACGCTTCCAGGAATTTGAAAGGAAATTCAGCCGGATCAAACGGCTCTTCGGAAAGAGCAGTGATTGCCTCTTCGATTTCAACGGCATTCATGGATTGCCCCGCATAAATCTTGTTCCGGCTTTAATGCGACGAACGGCCTTATATACACCCGCCAAAACGATGAGGCGGTAACCATATAAAGACATATATCTAAGCACGAGTGTTCTCGGTCTGATTGTGCGTTGGCAGCCTACGTCTAGGCTGCCGGATTGTCGATCGCCATACGTCGGACTAGAGTTTCGGTTTGTAATGCTCCGCCTCAGGCATTCAGTCGCAGCACATGGTCGTCCGTGGTCGGGCCAGGGTCGACGGCCTGCATAAGGACGTTCTTGGGCAGGACAGTGCGGTCTTTGTTCGGCATGGGAAGCTAATGTCGCAGTGGGCCCGTATCACGCTCCGTCCCATCACTTTGCAACGGTCCTTGAAGCGATACAGGATTTCCAACTCCTGAGGCACTAGATCCAAGGGAAATCATTAATGGGTCGATAAGAATAAGTTGAAAAACAAAGGCGTAATAGGATTCCCGAGCTCTATGACGCTCAACGACATATCCGCTGAAGCGTAACAGGATTCCCGAGCTCTATGACGCTCGATGACATATCCGCTGAAGCGTCACAGGATTCCCGAGCCCTATGACGCTCGAAGGGCTGAAGCGTCACAGGATTCCCGAGCGGAGTACGGGGAGAAGTGCCGCATGTCTGAATGTGATCGGAATATTTATATATGGTATTACAATAACTTAGAAACAATTTGGCGTGATACTGGCACTGATAAAGCAGGGGGTCTTGGAGTGCCAAATGAGAACAAAAGGTGATTTTGGGTAAAATCGGTCAGATTCATTCGGGAATCCTGTGACGCTTCGGCATCTGATTCGGGAATCTTGTGACGCATCAGGCCCCTCGTTCGGGAGTTCTATGACGCTCCGTCGGGGACCGTCGGATTGTCCACGCCTCCTGCCCCAGCTCTTTCTGCGGCTTGCTGAGCAGTTTCGTAGGCCGCCTGATGAAAGGCGGTCGGCTCGGAACGGTTCACAAATCGCCAGCAGCGCTCACCCTAAGCGCTTGATCTAATCGGTGATGCCGATGGGGTGACGGCGGTTCGCGCCTCTGATCAACAGGAAGAACGGCTAACGTAGGAAATTCCATGCCTATCTTGTCGGTTGACAATTTAAGAGAAGGGGTCCAAATTCTTGTCACGTGATAGACATCCGAAGAAAGAGGTCGAGGACGCACTGCAAGCTGCCGAAGACCTCGGCTGGATGATCATTAGGCGGAAGGGTAAAGGGCATGCATGGGGGCTCTTGAGATGTCCCCAGCGAACTGATGAGTGTCGCTGCGGTCAGTATTGTCAGATGTCGATCAGTTCGACACCGGAAAATCCTGGATCGCATGCTGCTAAGTTGATTAGCAAAGTTCAGGGATGCACCAGCCCACTGGATAAGACCGCAAAAGAAGGATGACGAAGATGACCGACCGGTTTGAGTTTGAGCTCGTCTATGCGCTTCCAGCCGGCGAACACGATGCTTTTGAGCTTTCCGATGCTGTATTCGAAGCTGGCTACCATGATGCGATTATCGGCTCCGGTGATCCTCGGCTGTTGGCCGTTGAGCTAGAAGCAATTGGGGAAGATCCTGAGGCAGTCATCCTGGCTGCAGCTCGGGCTATCTTGAAGAACCTCCCCGAGGGTACGAAGTTGCGCGAAGTCCGGCCAGATTTGGTGAGCTTGGCTGACGTAGCTCAGCGATTAGAAGTGAAACGGCAGTCCCTTCAGCAGCGCACCATGCCTCCCGCGGTGGCCAGCGGGCTCTATCGTATCTCTGAAGTGGCGGACGTGATTGCCGCCATCGCTCAGCCTGGGCTGGGTGGCCGCCGCGCGCGCATGAACTTCGAACGCGCTAACGGGTGGTTGCGCGCGGGAAAAGCAGCGACGGCACTCAATGCCAAAATTGCACTGCACCAGCTAAACGCAGAGTCTCTCGAAGAAGAGAAACGAGCCTGATCCTGCTCCGTCGGTTTCTAGCTCGACCCACTCTCGAAGGGTGCGTCACAAGATTCCCGAACTCTATGACGCTCGATGCCGGACGTGAAGCGTCACAGGATTCCCGAGCTCTATGACACTCGATGCCGGACGTGAAGCGTCACAGGATTCCCGAGCTCTATGACGCTCGATGCCGGACGTGAAGCGTCACAGGATTCCCGAACTCTATGACGCTCGATCAGCTGAAGCGTCACAAGATTCCCGAACTTTATGACGCTCGATGCCAGGGTAGCCGCAAAGCGTCACAGAATTCCCGAGCTCTATGACGCTCGCTGACATATCCGCTGAAGCGTAACAGGATTCCCGAGCCCTATGACGCTCGATGACATATCCGCTGAAGCGTCACACGATTCCCGAGCCCTATGACGCTTGATGACATATCCGCTGAAGCGTCACACGATTCCCGAGTTCCAAGGTCGACCGCCGTAGTTTATAGTCCCAAGAAAGAAAGAACAAACAACGAACAATTAGGTTTGTGCATGACAAATCAACTACTGACTCTTTGGCCGTTCACAACCAAGTGGCCGAGAGACGCGACGTTCGCCAACATTTGAGCTGGTTCCAGCCGGGCGGCGACTGTTTCCCAGCAATAGGAGATGATCCATGGCTGATCCACGCGAACTCGAGCTTTTCGTCCTGTACATGGATAGAAATGTCTCGCCCTGGGAGGACGGTGATATAGGCGCAATGTACGGCGAGCGTTTCATCGATAAGGGGTGGGCCGATCGGGATGATAATTGGCTCCTAGTACCAACGGCGGAGGGGTGGCTCAGGATCGCCGAGGAGACCTTTAAGCATGCGCGGATCCGCCCGGGCTGGATGCCGGCAGAGGTGGTCGACGGCATGGTCCGGTCAGGACAACTGGTCAGCCAGAAACAGCCTCGGCCTAAGCCAGCACTCTTTCGCTTGGCGACGGATGACTGCTGACGCTCCGCCGGTCGGAGGAAGCTGCCGACAGTTCAAATCGACAAAAACGAACGTTTTTGGCAGGCAAAACCTATCTTATAGATATCAGTTGTTTAGCTGGGTCAAAAACGGGGTGCCAAAATTGAAGTACGGATATGCTCGAGTGAGCACAGACGATCAGAACGTCAACCTTCAGGTCGATGCTCTCTGCGCCGCCGGAGTTCAGCGTCAGCACATCTTCTTCGAGACGATGTCCGGCACGGCATTGGAACGTCCGCAGTTTAAGGCCTGCATGCAGACCCTCGAGGCCGGTGACGCACTCGTGGTCTACAAAATCGATCGCCTCGGTCGATCGGCACTTAGCGTCCACCAGACGGCTGAGGATCTGCGGCAACGCGGCGTATCGCTGGTGGTCACAACCCTGGGAATTGACACGGCTACGCCCGCTGGGAAGCTCACGTACGGCATAATGGCACAGATGGCAGAATTCGAGCGCGACCTCATTGTTGAACGGACCAAGGCTGGCCTAGCCGCCGCCCGAAAGCGCGGTCGAACGCTTGGTCGGCCAAACAAGCTCAATCGTGCTCAAGTGGAGAAGGCAGTCGAGTTATTGAAGACAGACACAAAGGGCTCAGTCGCGGGCTTGTTCAGAGTTTCCGTGCGGACGCTCAACCGCGAGATTGTCAAACTCCAAGCTGTAGCGAGAGGAAAAATGGCACTCAGTGAAGTCCCGGACGCTTTGAGTTAGATCGCCAGAGGGATTTCGCACGTGACACCGTTATGAGATCGATACCCGGTGAGATGGTTACGCACCCCCCCAAAAATTGAAGCCATTTAAACCGCGTCGGTATTGCAACAGCTTATGGCCTCAAGCGGACCGAGCATATTGGCAATCATACTCACGCAACCGCCGTGAGCTCCCATAGAATAAGCGTGTCAAAGGGATGTCCGCTTACCGTGCGATCAGCCCGTTGAGCGCTTTAAAAAGGGTCTCAGCGCGTTCAAGTGTCTTGAGGACCGACTCTGCATCACCATCGAGTGTCTCGGGGTGGATCAGCAGCCAGGAAGCCGGGGTAAAGTGGCTGTAGAGCGGTGTTGGCTCTGGAAGCATATTGAAGTACGTCTCTGCCATCTTCACCTGACGCTCGGTGTTCTCGTCTGCGGCTTTTAACTTGACTGGATCAAGCTTCTGTCCGTCCGTTAGCTCGTAGGTACCATTAACAATCGAACAGAACAGTTGCGGATCGAAGAGGTCCTCAATGTCTGCCTCTTCCTGGGCCACAAAGTCGGCGATCGACAGCACACCGCCGTCCTTGATGACTTCGGAGTTCCTGAGGCTCTCCAGCTTGGACTTGTCCTTCTTAGTGTAGTCGGAGAGCGCAATCACATCGAGGCTGTTGCCTGCGAAGAGGGAAACGAACGACTGGATTTTGTCGATGCCACCAGCCGGGCACATAACCCATTCTGGATCAAGACCGGTTCGCTTGCGGCGGAGTAGTTCAGCTGAAAGCGCCTGCAGATAGAGAATGTCGCTTGGCCCCTCGACGAGTATCGTGTGTTTTCCGATGAAGAGCGATTGGGTTAGCGAGTAGCCGAGCGCTCCCTGGAGGGGGAACACAGAGTCCTTGTCGGCCTTAAGCACGTCTTCACGCACCATTGTACCCGTCGGGGTGCGCCGTCCACGCGTATCGACCTTCACGAGATCCTCTACTATCCGTGAGGCCATGATGTTGTCGTGCGGCACCATAAAGGGTGAGTGGGTCGAATAGATGATTTGGTGGTGCGGTTCGAGCTTCTCGGTGAAATAGCGCAGCAGATCAGCTTGGGCGAGGCCGTGAAGTGTTAGGCCCGGCTCGTCAAGAAGCAGGAAGACCTTACCCGTAGCATCCTTTTTGACGCGATCGAACTTGATGAGGAATGAGAAGAACCACGTAAAGCCCGCGCTCCGTTCCGAGAATGACGTGTCGGCCTTGTGAAGCAGGTTGTAGATACGGGCGCGCCCGACTGCGCCCGAGTTGAAGGGCGCTGGATCGCCGGGACGGCCCTCGGCAACGTTCACACGTATCTCTATGTCCTGGTTCTGGGTCCAGTATTCGAGGATTTCCTCCGTGAGCACGTTCGATGCAGCTTGCAGCTTTGCGTTGAAGCTTTCGAACGTCGTCGCGCCCAATATCTCAGACAGGGGCACGCCAGAATATTCGAGAAACTCCCAAAAGAGCCGGTCGCCCCGGTATTTCTCATTGCTGAACAGCGTATTGTCGCTCGCCTGGACGTTGAGCGATGGCAGATGCACCATCGCATTCATGCGGTCGTAGTTTGAGAAATACATGAACTGGGGGAAGTTCGGCTCAAGGATCTCTCGCGCTTTACGGAGGATCGATTTGTTCGGGTAGGCGTTCACCAGGTCGAGCAACGCCTTGTGCTTAGCATTCGCCTGAAGCTCGGTGAGCTTCGCGATGAGCTCGGTAATGGTCGTCGGACTGCCAACCTGACTCTTCTCCGCAGCTGAAAAGCCATGCCGCGAGATGAGGAAGGCGATGGCACTCGCCTCGTCGATCGGAAGTCTCCAAGCCGTACCAGTCGAGTTGTAAGAGCGAGACACAATAATCGTCTTGCCAGTGAACGCTTCCGGGCCGAACTCTCCCTTCAATTCATTGATTTCTCCCTCGCTCAGCTCCCAGACCGAGCGGATGATTTCGGCTTCTTTGCCGTCGTGCCGCTCCCTATACCGAGCCAGATAACGCTTCGGGTAGTCGCGTTCCAGCTCATACGCGAACGGCGTTGCAGGATGGGGATTCAGGCCAGCTATCGCCTGAAGAACAGCGGTCTTTCCTGCCTCATTCTTACCTACGAGGCATGTGAGATGCTCGACGGTGAACTCTCCGGAGTCCTCGACGGAACGGAAGTTCTGGATACGTAAGCTTTTGAGTTCCACGCCTCACCCCGAGCAATGTTGCTAAAACATCGTCGAAAATTAACACTGAGGCTTTTTCAACGCGAGTCTTGCGGGTTAAAAACAAAACGAAACGCGTTTAACGTGTTCTGCCATGTAGAGCTTTAGCGTAAGCCGTCGTCGCAGATTGCAACCAACGCTCGGGTGGAGGTTCGAAGTGTCGGAGTCAGACCACCAAGCTTCATTGAGAAGAAAAAACAGCCTCGGAGAATGCCTGCTATGTACCGGCTGGCTCAATAAATTCATGACCCATCGCGATCATCTTTGACCGATATATCTCTTTCTCGACATCTATTTCATCATCGGTCATTGCGCGTGTTATGACAGCGAACGGCGTACCCGCAACCTTATATTTTGCATATTCGGGATCATGTGGATCAATTGGTTCTGCCTTTCGCGGCTTAAATTTCCGCAAAGCATCAGCATATGTGTCTGGGTGTACAACGAGCTTCCTGTGTGTATCCACAATAAGTCCTCCACCATTCATTTATAGTTAAAATATTTCGGGTGATTCGCTGCTATTTGTCAAATTTGTTTTTAAGAATCACCATTTATGGTTAGATGACCGTCCGCATGCTGGATGGCTTCTGAAATAAACGTCAGATGCCCTGAAGGCCTCTTCGGGAACGCTCGGATAATCATCGATTAGGTCATCAATGGTATCGCCGCCCGCCAGTCGGCCAGATACGGACTGACACGTGATGCGGGTGCCACGTATGACTGGCGCTCCCCCCATAATTTTGGGGTCTGAGACCAAATATTCTATCTTAGCGGAATTGTAGTCGATGGCTTGGCGCGCGTTCTTACCTACCAACTTCGGCAGATCTAGAATCGCGACACCGACAAGTTCGACGGTCACCAATCGCTCGGATTCAATGTTTGATAAGAGCTCCCACAAACTGCGCTTGTGCTCGATTGGAAGTTCGTACAAGCCTGCGCTTTGAAGCGTCGAGAAGAATATGACTGCGCTAAAGGGTAGGTGCGAGACTCGCTCACCGGTGATTGCATCAAGTCGCATCACAGGTACGAGACCGCAAGCATCAACAGACTCTTCGATGAAATCCTGGGTCACTCCCGACACCTCAGCGATCTCACCAAATGTGAAATAAAGCCCGGTCACCAAGCGCTATTCCTCCACAACGAAATGGAAAGAAAATGCCTTATCCCGGTAAGCCTGACGACCGACAGTGACAAAGGACCAACCCTGGGCCCGGCAAATTCTACGAGGCGTGTTGCGGACCATCGGAAATTTAACGATGCTTTTCTTACCTACTGATCCGGGTGGCCTCAGATGAGCCAGCCTGCAGATGCCTGATCTGGTGCGACACCGACCAACGTGATGCTTCCCGTCTCATGCTGGAACATGGCAAGACCACCGTTGTTACCGATCGTCACCGTTGCTGGGTTTGAGACATCGATCCGATCGCCCTCTGCGGCGTTGAAATCGTGTACGACATCATTGCCCCCGCCGGCCGTGCTGAAGATGTCAGCACCGCTGCCGCCCCACATGTGATCGTCGCCCTTGTTGCCGAATATGGTGTCGCTTCCAGCACCACCGGATAGGGTATCGCTGTCCTGGCCGCCATAGAGGACATCGTTATCGGCATTCCCCTGCAGCACATCGGCACCGTGGTTTCCGTAGAGAACGTCGTCTCCCGAGCCGCCCCAGATGAATTCGACCCCATCACGCATGGCGAGCGGATCACCAGAAGGCACGCCGTCGTTCTGGCCCCCAAAGATTGTATCGTTTCCGGTATTGCCATAGATAACGTCCGAGCCGAGATTTCCGTACACCAGATCCGCTCCCGCCCCTCCCCAAACAGTGTCCTGGCCTCCGGCGGCGTAGAGTACATCGTTTGTGTCGGTCAGGGTAACAAGGTCGGAAGCATCAGACCGTCCATACAGAGCTTGTGCTGCCTTGATGTCGGAAGATCCTGGCACGACGAGCGTTCCTCTGGCGTAATTCATGATCGAGAACTGACCCTGGATACTTGGATCACTGTTTCCAGGGTTATCAACTAAATCGAACACGGCGTGACCGATTTCGTGCGTCAGTGTAGCCGATGGTGAAAGGGCTGTCGGACTCAGGCCAACGAAGGCGTAGTCGACACTTGTGCCGGTGATAAACAGCTGGGCGATACCCGCCGCCCCGACGCTCCCCGGCGATATATCAGCAACTGTTGTGAAAAGCAGGTCTGCACCAAAATCATTGGCCCCAATCTGACGGAAAGTCACATTGGAGATCGAACTCCAATTATTCAGCGACTGAGCTACCACCGCCGCCGACGCTGGATGGTTATCAAAAACCGACCACGTGATATCTGATGCGTTGTCGAAGCGAACGCCGCCGTTGATATGGGGTGTTGAATTTACCATTAAATTTCATCCTTATCGTTCGCGTGATGGCCCCAAAATAGAGCTTTAAACCAGAAAGTTTTGTCCTGTAGATCGCTAGTGTCACGCTGTTAAATTAGCCATCCGACAGACGCTTGTTCTGGGGTTATATCCACGAGCGTGATGCTTCCGTTGGCGTGCCAGAATACGGCATTCCCACCACTGTTCTGAAGGGAGACAGAACCAGGGTCTGCAACATCAATCCGATCTCCTTGAGCCGCATTGAAGCCGTACGCGACATCGTTTCCGCCGCCGGCCGTGCTGAAGATGTCAGCACCGCTGCCGCCCCACATGTGATCGTCACCCTTGTTGCCGAATAGAGTGTCGCTTCCAGCACCACCGGATAGGGTATCGCCGTCCTGGCCGCCGTAGAGGATATCGTTGTCGTTATTCCCCTCCAGAACATCGGCACCGTGGTTTCCGTAAAGAACGTCGTCTCCTGAGCCGCCCCAGACGAATTCGACCCCATCTCGCATGGCGAGCGGATCACCAGAAGGCACGCCGTCGTTCTGGCCGGCATAGATCGTGTCGTTCCCTGCGTTCCCGTAGAGCGCGTCCAGGTTCTTGTTGCCGTAGATGATGTCGCTTCCATCTCCTCCGTAGATCGTGTCGTAGCCGTCACCACCGGAGATGATATTTCCGCCTTCACCCGCATCGATGCGGTTGTTTCCGGCCGAAGCGCCGTAGCGGCTCTGTATTGCTTCGATATCGCCACCACGCGGTGCCGTCGGGAGTGAGCCGTCAAGCTCGTAATAGCCGTCTGTCCCGAGTGCTGACCGATAGATCGTTTCATTCTGGGTAATAGGCTGATTGTCGTTGATCTGTCCAAGCGCGTGACCGAACTCGTGCAAAGCCAGGTAGACGTTATCAGTCGGGCCTGAGAGCTCGACATTGACCTGCTGGATGACGTTGTTCAGATCCTTCGATGTCCAGGCAATACCTGTATACCCAAGCTGTGGCTGGGTGATATCGCTAACATGAATGTCACCGCCAGAACTTCCGGCGTAGACCAGATCAAATCTCGTGACATTGGTCCAGGCGGCGATCGCCTGGTCGATCGCGCCACGCCAACCGGCCATACTCGGGTCAATTGTGTAGGTTAGCGTCGACTTGACCCAAAAAGCATCAAACTGTGTTGATTGAGCCATGCTACGCCCTCAGCATAGTGGTGAATTTTAGGTAACAAAGGACCAACCCTGGGCCCGGCAAACTCTACGACGCGTGTTGCGGCCCATCGGAAATTTAGCGATGCCCTTCTTACCTTCTGATCCGGGTGGCCTCAGATTAGCCAGCCTGCTAATGCTTGATCTGGTGCGACACCGACCAACGTGATGCTCCCCGTTTCATACTGGAAGATGGCAAGACCACCGTTGTTACCGATCGTCACCGTTGCTGGGTTTAAGACATCGATCCGATCGCCCTCTGCAACGTTGAAGTCGTGTACGACATCATTGCCGTCGCCGCTCGTTCCGAAGATGTCGGCACCGCTGCCGCCCCACATGTGATCATCACCCCTGTTGCCGAATATGGTGTCGCTTCCAGCACCACCGGATAGGGTATCGCTGTCCTGGCCGCCATAGAGGATATCGTTGTCGTTATTCCCCTCCAGAACATCGGCACCGTGGTTTCCGTAAAGAACGTCGTCTCCCGAGCCGCCCCAGATGAATTCGACCCCATCTCGCATGGCGAGCGGATCACCAGAAGGCACGCCGTCGTTCTGGCCGGCATAGATTGTGTCGTTCCCGGCATTCCCGTAGAGCGCGTCCAGGTTCTTGTTGCCGTAGATGATGTCGTCGCCGTTCTCGCCGTAGATCGTGTCGTAGCCGTCTCCACCGGAGATGATGTGCCCACCTTCACCTGCGTTGATCAGGTTGTTCCCGCTCGACGCGCCATAACGGCTTTGAATTGCTTGAATATCTCCACCACGCGGAGCCGTCGGGAGAGATCCGTCGGGATTGAGGTATCCGTCGCTGTTCAGAACAGACGTATAGATCGTTTCGTTCTGTGTGATGCCCTGATTGTCTTGAATCTGTCCTAGTGCATGCCCGAGCTCATGCAGAGCTAGATACACATTGCTTGTCGCGCCAGATAGCTCGACCTGAACATTCTGAATGACAGCGTTCGCATCAAACGTTGTCGTCGCTCGTCCTGAATATCCTCCGGCCGGATTTATGACATCCCTTATGTGGATATCCCCGCCCGATGTGCCGGCGTAGACAAGATTAAATGGAGATACATTCGTCCATGCCGCTATAGCCTGGTCCACCGAACCACGCCATCCGTCCATGCTCGGATCGATCGTGTATGTCAGATTTGACTTGACCCAATATCTGTCATGCTGAGTTGATTGAGCCATGCTACGCCCTCAGCATAGTGGTGAATTTTAGGTAACAAAGGACCAACCCTGGGCCCGGCAAATTCTACGAGGCGTGTTTTGCTGGTGCCGAAAATGCAAATTGACTCAGACGTTGGTTAAATCGTTCGCCTTAGGTCGAATGGTAACCTCAGGTTATCAATTGTCAATCGATAATCGCAAAAAATTTCATTTTTGCCGTTGGAGGTCATCAATAGATTCAATTAGTCCCAACACTCTGATCCGAGTGTTGCTATCCAGTCGACCCCAGACTCGAAGGAGCTTGAGCGTTTCTGGATCATTGGAAACGCTCGTATCGGATGTCAAAATAGGATTATCAAACGGAAGGCCCATTATCTGCGACAAGGAGCAGTCCAGAGCTAGCGCAATTGTAACAAGTCTTGAAGCAGGAATGCGATTTAGCCCAGATTCGTACTTTGCCAACTGCTGGGCTGTAATCCCGATGTCGCGAGCAAGTTGTCGACGCGATACCCCTCGTGAGTTCCGCATGTTTGCTACATGGCTGCCAATCATGTGATCGATGGCCTCCTCGGTGTTCACATTTGAAAACTCTCCAGTTTCGCCCACCGCGACGTGACCTCCAAAAACCGTGATAGTGTCTTTGGGCACATTGTAGTGTAGTTGGACTGGTAACCAAAGGGTATCATACGCCTAGCGTTTCCTTGCTGAACGCACGGAAACCGTGTTAGCTGACTTCAGATTGAGAGATTTGGAAATTCGGGGAATGCGGTGTTACCAGAAAGTTGTTTTACTCGTATTTTTGGTCTCAGAGGCCTACCCCAATGTGGGCACATCTTCATTGATCAAAAAGGATTTTTGTTCGAAAGATCGGATCACCAGAAACACAAAAACCATGTAATTTATGTAGAGTGGGATACGGATATTTCGTTTGTGAAATTTTATTTGAATAGTTATCGATTTTCGGATGAATCTCACCAGGCTTGGGTAGATTTTATATGGCTCATGGCTCGAAAAATAAGGAATTTTCGATTTGAGGTGTCATATTTAGATAATAATTTTTCTGTAAAGATTTTCGAGTATGGCCCCGTGTCTCTAAATGAGGCTGTCGTTTTCCCTGATCGATTGTTGTCAGTAGGCGGTCTTCTGCCGTCAGACAGAACATTATTATGTTCAGACGTTAGATTAGGAAAATTATTTGCGAGCGATCACAGGGCGTTTGACAAAGTTCTTTCAGCATACGCTCTTGGAATTTTCGACAATGATGCAAAGGTGGAGCAATTATTTGAAGAATATAATCGTCAACCCAACATGACTCTGAAGATGGTCCGGGTAGATCGGAATCAAATTTCATTTGAACGTTACAGCAGCAAACGCGCATATGGCTGGGATTTAGATCAGGACAACAAAATTCGGATAGGCGGTTTAAGAGCTGTACCGGATACGGACCTCGTAGGAGATCTTGTCGCAGAATTGTCGACCGTAGCGGCAACGCGGCAGCCGGCCATGAATCGAGTTAGGGGATACATACTAAGTGATCGTGGGCGGAGGCCTTGCAACTATTTACGCCTTCTCGTGCCGCTTGAGCAGCGACCAGGAGAACAAGGTGCTTCGATTCTCGTCGCTGCGCTATTTCCCCGTTATTCGATTAATACACCCAGCGCATGGGTTGAAAGCGTTGCCTAGCTGCGATGTCCGAGATCCATCTATTTCTAGTTGTTGAAGAGCGGTTTGGCTGAACGGCGGCTCCTGCATCCGGCTGCGTCCGACCCATGGCAATCATGTCTGGTCTTACGACTTCGTCCAGAACCGCACCCATGACTGCCGTACCTTCCGGATACTGACGGTGATCGACGCGTACAGCCGGACGTGTCTGGCGATCTATGTGAAGCGCAAGCTCAACAGCCAGGATGTCCCGCACGTGCTTAGCAAACTGTTCGTGAGGCACGGTCCGCCGGAGCATATCCGCTCTGACAACGGCCCCGAGTTCGTAGCCCTCGCCGTCCGGGCCTGGCTCGACAGGCTTCAGGTCCACACCCTGTTCATCACACCCGGCTCGCCCTGGGAGAACGGCTACAACGAGAGCTTCAACGGCAACCTCAGGGACGAATGTCTAAACCGCGAAATCTTCCACACGCTGCGTGAAGCCCAGGTGCTGATCGAGCAATGGAGACGGTTCTACAACACCGAACGACCGCACAGCTCGCTCGGCTATCGACCACCCGCGCTGGAAGCCTTCTTGCCGGCAAAACCACCTCTCGGATACGGTCTAACCACCGGTCGCAACAATGCGGCCAGCGTGGCCAGACTCAAACTCTGAAACTGGACCACCTAATGGACCCCGGTCAAAACGCTGTGAACCGCCCCTTACGTATCACTTAAAAACCAATACATATGAAAAGGCTCCGGCTCCGACCTACGTCACGGTTTTGGACCAGAGGTATTCGGGGGTTTCTTCAATCGAACTCATGCGATTTTTGGCCAGCCGAAAGCGAACGCAGTACGATCGTAATAAGTGGATTTCATCCATTCGAGATCTTTTTCCCAGCGCTCTATTGCTCTCTTTGACGGGCGAGTTCGGCGCTTCTGGTTTCGTACTAGCGCCGCGACTAGGGTTGCAATTCTATGGAGGCGTTGGCCGGAGCGAGCCATTCCCCAAATTTCCTTCTCACCATCTCGAAGAGGAAGTTGTCCCTCAAACGCATCGGCCAGAATCCGTCGCCTCTGGGCAGTCTGATCCGCGTTTCCGGCAACGCTATATCCAAGCCGAGAGAGAGGGCTGTCCATTTTCCATTCACTACCATCCAGACTACCGTCACCCCCGGGTGCAAGCGTGAACGGCCAAGCAAAGCCGAGCAGTTTGAGCTCATCGAGCCTGTAGTCGACTTCCTCGTAGAGTGTACCTGCCTGTGTAAACTTGCTGCCATTCGATCTGAGATGCTTCCGATTAATCAGCTCAAGCCAAATTTTCCAGATCTCAACTACCTCTGCTTCAGAGAAGCCCGTTTTGACGGAATTGAAACGATGCCGCAGATCGACTGTCGCTTCATGGAAGTATGGTCGAGTCCCTGAAATATCTTCGAATTGCACCATCCCCCCCTATCTCCATGAGCGCCCGTTCATTTGGTGTACGTGGCGAGACAACTCCAAGCACCTCCAGAAGCCCTCTGAGGGCCCGTGAGCGGCTTCTAGGGTACAAACGCTGTATGTAGGCAACCTTTGCCCCTCGACCTAAACTGAGCGGCGCTCAAAACGATTAAGCGCTCGGTCCCTATTAACAACTCCATCGCGGCGCTCTTGGCACAAATCATGCTTAGGATGCACGATGAACATGCCTTCGCAATAATGAAAATTTTTGCGCGGGATAGACGGCTTTGACAGCAGAATCTTTAATATCGTTTGAGGCGAAACCTCAGAACTGATTGGGAGATAACGACTATATACACACTTGAACTTCTTTTACCGCTCAGAAAACTGTTAAAGAACCGATGCCGGACCGGCGAGGCTCTCCCTCCTCCCCTCCTCCCTCGCGGAGAGCCCGCCACGACGAGAAAGGCCGCCCAAAACGGGCGGCCTTTCTGATCTGAGGCGAGACCTAAATATCCGGAAAAGCCCAGGCTACTCGTCCCGGTGGGTGCGTTCCATCCGTTCGTGCCGTTCCTGGGCCTCCAGGCTCAGGGTCGCGATCGGGCGGGCCTCAAGACGACGGAGCGCGATCGGCTCGTCGGTCTCTTCGCAGTAGCCGTAACTGCCATCCTCGATCCGTTTCAGGGCCGAGTCGATCTTGCTGATCAGCTTCCTCTCCCGATCCCGGGTCCGCAATTCAATCGCGTGTTCGGTCTCGAGCGAGGCCCGGTCGGCCATGTCAGGCTGCTGCAAATTCTGTTCGGTCAGATTGCTAAGGGTGTCGGTCGCCTCTTGGACCAGCTCCGCCCGCCAGCGCAGCAGTTTCTGGCGGAAATACTCCAGCTGATAGGCGTTCATGAACTCTTCGTCGTCCGACGGAGCATAGTCCGGCGGCAGGGTGACGCGCATCCAGAGCCTCCACGCGGATAGCAAGACAATTGGGGGCTTTCCCGCATTTCCACCCCCGAAACGGCGCGGAGTATATGTTCGCCCCAGCGCGCCTGCAAGCGCTCCTAAGGCACTGAATTCGTGACAAATTTAAGATGAAGGGTCGTATTTGGCCAACTCGACCCGTGCCCGGAGCTCAATATCGTTAAGGATTTCGGTGAGTCGGGGGTCGGTGAACTCCTCCCGCTGCTGCCGCGCGACCAATGCGAGCTGCTTGAGCTTGTCGGTCGGTATTGCGCCCAGCAGCAAGCCGGTTCGGATATCCTCGAGTTTCTCCAGCATCTCTTCGGCGCGCTCCTGGGCCTTGCGCGCACTACCCTCCCGATCGCCGACCTCCTGGGCCGCGAGGACATGTTCGACATTTTGGGTGGATGAAGTCTGGCGCGCGGATCCGGTTTCCGAGGTCTCGCCCAGGAGATCGCTGAACGCCGTCGAACCGGCCTTCTTGGACTTTTCAGACCGCCGCGTTTGCGACACCCCTGCGACCTTGGTCGGGTCAATCTTCATATCGTGCCATAACCCCTCGAATCATCAGCAATATATAACATGTGACCTGCCGCGTTTCGATGCCCCAATCCGGACCGCCGAAATGAGAGCACTTTTTGTGGTTCGGTCGAGCGAAGAATGTTGGCACAGTTCTCGCATGTCAGTTCCGGAGATCGGATCAAACCGGCAAGAAACCACTGAGACCGCGGGATAGAGCGATGATCAAGCTAGGCAAAATCCTCAACTTACTGGCAACCGCGACGCTATGTTTTGTCGTGGTCTCGGCCGCGGCCCCGGTTTCGGCTCAGACCCGGATCAAGGATATCGTGGATTTCGAAGGTGTTCGAGAGAACCTGCTGATCGGATACGGCCTCGTGGTTGGTCTGAACGGCACCGGTGACAGCCTGGACAGCGCGATCTTCACCAGAGAGAGTCTGGTTGGAATGCTTGAGCGTCTGGGCGTGAACGCGCGAGACGACGACCTCGACACCGACAACGTGGCCGCCGTTATGGTCACCGCGGTTCTGGCTCCCTTTGCAAATCAGGGAACGCGAATCGACGTCACAATCTCCGCAATCGGCGATTCGGAAAGTCTCCTCGGTGGGCAGCTCCTGGTAACACCGCTGGTGGGTGCGGATGGCGAAGTCTACGCGGTTGCCCAGGGTCCAGTCGCGGTCAGCGGTTTCTCCGCAGGCGGCGCGGCGGAGACCGTAACGAGAGGTGTTCCGACAGCCGGTCGGATTTCCAACGGGGCCATCGTCGAACGGGAAGTGCCGTTTGACATGAACCAGATGGAAACGGTGCGCCTGTCGCTTCGGAACCCAGACTTCACCACTTCGCGGCGGATCGCGCGGGCGATCAACGCCTTTCTGGGCGGGCCGGTGGCACAGCCTTCGGACAGCGGCACGGTCCGCATGGTGATCCCGGACGCCTATCGGAACAACGCGGTCGGTCTGATCACCGATGTGGAGCAACTGCGGGTCACCCCCGACAATATCGCCAAAGTCGTTATCGACGAGCAAACCGGCGTTATCGTAATCGGTGAGAATGTCCGGATCAGCACAGTGGCGATCGCTCAGGGCAATCTGACGATCCGCATCACCGAGACGGCGCAGGTCAGCCAACCGCAGCCCTTCTCCGAAACCGGCGAGACCGTGACGGTACCGCGCACTCAGATCGAGATCGACGACGATAGCGACAATCGCCTCAGCATCCTGTCGGAAAGCGTGACCCTGCAGCAGTTGGTCGACGGTCTGAACGCCCTCGGGGTCGGTCCCCGGGACATGATTTCCATCCTGCAGACCATCAAAGCGGCGGGCGCCCTGCAAGCCGAGCTCGAAGTTCTCTAAGGCCAGAAGGCAAGGATAGCGACCATGACCAGCCTCTCCCAAATGGACATGCCCGGCGTCGGCCAGATGGATATGGCCCGTGCCGCCGGCACCAGTGCCAAGCAGCGCGCCGCGATTGAGGCCGCCACCCAGTCGGGCAACCGGGAACATATTCGCGAGGCCGCTGAGAGCTTCGAGACGACGTTCATCAGCCAAATGGTCTCGCACATGTTCAAGAACATCGGCAACGGTGACGGCATGTTCGGGGGCGGGTCCGCCGAAGGCGTCTGGAAGACCCATTATCTCGACGAAATCAGCAAGTCGATCACCAGCCGCGGCGGGATCGGAATCGCCAGCGTGATCGAACGAGAACTACTGCAACTTCAGGAGGTTAAGTGATGGCAACGCGCAATATCGTTGAGCAGTTTGTCGAGACGATGACCCAGCTTATGACCCTGATGCGCCGGGAGATCGACGTTCTCAAGGCACGCGACTATGGCAAGCTTGAGGAAATCCAGCAGCACAAGGCCGTCATGGGCAAGGCCTATGACCAATGCCAGAGCGAACTGCGGAAGGACGCAGCCGTTCTTGCCGCCTTGAGCCCGGAGGAACGCGGAGAACTAAGAACGCTCTACGCGCGGTTCAGAGAGGCGCTGTCCGAAAACATGCTGGCCCTGAAAGCGGCGCAGGACGCGACAGACCGTGCGGTCAAGATGATCATCGACGGCGTGAAGAAGGCGCGTGGAATCCAGGGTCAGACACCGGCCGCTCCCGGCAAGCCGATCCGCGGTTACGGTGCCTATACGTCCAGTACTGCAGGCTCGTTCGCGATCAACCGGACAACCTGACTCTGACAGCGAGGGCCCCTTCGAACCGAAGGGTCACAAAGGGGTACCCATTTCCTGTCAGAACCGAAAGGCCGGGAACGCATCAGAGACGTTGCAGGTATTCAGCGTTCTCCGGCGCGAGCTCTCGAACTTTGGCGGCGGCGATCGCCTCGGCCGCCTCGTCTCCGGTGGCCTTGTGCACCTGGGCCAACGCGAAATAGGCCTCAATGCTGGCGTCGTCCGCCGCGATCGCCTGATCCGCCAAGCCCCGAGCCTCTTCCAGCGCTCCGGAACTGACTTTCACGAGCGCCATACCGCCCATCAAGGAAGGCTCGCCGGGCGCGCCGGCAAGTGCCGCTTCGAACTCGGTGCCGGCTTCCTCCATTCGACCCTCTTGATAAAGCATGTTCGCCAGCTTGCCGTGCAGCTGTGGCGACTTCGGGTCGAGTTCGACCGCCTTGCGCAGGCAGTCTTCAGCCTGACGCCACTCTTTCAGATCGACGAAAATATCACCAAGAATCTGGAGCGCCTGGAGATTTTCGGGATTGAGTTCCAACGCGCGCACCAGGAACTCAGCGCCTTCGCCCAACTCACCCAGCTCACGACAAACCATGCCGCACCACTGCAGGACCAGGTCGTTATCCGGATCCACACGATGCGCCGCCTCCAGCGCGTCGATGGCGCCGGTCAAATCGTCCAAACCACGCAACGTCACACCCAGGTTCAAATGGGCTTCAAGATAATTTCCGTCGAGCTTTATGGATTCTTCAAAATACGCCTTTGCGCTCGGCAAGTCGCCTCTCTGCAGCGCGATCGCGCCCAAATGATTGGGGATCGTCGTGCTCTGCGGATTGACCTCCAAAGCGGCCCTGAGCAGCCCCTCGGCCCCATCGAGTTCGCCAGCCTGGAGACACAAGAGCCCGGCGAGCTGCAGTGCGCGTTCGTGGCGCGGATCCGCCTCCAGAACCTTCATGTAGTAGTCGCGTGCGTCGTTAACTTCGCCGGCTTCGTGATGCTGGACGGCGGCGCTCAGCCACGCTTTGATAGTCTCTTGGTCGGTCATGCCTGTGTCCCATGCCAGCAATTGGATTAACGCGCGGCTACGCTACCACATCTTGTGGATGCTGGGCAGCAGGAATGATGGACAGGAGCCACCTTCCGTCCTGCATCAGTAGCGAACATTCAATGCAGCTAAGTGAGGATATCGACCGGCGCCGATTGCGGTGAAATTGACGGCGCTGCCTGATTCGAAGCAAGACCTGAGGCGGCGGACCGATCTCCCCCCGCTGGCGCCGGCCCCTGGCCCTCAAGTTCGGCCGTCGGTCCGGTCGCCAACTCAATCTCCGCAGGATCCGGCGTATCTCTGTTGTTGATCCGAGGTGCAGGAGCCTCATCGTCTCCAGCCGCCGGCGCCGGCAGGACGAAAGGTTGCTGAGAGGGATCTCTTCGGTAGCGTTCAACTGCCGCTTCCGCCGGGAATTGGCGCGTCACGTCACCCGACACCGCATCGCGGATCTGGAATATTACAGTCGAGGCCCTCGCGTCGAAGGACAGATTTGGGCTGATGTAGAATCCACCGGCAGGCGTACGGGCTGGCGCCTGGCCTCGGTCGTCGGCTGAATTAGACGGTGCCGACTGGACAGCAGAACTTCCGGACTCCGCTACCGACGTCCCTGAACGCGCCGGCTCCGAACGCACACCAGAGCGCGCAGGCGACTCAAGCCGTCCCTGCACAGCGCGTATCTGGTCCGCAACGTTCATAATGGCCTCCGTTCTGGAGAACGAATTCCCAGGAGATTCGCCGAGGCGGCGATTCTCTTCTCCAGCTTCTAAGATAGGGCTTGAGGGTCAGTTTGTCGAGATATGGCGGCGTTCATCGCAACCAAACTCGGCCTCAGGCCAATCAAGCAACAGACAGACCACAACCTATAAAGGTGAGTTACTGTGGGTTTTATTATATAAAATTGGTAAGACTGAGATTCCGGACCAAAGACGTCGTCTGATAGCTCGCCTGCAATTGGGATTGCAGGGTTTGGAACCGGGCGACCGCTTCATAGGAATCCACGTCTTCGACCCCTAGAATCTGGCTCTCCAGAAGCGTGAGCGTCTCCGAGTGCGCCTCCTTCCGGTCCTCCATCTGTCTGCCGGTGACCCCGTTCTGGCCCACCATGTCGTTGATCAAATCAAAAGCGGCCTCAATCTTGGGCAGGCCCCAGTTGACCATGGCACCGTATTCCGCATCGGCGTTCGCGACAGTCTCGTCGTATCCGATGTTTGCAAAAGCATACAGGACCTCGAAGACCTCTTCAAAGGCATCGTTGTTCCCAACCTCGCCGAAGCTCGTGTTTACGCCTTCATCAATCCGGATATCGAAGCTTCCGGTGCCGCCCTGGTACCATTCATTCGCGTCGTTCGGGGCATTGTTCCCCATGACCCCTTCCCAGTAGGCCTGGATCACGGCGGCGGTATCTCCGTTCGCTATGGACGGGATCGCGCCGGACAGGGCCACCGCATTGGTCTCGACCGTCCCACGCCCGATCATCGGCCTTTGATTGATGTCGTTACCGGAGAACAGAGACTGCCCGTCAGCGGTCGAATTCAGGAGGTTAATCATCTGTGTGATCGTCGCGCCCGAGAAGGTCTGCAACGCGGACGACGACTCGGGATAAAGACCTTCTACCTGCTCGTAGAGTTTGGTCCGCATATCGGTAACGATATCGGTGGTCTGGCGAAGCGCGGCATCAATTGTCTTGGTCTTCACCGATGCATTGTTGATTGTGTTGATGTAGGAATTCAGCGTCGTCCGCTGCTCCTTCAGCGTGATCAGAACCCGCGAATCCGCCCCTCTCAAACCGCTGTAGACTTGGCTCTTCTTGCCGGTCGATATCTGGAGCTGCGCGTCCGCCATCTGATCCAGCAGACTGTTGATGGAGTTATCCATCCTGAGATTTTGGGTGACCGTCGAGATGCGCATCGTCTCTCTCCTAACTCACTCTTACGCGACAGCTTGCAGAAGCTCGTCGATCGCGCGCTGAACCGAGGTCAGGACGCGCGCAGACGCAGAAAACGCTGCTTCAAGCTGAATCAGATTTGCCAGTTCCTCATCGATGTTCACACTGCTCTGATCCTTCAGACGCTCATCGAGGAGATTCCGCACCTCGTCCTGAAAACCGAACTGGCTCTGGAAATCCGCTTTCTGATTGGCCTGGTAACCGATGAACTGCGCCGCAAACTCTTCCAGCGTGGCTGCCGTCGAATTGAGCCCGTTCACAGCTACATAGGCGTGCTTGGTTTCGAACATGTCCAGGATGGCCAGGGGCAGAGAAGCATCGCCATCACCGTTCACGACAAAAGTACCGGCGCCGTCGCTGTCTCTCAATTCCGCCCCGGTGATCGTGGTCCGGACCTGCATGACTGCGGAATAACCTTGGTCGGCGACCGGCACCGCCTCCACCGCCCCGGGGTTGGACGGCGGGGTGGTCGGCGGGGCTGTAAACAACTCGAGGGGCGCTGTGTTGGCGCCGACCGTGATCGTGTCGAACTGCTGTGCGAGTTCGAATGCCAGAGAGTCGATCTGATCCTGCGCCTCCGGCAGAATGGTGTCCCGAAGATCCAGCAGGCCGCCGAGCTTGCCCTGTGTGATGCTGGCCGTAATGTCTACGGTCCCGCCGAAGGCGTTGGTGACCGTGACCGCTCCGAGGGCCAGATCTGGGGCGACCGTACCGGCCGGCGTGAAGTTCACGGTGACGGGCTGCTGGTCCAGCAGAAACTGTGAAGACGAGGTTAGAACGGCCAGCTGGCCGTCCGGGCGACGGAAGGTTTGGACATCCATCTCCTCGGAAAGCTGCTCGACCCAGACATCGCGCTGATCCTCCAGGTCGGCGGTCGATTGGCCGACGGACTGACGCGCTCCGATCTCCCCGTTCAACGCTTCGATATTGTCGAGCGCTTCTTGAATGCTCTCAACCGAGTCCTCGATCCGGGCGTCCGCTTCCTGTCGCAGACCCTGAATATTGTTCGAAAGGCTATTGAAGGCGAGAGCGACCTCGCCGGCAGCCCGCAACACGTCAGCCTGCGCCGTGCTCTGATCGGGATTGCTCGCGAGCGCCTGAAAGGTGTCTTTCAGGGCGGTAATTTTTGCCGAAAGCGACGAGTCGTCCTCCGGCCGGCCGAACTGCAACTCGAAGCGGCCGAGGAAATCGTCGATGACCTCCAACCGCTGGGTCAAGGATGTCTGAGTGATCACATCGCGCTGCAGCTGCAGATTGATGTTGCGCTGCACCTCCTCGATGACGACCAAGCCCGCCCGGCCGTCAACAACCCGTGAACTCTGGTTCTGGACTTTCCGCGTATAGTTATCTGTGCTCGCGTTGGCGATGTTGCGCGATGCCACGTCAATCTGCGTCTGAGCGGCCAGAATGCCGCTTTGCGCCGAGTACAGAGAGTTCAACAGGGTCATCACATCTCCTTCACCGACCGAGGGTCGGTCTCGCTGGCCCGAAGCCATCGTCGACTAGTGGTTATGCAAAAGCCTTGCCAACATTTGATTCGGACACCTGCGAGCAATTGGTCCTGTTGGGTCAGGCCCCGCTGCCCAAGAAAAAGCCGGCCTCCGAGGAGACCGGCTGAGTTTGTACGGAACGGAACCCGCCAGACCCGGCGAGGTAGAGAGACTTCGATCAGCCCGCCATGGAGAGGGACTGAGGTTTCAAACCGGCCATGATTTGCCGGTTGATCATGATGAGGTCGTCAAGCGGCGCATCGGTATCGACGACATGGTTCGTCTCTTTGATCACGAACAGCGCGAGCCCCGCGAGATTGACCTTCAAAGCTTTGGGCAGACCGTTGCTCGGCTCATTCAGGTCGCTCAGAAAGACACTCCAGACCTTCTCGTTCTTGAGAATCGCGGCCAGCCGCTCCTGGAGTGTCAGCTTGCCGTCCTGCGCGTCGATCAACTGGCCGGTGACCTGGGCCAACAGCCGATACTCCAGATCGCGCGTGTCACTCGTGGCATTCGCTGCAACAACCGATTTATACGCACCGTAGGACATCTCTGCCTCCTAGATCTCCGGCGACCCGATTTCACCCGTGGGCGTAGCGATCCGTGAGACCGCCAGCCCCGAAAGATCATCCGGGATCACTGGAACAGGCTGAGCAGGATCTGCGGCGACTGGTTGGCGATGCTGAGCACCTGGGTGCCGAGCTGCTGACGGACCTGCAGAGCCGTGAGACGGGCGCTCTCGCGGGCCATGTCCGCATCCACGATGTTACCCAGGCCTTCCTCGGTCGCATCGGTGATTTCACTGAGGAAGGTGGTCTGAAGTTCGAGGGCGCGCGCCTCGGCACCCAGGCTACCCAAAGCCGTGTTCACCACCGATTCGAGGTTGGAGTACGTGCCCCCATTGGCCACAACCGCCTGAGCCGCCGCGGCCGGAGCCGCTGCAGTGGCATCGAACGTCGCTGTAACCCCAGCCAACGCCTGAACGGTCGTGCGCAGATCTTGAGCCGTCAGGGTCAAGGTGCCGCCGTTGATGTTGGAGAGTGTGTTTACGTTAGGCGACAGCGCCGTTGTGTCGAGCAGGTTGACCCCGTTGAACACCGCGTTGTCAATGAAGTTGGCCGCCTGCGACAGCAGCTGGTCGAAGTCGTTTGCCAGAATCTGCCGCTGCGTACTCGTAATACCCTCGTTCGACAGTTCCGTCAGTTTCTGACGGACCGTCTGGAGCAGGTCCGAGATGGCGGTCGTACCGGCAATGGCGACCTTTGCGATACCCTTGGCGTTGTTAAGGCCCTGGTTGACCGCGCCGAGGGCCCTGATGTCTCCGCGAATGCCCTGGGCAATCGCGAAGTTTGAGGCGTCATCGATCGCACCGGTAACCTTGAGGCCGGTCGAGACCCGGTTCTGCGTGTTGGCGAGCAGATTATTGGTCCGCTCCAGATTCCGAAGAGCAACAAGCGCCTCGGGATTCGTGAGAATGGAGTTTGAAGCCATCGTTCCGTTCCTTCGTCAACGTTCTGCTGACCCATCGATGCCTTAAGTGGCTGGTTTTCGGGTCGCGATTTGCGATTGGAAGGGCGGACCCTCCCGGCTCGTCATGAAGACAAGAGCAATCGGCAGGCCACATTATTAACTTATTGATTTTTATGTATTTTTGATCTTGTGGCGGCAGATTTCACCGCCAGGGGGGAAAATTCTCACCCCCGGATATGGCAGTTTTGGTAGGGCTGATCGTGCCGGATCGCCATAAAAGTCCCGGCAAATCCTGCAGACCCACGTCCCAGGATCATGGATTCAGAACACCAGACAAAAAGCTAGCGGCCCGTCTCGGGGTAGAAGACGGGGAAAGCCGCGGTAACGGCACGTGAATAATGAGGAAAAAATAGGAACGATCAGCCTGTGGGCACCCGGCAAGATACGCCGGAAGCGACCTAAGCCAGATCGGAAGGCCCCGCGCGACGGGGCGCTGCGGGATCGGGTGCCGGACCGTCACCTGCCGGCGCGGCGGCGGACCGATCAGGGTTCAGACCACGCATGATGGCCTGATTGACCGAGATCAGCGAGTCGATGTCACCATTTCCGGAAACAACGTCATTCGTCTCGCGGCTGACCCATATACCAAGGCTGACAATAGCCGCCCGGAGCTCGCGTGGAAGCGCGTTGCCCTCGGTGCCCACATCTTCGACGAAGGCATCCCAAACCTGATTGTTCCAGTTGAGCGCGTCCATCACGCTGCTCATGGCTTTGGGGCTTCCCGCGCTCTCTGCGAGTTGTTCCTTGGCAGCCGAGAGAGCCGACGTAACCTGAACCAACAAACGGTATTCGACATCGCGGGGGGCGGCCGTCTGCTTGATGGTCTGTCGATAGGCGTCGTATTGGGACATTCGCGCATCCGATACCGGTTATGCCGACTGGCTTTCGCTCGAGGTCTCAGCGTATGCAAAAACCTGCTCTTCATACGCGATGAGTGCTTTACAGGTCTTTAACGCGCGATAGAATTTTCCGGAATTCACATCCTGTAGAATATGAAGAAGAGTTTTCCGCACCGAGGGGAACGTGGTCGCCTCCATGAAATCCTCAAGCAACCCCATGAAAGTCGGTTTGATTGCGTCCCGCCCAGACGCATCAAGATACATTAACAAAATCGCGAAATAGATCCGTTTTGCCGGGGTGTTGGCATCTTCTTCCTGCATGATGTCTTTGCCGAGCAGGATCGTCGCCTCGTTCTGAAGCACAAGGGACGCACCTTTAGATCCGGCAACCATAACGGCACCGTTCACGACAAATTTTTCACCAGGCTTGACGTTTAACTTTAATGGCATGCGCTAATTGTCTCATGGGTCGTGCTCCTGTCAAGCACGCCCTTCAGAGGGGCGTCGCTCCCCTTGCTGTGTCCTGCTAATGTCGGTTTGCGGTTTTGTCCGGAATGCGGAGTACTGAGTCTTACCATGCCCGATTCGCACAATCATCGGCATTTGGACAGGTCGGCGGCGCCATTCGGATTCCGACGACGTCGCCCATGACGGTCGAGAAATCCTTGCGGCTTGCCAAGCAGCTTCACGCGGAAGGCCATGTTCTCGCCGCTGCTCAGGCCTATCAAAAAATTCTCTCGGGCGCGCCCGCTCTGAGCCTCAATCAAACCGCCGATCTTCATCACGTGCTGGGTTTTGCCCTCTATCAACTTGAGAAACCCGAGCCGGCCCGGTCTCTCATCGAGGCGTCGTTGCGCGCTTGCCCCATCAATCCGGAGGGTTGGGTTCATCTGGCAGCCTGCATGATGGGGTCCTCAGAGCCCCTAGCCCAGAGTCGCGCAGTTGTCCGCGCGCAGATTTTGGCACCGGGGCATGCCGAAGCCTGCGTGATGAATTGCCGTCTCGCCACGGGGAAAGCCCGGCTTCCAATCGCTCGACGCGCAAGAACCGCTGGAACATCCCGACCGGATGTATGGCACGAGCTGGCAATGGTACGTCTGGAGAGCGGCTTCTTTGTCGAAGCCGCTGAGGACCT
This sequence comes from Alphaproteobacteria bacterium, assembly GCA_024742605.1. Taxonomy (GTDB): domain Bacteria; phylum Pseudomonadota; class Alphaproteobacteria; order Thalassobaculales; family Thalassobaculaceae; genus JANSYC01. The sequence goes on along the minus strand of JANSYC010000009.1, from coordinate 13,013 downwards.
TAAACGGGCTCTCTGTCTTGCGCCAGGTGCCGGCGCAGCCGCGTTGAACGTCGCGGACCGCTGGTGCGACCTCGCACGGTGCCAGCGCCTGACTCGGCATCCCGGACACGCCCTGCGATCCGGCCGACGGGCGCTCCATCTCGCACCGATACATACCTCGGCATTAATCGAGATATCGGCGGCATCATTTCAGCTCGACCGGATCGGCGTCTCAGAACTGGCCGCTCGAAAGACCGCGATCCACTCCCCCGCCCAGGCCGAACCTTACGCCAATCTTGCAGAGTGCCGCTATCGCCACGCTGCATTCTACGATGCGCTCCGACTGGGACGACACGCGCAAATCCTGGCGCCTGGCACGGCGCAGATCCTCACAAACCTCGGCAGCTATCACCTGGCTTTGGGAAATTTCACCCAGGGTTGGGCATTGTTCCGAAATCGGTCCGGACGACGATCGCTCCTGTCGCGCTTCGGGTCGCACCCGGTTTGGAGCGGCGGCCCCTGCTCGGTTCTGCGAGTGATCGCTGAGCAAGGCCTGGGCGACGAGCTGATGTTCTCGACATGCTGGCCGGATCTCGTCGGGTATCGCCAGCGTGGCGAGATTTCCCGGATAGAAGTCGAGGTCGACCCAAGACTGATCGGGTTGGCGCGGCGGAGTTTCCCCGATTTGGCGTTCTTTCCGCGTGACATCGAGCGGCCAGAGGACTTTCCGATCGATCTGTCGGCGGCGATGCCAAGTCTCTCACCAAATGGCGTTGTCACTCTGGCCGGAGACATGGCCGCGATTACCCGGCCGTCTCTGGATCATTTTCCTACCGAGATCGCGCCGTTGATGGTCGACCGAGAGAAATCAGAGTGCTGGCGACCCTGGCTAGACGACACATGTTCCGGCAAGCCTCGGATCGGATTGTGCTGGAGGTCTGCACTGAGATTCGAAGATCGGACCCGATATTATCCTGATATCCAGGATCTGCGGTCAATCCTGGAGCTGAACGCGTGCTTCGTGATCCTGCAATATGATGAATGCGCGGCCGAGGTAGACCAGGCGCACGACCTTTTTGGCTCGACGATGGTCTTCCCTCCCGATCTCGATCGAAAGGACGACCTGGAGCGAATGGCAGTCTTGATTGAGGAGCTTGATTTGGTGGTCAGCGCGGACACCGCGGTCCTTGCCTTGGCCGCCCGGATGAACACTCCGTGCGTCGGGCTTGTGTCTCATGCCACATGGGTCGGTCTTGGAACCGATCGACGGCCATTTTTTCCGAGCATTGAGGTGATGACACGCAGCACGATGTCGGATGGTCAGCCAGAGGCGTGGACCGAATTGTCCGAACGCGCTGCCGAGCGCGTGGCATCCATACTCTCGGATCATGCTGTTTAGGCCGCTTCAGCGAGACGCTGTGTCTTTGCCGTTCTGAAGCCAGACCCGGAAAAGTAAAGGGCCGAGCAACCCCCGTCGCTCGGCCCTTCCAGTTTTTACGAACCCGTGACTTAACGGAACAGACCCAGCAGGGACTGCGGCCGCTGGTTGGCGATACCCAGGGTCTGGGTCGACAACTGCTGCTGCACCTGCAGGGAGGTCAGGCGGGCGCTCTCGCGGGCCAGATCGGCGTCCACGATGTTACCCAGGCCTTCCTCGGTCGCGTCGGAGATCTGCTCCAGGAACGTTGTCTGCAGCTCCAGGGCACGGACCTCGGCGCCAAGACTGCCCAGGGCAGTGTTGACCGCAGATTCCAGGTTTGCGTATTCGGTTGTGATAACCGTCTGCGCATTGGTCGCCGCCGCTGCAGTATCAGCATCGATAGTCGCAATGCCTTGCAGAGCACCAACCGTCGTACGCAGATCCTGTGCAGTCAGGGTCAACGTCCCACCGTTCAGGTTGGACAGGGTGTTGACGTTGGTGCTCAGAGCTGCGGTGTCGAGCAGGTTGACGCCATTGAAGACGGCGTTATCGAGGAAGTTGTTCGCCTGCGACAGCAGTTCATTGAAGTCACTGACCAGAATGGACCGCTGAGCGCTGGTGATACCTTCGTTCGACAGCTCTGTCAGCTTCGACCGCACATTTTGAAGCAGGTTCGAAATGGCGGTCGTTCCGGCGATCGCGACCTTACCGATACCCTTCGAGTTGTTCAGACCCTGCGTGACGGCACCGAGCGCCTTCAGCTCACCCCGGATACCCTGGGCGATAGCGAAGTTCGAAGCGTCGTCGAGCGCACCACCGACCTTCAGGCCGGTCGAGACCCGGTTCTGGGTCGTGTCCAGATTCCGGTTCACGGAGTTGAGGGTACGAAGGGCCACGAAGGATCCCGGGTTCGTGTTGATCGAGTTTTGGATAGCCATTGTCTGTTTTCCTCATTCTAAGGGTGCTGCGTGGGCGTTTTGCCTACGCGGGACGGTCACTCAACCATCCCAGCACTGAGTAAAAAGCACTTTCAGTCTAATGTCAAGTATTTTAGATAAATTTATCTTGTATTATATATAATGTCTCAACGGGCTTTGACGAACTTTTTCGCCTGCACTCTTCGTGCCGTCCTCGTCCTGCTGCCCGAAGCGACGCGTCCTGCGGCAGCGGATGGCCTGGCAGCCGGACCAGGCAGAGCTGCCGAACGTCTTCGGGAAGATTTTGCCGGGCCACATCGGCAGGCTTTGCCCAGGACAAGTCAGACCCACCATAAAGCCGAACCAGTTGCCGCAGCTTTCTTTGTCCGCCCCGGTAAACCTATATTTATCAATTAATTAGATATCCCGCGCATCGCGTCTCGAACTGGCCCGCGCCTTGCTTGGTACTTGGCGAACCAAAGCGGACAGGTGCGGACATGGACATCAACGCGTTAGACCAGGCGATCGGCAAAACATCGGCGAGCAAGGGCAAGCAGCTCTCGCTGGCATCGATTGCCCACGCGACGTTCATGACCGAGATGAAAGAGGCGGCGGACCGTTCAGTCCGGAACATCCCTCGGGCGGATGACCAGCGCCCCGCCTCGTCTCACATGAAACAGCTCGCCTTCCGGTCAGACCCGCTTCCGGCGCCCCGTCAGGAGCCTGCCGACCAAAAGACTCAAAGCGCCTTTTCGGACGACGCACCCTATGCGTCGGATTCAGGCGATGCTGAAGCAAACGTAGACGGCCGGGCGGATCAAGATCTAGCGGTCTCCCAAGTGGCGACAGATTCTACCGAGACAGCGGTCGACGGCATGCCGACCGTCCCGCAGAACACCCCGCTCCCCGTCGCGTTCTCGGATGGCACGACCTCGCAGGGTACTGCTTCAAAGGGCGCCGCTGCGGCCACGGCTACAGCCGCTCCGGCCCCGACTCCGCTGCCGCAAGCCAGCACGCCTCAAGCGTCGAGCCAAACTCCTGTTCCGGCCGACGCATCGGGGGCCTCCGCAAAACCGCAGCAGGCCGTACAGGCGTCACAGTCGACAGCTCCAAACTCGAAGGACGGTGCGACCGGAAAACCCTCGATCCCAACGGACACCTCCATAAAGATTTCAGTCGATGCCACGCCGCAGACAACCGGACACGTGAAAGCGCTTCCCAGCATGGGTGGCACCTTGTTCCAGGCCCAACAGGCCGCGGCAAACGGGATGAGTCAGCCAGGCGTGACGCTGCCGTCGCTGGGCCATGGGGCCGGTGGAACACTCCCGGCTCAAGGTACCGCTTCGGCCAATGGCGGACAGCCGATGTTCGTTGGCGCCGATGGCGGCGCGCAGGCCCAGAACGCCGGCGCCAATGGCGGGCAGTCTGGCGGTCAACAGAGTCCGCAAGGCGGCGGACAAGGCGCAGCTGGGCAGCCCGGATTTCAGTTCGGCCAATCGACAAACGGCAAGAGCGGATTCGGCAACGAAGCGACCCGCGCCCAGTTCCAGGACATCATGATGACCCGAACCGCCCGGCCAAGTGCGCTCGGCAACGCTCCCGGCGGACTGCAGGCCGGGAACAGCGGATCTTCGACAGCTACACGTGCCTCCTCATCAGGAGTTGCGGCAGGCCTCGGCGGACCTCAGAGCACGTCTTCCGCCACAATGGCCTCTCCTGTGGCGCAAGCCACATCTGGTCGGCCCGGTGCAACCCCCGGCGCCGCGGTCGACCAGGTCGCCGTGAAGCTGACCAGCACCGCCAAGGATGGCGGCGGCAAGATCAGCATCCGACTGAACCCGGAAGAATTGGGCAAGGTCGATGTGAAATTGGAAATCGGACGCGATGGTGCGGTTCGGGCCACGGTCTCTGCGGACCGCCCGGAAACCCTCGATCTCATGCAGCGGGATGCCCGCGCCCTGGAAAAAGCGTTGCAGGACGCCGGCCTGAAGACCGATTCGAACTCACTTCAATTCGAAAAGCATGATGGACAGAACGCCGCGGGAGGGCAGCATGCCGACAATGACACCGGCGGCGCCGGAGCCTCCGACGAAGCGGACGGCTCAGATGATCTGCAAGACACTGATATCGACACCGCCTCAGGCGATGGCATTGCCGATGACGGTAGCCTGAACCTGGTGGCCTGAGGAGATCCAACATGGACATCTCAACTCTGACGCAAGGCATAAAGGATCCGAGTTCCGCGGACGCCGCGGCCGCGAAGATCTCCGACGATCTTGATATGTTTCTCACGCTGCTCACAACGCAGCTGCAGAACCAGGATCCCTTGGATCCGATGGACAATACCGAAATGACCAACCAGTTGGTGAGCTTCGCAGGCGTCGAGCAGCAGATCGCCCAGAACAAGAACCTGGAGCAGCTGATCAACCTGCAGAACGCGAGCGCCGGAGCGGCGGCGGTGTCCTATATCGGCAAAGACGTCCAGATCGACAGCGACGTGACCACCTTCAATGGCGACCTGATCACCTTCGGGTACACCCCGGAGGCCGGAGCGGCGACCCTTTCGATCAACATCCTCAATACCGATGGCGAGATCATCCGAACGCTGGAAGGTCAGACCTCCTCGCAGCGCCACACCGTAACCTGGGACGGCATGGATGCGGACGGCGCTCCGGCTCCCGAGGGATCCTACCGGTTCCTGGTCGACGCCTTGGATGTCGAAGGCGAAACGGTGGGAACCAGCCAGACCGATATCACCGGTCGGGTCACCGGCAGCGCTTCGGACAATGAGGATGTTTACGTCCTGCTGGACGGCCTCGCTGTGAAACTCAGCGACATCATCTCGGTTCGCGAGCCTGCGACCGCATAGCGGCGAACCCTTGCGTCACCTGACGCGCACAGACTTTCCCGGGCTCGAGAAGGGCGCCCGGACCCCTCGGCAGAACGCCGTCGATCAACCTTCGCGGGGCGGCCCGGACACCGGGTTCCTCCCAATGACGGAGTAGGAAAAATGAGTATCTACGGCGGCTTATATTCCGGTGTGTCGGCGCTCGCAGCGCAGTCCACCGCGTTCGGAATCATCTCGGACAACATCGCAAATGTGAACACGGTCGGCTATAAGGCGTCCTCGGCTAGGTTCCAGACCCTGGTCACCGACGGCCAGACCTCGACCAAATACACGCCCGGTGGCGTGATCGCGCGTCCGTTCTCCGATCCCGAACGGCAGGGCCTGCTTCTGGGTAGCACCTCCACCACCGATCTGGCGATCACCGGCAACGGATTCTTCGTTGTGAACGCTGAGTCAGCGCCTAATCCCAACCAAGACGAGTATCTGCTGACACGAGCCGGATCCTTCGTTCCAGACGAAGACGGAAACCTCATCAATACCGCAGGATTCTATCTTCAAGGCTGGGCCACGAACTCGCAAGGTGTAATCACCAACGCCGCAACCCAAGACTTGGTGAGCAGCCTGGAGACCGTCAACATTGGCGGTTTCAACAGCACGACGGCACCCACCGGAAACGTCTCCACCACACTCAACTTGCCTGCCACGGCTGCAACAGGGGCCACCGAGACCACGAACATCACGATCTTCGATTCGTTGGGCGTCGGCCACCTCCTGACGATCAACTGGACCGCCAACGCGACGGACAATGTTTGGGACTACACAACGACGATCACTCCACCTGGAGGGGCAGCAACAACCGTCGGCGTCGCAGGAACAATCACTTTCAATGGTGACGGCACTCTGCAAAGCATTGGCGCCGGTGCGGCCACCGTCGGCACGGCGGCGTCAACTGCGATAACCATACCCGGTGCCACTTTCGGCAATGGCGCCAATGCATCGACTGTCAACATCAACTGGGGCAACTTCGGTTCGACCAGCGGCCTGGGGCAGGTTTCCGGTGAATATCAAGCCGTCACCCTGAATCAAGACGGTTCTGGCCCGTCGTCACTTACAGGCGTGGACGTGGATCAGGAAGGCTTCGTCACCGCCCAGTTTGCAAACGGCGAGACCCGGTTGGTCTACAAGCTCGCGCTTGCCCAGGTCCCTGCCGCAACCGAACTAGCAGCGCAGAGCGGCAACACCTACTCCCTGTCTGCGGGTTCCGGCGACCTTGTGCTGACAGAAGCAGGTCAGTTGGGCGCCGGCCTGTTCGAGAGTGCGGCCTTGGAAAGCTCGACCGTCGATCTGGCGGAAGAGTTCACCGATCTGATCGTGACCCAACGGTCCTATTCGGCAGCAACGCGGATCATCACGACCGGCGACGAGCTGCTCGATGAGATCATCCGGGTGAAGCGATAAGCCTGGCTCGGTAAAGACCGGATCGGCTTCGCGGTCGATCACTGCCCGGCTTTCGGTCCGGGAAAACAATTCCGCCGTTCCTCCGCCCTGGCCGTTCTTTCGGTCAGGGCGTTTTTTTTGTTTTCAGGACCAAAAGACAAATCGTGAGTTCAAGGAAAAGCGACTGGAAACAGGGCTCGCTCTGTTAGCGAATTCTTAAGCGGATAGCTGCATCCTCAGACTCTTAACGCACCAAAAGGCTCTGCTGGGCAGATGGTCAAAATGGCAAAACCCAACCGGACGATCCCAATCGAGACATCACAGGGCGATGCCGGCCGCTCTCAAACGAAAGGGAGCGGGCATCAAGGCTCTCCCGCATCTCCGAAGCCACTCTCGGATCGCGCGGTTCAGGCCGTAGCGGGTCCCGATGGGGTGCCCATAACCCTGGACGACCTGCCGTCGAACGAGACGGATCGGTGGGTGATTCGTCGAAAGGCGATCGTCGTGGCCGCCGTTCGAGGCGGCTTGCTGAGCCTCCCGGAGGCTTGCGAAAAATGGAACATCTCCGAGGAAGAGTATCGCTCCTGGGAACGGTTGATCGACCGGCATGGTGTCCGCGGACTTCGGGCAACCCGATTGCAGCATTACCGTGACCGCGAGCACAAGAACGCCTAGATCGATCGCCCCAGCCGGATAAGATCTCTCGGACGCCTCTTCATCTCGCCTTTGCCTTGCTTGCGGACGCAAACCGCTTCTCGATATCCCGCACGATGGTTCGGAACACGCCGGACCACGGCTCGGCGGGGCGCTTTCCGACCAGACGGATCGATGGAAACCAGGGATCGTTTCCTGCAATCGTGCCTGATTTGTCAATAGGCTGGGCCCTGAACTCTGCGCCCGGAACACCCAGTGCTCCGGCCATGCAGGCAACCGATGTGTTGGCGCTGACCACATAATCCAAACCGAGCGTCAAAGCCGCCGCACCGTCCAGGTCGTTGAACAAATCCAAATCCTGGCTGACATGCACGTCGACGCCGAACTTGTTCCGTGCGCGCTCAAGCTCCTGGGTCGCGTCGTCATATTGCAGATTGACCAGCGTCACCCCTGGCATCTTGAACAGAGGTTCCAGATCGTCGATCTGCGCATAGGCGGTCGAGCGCAGATGGCCGACCAAAGAAGACCTCCAACAGATCCCGATCTTTGGCCCGTCTCCCAATCCGTCAAGCCAGGCCCGCATCGCTGCGGCTTTGTCGGAATCCGGGATCACATACCCGGCTGTTCGCGGAAACCGACCGGCATCCGTGCGCAGGAACCTGCCCAGACTGCCGGTCGGCAGGTATCGATCGAACGGCTCCGCACCGGTCTCCGCCGGCTCCCATCGCGCCGCGACGACCCGCGCCTTCGGAAAAGACCTCTGGTATAGCGGGAGCAATTTCTCAGCGCATTCCAGCGTCACCTCTCCACCGCGTTCGAGCACCTCGTTCACCATACCTGCGAATCTAATCTCATCCCCGATCCCCTGTTCGCCGTACAGAAATATCCGCTCGTCACGCATGTTCTCAGGAAGTTCGTTCGAAACAGAATATCTTCGCAGCGATGATCGATAGGCAGGTGCAAGAAACCGCCATTCATAAAGACGCCACGCCATTTCCCATTGCCCGATCGCCATCAAATTCACAGCATAGTAAAGATTACAGGTACTATCGGTCTGGCTTATCTCCTGGGCCTGTCGGAAAACCTTGTTGGCGGCCGCATATTCGCCAATTCTGGTGAGAACGGTGGCGTAGTTGACCAAGTGGTGAATGTTGTCCGGGAAAGTCCTGGCGAGTTTCCGAAACAGCGGCATGGCCTCATAGTAGCGATTGAGGTGGTTTAGCGCGTTCGCGTAATTTTGGACGACTCCCGCAAGGCCCGGATTCAAACGGTAGGCTTCTTCCTGGGCTGTCAAGGCGCCGTCGAACTCGCCCAATTGAAGCAGAGCATTCCCCAAATTCGACCAATAAATCGGGTTTGGCGACACCGCGATCGCCCTTCGGATCAGTTCGGCGCCGGTCAGGTGCTGCCCCAACTCACGTGCGACTTGTCCCATACCAAAAAGCGCATCGGGGTGTTCGACATTTTGATCAAGAACGGCCCGGAAGTGCGATTTAGCGGTCTCAATGTCTCCGGTTTCGAGAGCCTCCATGCCGGCCACGATCAATTGGGCGTGACGGGCCGCATTCGGATCCCTCGGATCCGACCAGACCATGGCTTCCTTCGACGCCCCCGGTTTCGGACCGCCTGGCACCGCCGCAGAGGTCGCGCCGCGCCGATTTTGGGAATTCCGTTTGGCCATCCCTGATCTCCCGTCCCTCAAGACCCAGCACCTAGTTCATGCGAAGGCGCAACGATTGCTCTTAATTCCTTGTTCTATTTTAAAGATAACTATGATACTGATACTAGGAAAATTTTGCCCACCTTGGGGTAGCCGGAGATCGAAAACTTTTGTATAAAATTTTATCGAAATTGCAGATGAAAAATTCCGAGCCCGTATCGGGGTCGCTGTCTTCGATCTGTGACCCAACCTCGTCGACTCTGTGGGGGTAGTGACGCGCCATGAACCCTTTTGCTGATCTGATCAAGAATCTCGGTCCCATGCGCTTGGCGGCCCTCGTGGGCACCGCGATCGCGACGGTCGGGTTTTTCATCTTCCTGGTCTCTAGAATATCGACCGGCAGCATGTCGCTTCTCTATTCCGATCTGGCGAGCGCGGATTCCGGCGAGATCGTGAACGAGCTCGAATCCCGCAGCATTCCCTACCAGTTGAAGGCCAACGGCACGCAGATCTTCGTGCCGGCCGATGAAGTCCTGCGGTTGCGCGTCACCCTGGCGCAGCAGGGTCTGCCGGGTGACGGCTCGATCGGGTACGAGCTGTTCGATCAGACCGATGGGCTCGGCACCACCAGTTTCGTCCAGAACGTCAACCTGGTGCGCGCCCTCGAAGGCGAACTGTCCCGGACGATCTCATCGATCCGCAACGTCCGCGGCGCACGGGTGCATCTGGTTCTGCCGCGCCGCGAGCTGTTTTCACGGGAACGCCAGAAACCGAGCGCGTCCGTTGTCCTGCAACTGTCCGGTTCCGGCCGCCCGGGCCGCGAGGAGGTCCTGGGAATCCAGCATCTGGTCGCGGCAGCGGTGCCCGATCTGACCCCAGCCGGCGTCTCCATTCTGAACGACCGCGGCGACCTGTTGGCGCGCGGTTTCGGAGAAGAGGACAATTCCTCGCTCGCCGCACAGAACGCCGACGAGCTGCGCTCCAAATTCGAGGGCGACCTGCGCCGGTCGATCGAAGAACTCGTGGAACGCACCGTCGGTTTCGGACGGGTACGTGCCGAGGTCACCGCGGATATCGACTATGACCGCATGGTGGTCAGCCAGGAGAAATTCGACCCCGACAGTCAGGTTGCCAGATCCACCCAGGCCACCGAGGAAACCGAGAGTTCCACGGACAATTCAGGCCAGGATAATGTCACCGTGCAGAACAATCTCCCCGAGGCGCAGGCCGGCAACAACGGCGAAGGCACGCTGGTCTCGCAGAACAACCGGTCCATCACCGAAGAGACCACAAACTTCGAGATCTCCCGGACCGTGACGGAAACCGTGCGCGAGGGCGGCGATCTGCAGCGCCTCTCGGTCGCGGTTCTGGTCGACGGGCGCTATTCGCTCAACGACGATGGCGAGCGGATCTACGAGCCCCGTACCGACGCGGAGCTCGAACAGATTGCAACCCTGGTCCGGTCCGCCGTCGGCTACGATGCCGAGCGCGAGGACACGGTCGAGGTCGTCAACATGCAGTTCGTGCGGATGGAGCCGGAAGATCTGGGTGACGGCAGCTTCCTGTTCGGAATCTCCAAGGAGGAATTCCTGCAGCTCGCCGAGGTACTGGTTCTTGCAGTGGTCGGTCTGCTGGTCATCCTGCTGGTGGTTCGCCCCGTCCTCACGCGACTCTTCGAAAGCATGCCCACCACGCTTGCCGCCGGCGGGGCCGGTGGCGGTATGATCGGGGCGGATGGTCAACTGGCGCAGCTGGCCGGCCCCGGTGCCAATGCCGACATGGCGGAACTGCTTGACAGCGATGAGGATGAGGAAAGCCTGCTCGATCAGATGATCGACATCAATCAGGTGGAAGGCCGCGTGCGGGCGTCCTCGCTCCGAAAGATCGGAGAAATCGTCGACAAGCATCCGGAAGAAGCCGTCGCGATCATCCGCAACTGGATGTACCAGGAAGCCACCTAACGGGCCCGCATGATGAGAAAGCCCAAACCCTTCATGTTCGATTACAGCTTCGATGACGGAGCTGACGATGCACGCAAGGCTGAGGAGGAAGCCGCGGCCCGTGCGGCACAGGAAGCCGCCGAGCAAGCTCCGCCAACCTACACCGTCGAACAGATGGAAGCGGCCCGGACCGAGGCGGAGGCGCTCGGGCGCCAACAGGGTATGTCCGACGCCATGGCTAGCATCGATCAACAGGTCGCGCGCACCTTGGACGCGGTCATGACCCGCCTGCCCCGCGTGTTCGAAGAGCATGCCATGTGGAGCAAGGCGATGGAGGCCGATGCGGTCCGCCTTTCGTCTGCTATCATGCACAAGCTGGCGCCGGAGCTCACCCGGGAAAAGGCGCTGCCGGAAGTCGAGAGCGTCATCCAGGAAGCCTTTGGGTTCCTGACCGAGCAACCGAAAGTCATGATTCGCGTCGCCTCTCAGCTGGAGGAGGCGCTTGCCGACAAAGTAAATCTTATGGCGAGCCGGATCGGCTATGAAGGCCAAGTGGTCCTGGTGGGCGATCCGGAGCTGCAGGAAGACGACTGCCGGGTGTCCTGGCAGGCCGGTGCCGTAGAGCGCTCGCTCGACGAAACATGGCAGCAGATCGACAATTTGGTCGACCGCGCGCTGAACAATACTCCGGTCCGCGATCACGGGGAAACCACCGCTGACGATGATCCGAACCCTGATCTGGTGGCTGAACTCGACGCAGACGCCGAGCCGGAAACTGAAGTAACTTCGGAGCTGTCGGATACGCCGGAAGCGACCGACGAGGAACAGGCCGCCGATACCAAGGCGCCGCGCGGCGAGCCCGCCCACGCGGAATGACAAGGCTTTAGCGCATTAGCGGCCGCCCCGGCCGCGCTAGGGAACAGGAGGACAGCATGTCCGACGACGATATCGAAATGCAGGACTTCGACGAGACCGACATGGCCGCCGCCATGGGCGGAGACTCAGACGCCCCAGATGAGATCCTTGCCGATGACGGCAAGGGGCAGATCACCGCGCGGGAGCTGGAAGCGGTCTATGACATTCCGGTTCAGGTATCCGCCGTACTCGGTAAATCCAGCATGCAGGTCAGCCAACTTCTGAAGCTCGGGCGTGGTGCCGTCGTCGAACTCGACCGCAAGGTCGGCGAAGCGATCGATATCTACGTGAACAACAGGCTGGTCGCCCGTGGCGAGGTGGTGATCGTGGACGAACGGCTAGGCGTGACCATGACCGAGATCATCAAATCCGACCGGCCGAGTTGATCGGACCCGCCACCAAAGAAGGCTGAACCGAACAGATGGCAGATCCGGCCGATCAAGTTGAACCGCGCGCCGCCTCGCAGGCCGCGTCCCAACGCGCTGCGAGCCAGCGGACCGTTGCCTATGAGGTTCCGGCGAGCGGGACAACCGTGGACGGCGCGCTGATTCTAGGGCTGATCGCCGCCTTTGCGCTGATCGGAGCCGCGATCCTGAGCGAAGGCTCGATCCTCGCCTTCTGGAACCTGCCGTCTGTGCTGATCGTGCTACTGGGCACCGCCGCGGTCACCGCAGTGTCCTTCTCGATCGGCGAGGTCCTGGCGGTGATCCCTCTGATCGGCCGAACTGTCTTCCCCCCCAGCCGCAACCCCGCACGCGCCGCCGAACGGGTGCTGAATCTGGCCGAGATCTCACGTCGTCAGGGAATCCTGGCCCTGGACCGGGTGCTGCCGCAATTGAGCAGTGAACCCTTTCTGCAGCGCGCAATGGCGATGGCGGTCGACGGGTCAAACCCGGAGCAGATCGAGACGGTGCTCAATACCGAGATCGAAGCGACCACCGAACGGCTGACCCGGTCAGCCAACGTGTTGCGGCGTGCCGCCGAGGTGGCGCCCGCGATGGGGTTGATCGGAACGCTGATCGGCCTGATCAAGATGCTGGCCAATCTCAACGACCCGTCCAGCATCGGCCCCGCCATGGCGGTCGCCCTTCTCACGACCTTTTACGGTGCGGTGATCGCCTACATGGTGTTCGCCCCGATCGCCGCCAAGCTGGACCGGAATGCCACGGACGAGCGCTTGGTGCAGCAAGTCTACACCGCCGGGGCGACATCGATCGCGCGTCAGGACAACCCGCGCCAGCTT
>JANSYC010000024.1 GCA_024742605.1 Alphaproteobacteria bacterium | reverse complement strand
GGGCTGACCGCCCTCTGGCTGGTCAGCGTGATCGCGGCCCAGGCGGGTGTCCTGGTCGCGGGATCGGTGGCCGCCGCCCTGGCGGTGCTCCTGCTGGCGCTGATTCTGGGCGCACCGCGTCTGGGTCGGGGGGTGACGCTGGGGGTTGCGGCTCTCTCGCTGGCGGCGGCTGTGATGATTTCCGGCTTTGCCGACCGTATCGGGTCTGGCACAGCTGCGCCCGCGGACCGTTCGGCCCCGGGCGTGACCTGGGTCGCCTTCGACCGGGCGGCCCTGCCCGCTCTCGTTTCCGACGGACGGGTCGTTCTGGTGGACGTGACCGCCGACTGGTGCATCACCTGCAAGGTGAACAAGCGTCTGGTTATGGACGCGGAGCCGGTGGCGGGGCTGCTGTCTGAGGGCGGCGTGCTGCCGGTGCGGGCCGACTGGACCAATCCCGATCCGGTGATCAGCGACTATCTGGCGAGCTTCGGCCGCTACGGCATCCCGTTCAACGTGGTCTACGGGCCGGGCGCGCCGCAGGGGCTCCCGCTGCCGGAACTGCTGACCCAGCAGGCGGTGATCGAGGCGCTGGATCTGGCCCGCGGCGGCGCGGACTCGGGCTCCGGCGCACAGGCGGCGTCCACGCGCTTGGATTAGATCCATCTTCGGCCTATGTATGGGCCTGACGGGATCGCCTGATCGGGCGGCTTTCCGACCAAGTCCATTTGAGAAGTTCAGGAGGAACACCATGGCGATCAATGTTGGCGACAAGATTCCGGCAGCCGCGCTGCGCACCAAGACGGCCGACGGCATTCAGGAAGTGAAGACCGAGGAGCTGTTCGGCGGCAAGAAGGTCGTCGTGTTCGCGCTGCCCGGCGCCTTCACCCCGACCTGCTCCGCCAAGCATCTGCCGGGCTATGTCGCGCAGGCCGCCGCCCTCAAGGGCAAGGGCGTCGATGCGATCGCCTGCGTCTCGGTGAACGATGCCTTCGTGATGGACGCCTGGGGCAAGGACCAGAAGGTCGGTGACAATGTGATGATGATGGCCGACGGCAATGCGGACTTCACCAAGGCCCTGGGCCTGGAGATGGACGGCAGCGGCTACGGCATGGGGACCCGCTCCAAGCGCTACGCCATGGTGGTCGAGGACGGCACCGTGACGAACCTGTTCGTCGAGGAGCCCGGCCAATACGAGGTTTCGGCCGCCGAATACGTGCTCGGCAAGCTCTAAACCCGGATACCATATCGAAATGAGAATCCCCGCCGGTCTTCGGATAGGCGGGGGTTTTCGGTTTGAGTTGAGGCGGGACGCGACGGCGCGTGGGCCGGTCCGGTTCTACTCCGCCAACTCTTCCCGCACCCAGGATTCGAAGACCTCGAACAGGCGTTCTTCCAGTTTTGCGCCCGCCATCGGCCGCATGATGGCCAGCGCATCCTCCGAGGACATCGGGTCCTTGTAGTCGCGACGGTCGGTCAGGGCCGAGTAGATGTCGACGATTGCACAGCTCCGGCCGATCTCGTGGATCTGGGTCTTGAGCAACCCGTTCGGATAGCCGGAGCCGTCGAGCTTCTCGTGATGCTGTCCCGCCGCGATCGCGATCTCCGGCCGGGACCCGTAGAGGCCCTGCAGAAGCTCCTCGCCCAGCTGCGCATGGGTCTTCATGGTCTCGAATTCATCGAAGGTCAGCCGCGACGGTTTCGCCAGGACGTCGATCGGAACCATCAGCTTGCCGACATCGTGCAGCAGCCCAGCTTCCGCCAGCAGAACCCGGTCGGTCTCCGTCAGACCGATGGCCCGGCCCAATTCGGTCATCAGGGTCGCCACCTTCAGGCTGTGGGCAAAGGTATAGGCATGATGGGTTTCGATGGCGCGAAGCAGATCCTGGGATTTCCGCAGCCCCGAGGCGCGGGCGATCAGGCGCGCGGTCTCTCGGAACATCTCCCGGGCGGCGGCGGGATCGTCGGTTGTACCTCGTCGGGTGATGTCCTCGAGAATGGAAAAGGCCTGCTTGGCCTGACGGGCCGCGGCCGAGACCGACTCATGTTCGGATGCCCAATTCTGCTCCTCGCGCCGGGCGCAAGCCTGCCAGAACGCGGCGAGCATCGCGGCGGTCGACCTGCCCGAGGCCACCATCTGATTGGCTGGCGCGTCGTCTTCGACCGATTCCGGATCGTTCAGGACCTCGGGATCGACGATTTCCAGAATCGCGATCCTGTCGCCGTCTGGCCGGGACCGCAGAGTCCGGCGGGCCTCCCGCGAAAAGGTCCGGTACGGGGTTCCGTCCACCACCGCCGCCGAAATCGGCTGATCGGCGAAATCGTCGGCAGTGGCGCTTTCGGATAGGGGAACAATCTGGAAGGTCCGTCCGAGGACCATGCTCAGGCCCGCGAACTTGTCCGGACGGATGCTGAAGAGCGCGAGGGTCTCTTTCTGCGTCATGCTGATCTTCGGGCGGTCTCGGGGAATCGGCGGGCGCGTCGGCACGTCCTATATCAAGAACTTGGGGGTTCCGACAGCGCGCGTGCGACCGGGTTCCGATAAATGTCGAACCGGGTCGGCGGCACCGCCGTGAAACCCTTGGGGGATCTGCTCGCCAGGGTCTGGTGGATGCGGGCCGAGCCGCGCTGGAAGGCGAAGGAGCAGCCGGCCAGATAGGCGGCCCAGAGCCGGTAGGTCTCGGCGCCGACCAGGGCTTCGGCTTCGGCCCGGTGGGCGTGCAGCCGTTCGGCCCAGCTGCGGGTGGTGATCTGATAATGCTGGCGCAGGGCTTCCACATCCTGCACCTCGAACCCGGCGATCTCCATTTCCGCCAGGGTGTGGCCGATATCGTCGAGTTCGCCGCCCGGAAAGATGTATTTCTGCAGCGCGCGCTGCTCCGGCCGGCTGGCGAAGCGGCGCCGCCTGCGCTTGGCCCCGCGGGAGATCGCGTGATTCAGGAACAGCCCGCCGGGGGCGAGCAGGCGCCGCACCGTCCGGAAATAGTCCGGGATGTTGGCGAGCCCGATATGCTCGTACATCCCGACCGAGGAGATCTTGTCGAAGGCTCCCTCCATCTCGCGGTAATCCTTGAGATGCAGGGTGACCCGGTCGGCGATCCCCAGGCGCTCGACCTTGGCCCGGGCGAAGGCGAGCTGCTCCTCGGACAGGGTGACGCCGTGGCCGGTGACGCCGTATTCGCGGACTGCATGGCACAGCAGCCCGCCCCAGCCGCAGCCGATATCCAGCAGGGTCTCGCCCGGTGCCAGCCGCAGCTTCCGGCAGATCAGATCCAGCTTGGTGACCTGCGCCTCCTCCAGGCTGGCGTCCCATCTCGGGAAATGGGCGCAGGAATACTGCATCTCCGGGTCGAGAAAGAGCTGGTAGAAGGCGTTTCCCACATCGTAGTGGAACTGGATGAAGCGTTTGTTGTCGCCGGCTTTGCGGCCGGCGCCCTCGGCATCGGCGCCGAAATCCCGGGTGCTGTCCGGGTGGTCGCCGCGCCCGAACAGGAACGGCACCAGGGAGCGGAGAAGATCGGCTTTGGCGATCTTTTTGAATTTGCGGCGGTAGCTCCGGTCATGGGCCAGCGGTTCGAGCAGGTCGATCAGCGAGCCGCCCTCCACGTCGATGCCCCCCTTGGCATAGAGCCGGATCAGCCGGTCGAGGCTGGGCCGACGCAGAATCGAGGAGATGACGCCGGGGGCTGCGATCCGCAGGGCCAGCCCCCGGACCGGGTCGCCGCCCAGCGGCTCCAGCGAGCCGTCCCAGAGCCGCACCGAGAAATGCGCATCCACCCTGTCCCGGATCAGACCCGCCAGCCGGCGGGCCGCGCGCAGCTTTCGATCCTCGCCCAAGCCAACTTCTCCCGCATCGGTGGTGCTGGCGGGATCCTAACCGATCGAACCGGGCTTGTCGTGCTGTGCCGGGGAGCTCAGCTCCCGTTCAGCTTGTCCAGTTCCTTGATGATGCTCTCGGTCATGGTCGAGGTGGAGACCTTGGCCATGCCGGGGGACATGATGTCGGCGGTCCGGGTGCCGCTGGACAGCACGTTGTCGATGGCCTTCTCGATCAGGTCCGCGTCCTCGGCCATGTCGAAGGAGTAGCGCAGCAGCATCGCGAAGCTGAGCATCTCGGCGATCGGGTTGGCCATGCTCTTGCCGGTGATGTCGGGGGCGGAGCCGTGCACCGGCTCGTACAGCGCGTAGCGCTTGCCGGTGGTCGGATCCTCCGCGCCCAGCGAGGCCGACGGCAGCATGCCCAGCGAGCCGGTCAGCATGGCGGCGCAATCGGACAGGATGTCGCCGAACAGGTTGTCGGTGACGATCACGTCGAACTGTTTCGGGTTGCGAACCAGCTGCATGGCGCAGTTGTCGGCATACATGTTCTCGTAGTCGAGGCCTTCGCCTTCCGCCTCATGCAGGGCGGTCATGATCCGGCGCCAGAGCACGCCGGACATCATCACATTGGCCTTCTCGACCGAGGTGACCTTGCCGCGCCGCTTGCGGGCCATGTCGAAGGCGACCCGGCCGATCCGCTCGATCTCCGGCGTGGTGTAGGCCTGGGTGTCGAAGCCCCGCTCGGTGCCGTCGGCCAATTTCTCGATGCCGCGCGGCTCGCAGAAATAGACGCCGCCGGTCAGCTCCCGCAGGATCATGATGTCGAGCCCGGCGACCAGGTCCTCCTTGAGCGAGGACTGCTTGGCCATCGAGGGGAACACCATCGCCGGGCGCAGGTTGGCGAACAGGTCCATTTCCTTGCGCAGGCGCAACAGGCCGCGTTCCGGCT
This sequence comes from Alphaproteobacteria bacterium, assembly GCA_024742605.1. Lineage (GTDB taxonomy): Bacteria > Pseudomonadota > Alphaproteobacteria > Thalassobaculales > Thalassobaculaceae > JANSYC01. Next base: position 48,844 of record JANSYC010000024.1, on the reverse strand, counting down.
TCAGCTCGAACGGGAGATCGTCGTATTTCGGACCGCCGACCGCGCCGAACAGCACCGCATCCGCGTGCATCGCGTCGGTCATGGTCTCATCGGTGAGGGCGGTGCCGTGCGCGTCATAGGCGGCGCCCCCGACCAGGCCCTCTTCCACGTCGAAAGACACCGACCGCCGCTTCGCCATCCAGTCGACGACCCGCAGGGTTTCGCCCACCACTTCCGGGCCGATCCCGTCACCCGGAAGGACCAGCAGTTTCTTATTCGAGGCCATGCATCTTCTCCATACCGTCGGCGAACCGTCTCCCCCGAAAGTCCTTAGCCGAACCGAGGGAGAGAGGCAAACCCGTTGTTTTACTTGGACTCCGCGCCTGAAGCCCGGGGTTTCACGCCCAGGGCGTGCCGGACTTCCGCTTGCCCTCAAAGGCGGCGATCTTGTCGTCCTTCTGCAGCGTCAGACCGATATCGTCGAGCCCGTTGATCATGCAATGCTTGCGAAACTGGTCGATCTCGAAGGGGATGCTTTCCCCGTTCGGCCGGCCGATCGTCTGGTTTTCCAGGTCGATTTCCAGAACCGCGTTCGAGCCCTTCTCGGCATCGTCCATCAGCTCGGCCAGCTGCTCCGGGGTGACCTGGATCGGCAGCACGCCGTTCTTGAAGCAGTTGTTGTAGAAGATATCGGCGAAGCTGGTGCTGATCACGCAGCGGATCCCGAAGTCCAGCAGCGCCCAGGGGGCGTGCTCCCGGCTCGATCCGCAGCCGAAATTGTCACCCGCCACCAGCACCTCGGCCTTCCGATAGGCCGGCTTGTTGAGGATGAAGTCCTCTTTCTCGGAGCCGTCCTCGTTGTAGCGCATCTCGGCGAACAGGTTCTTGCCGAGCCCGGTCCGCTTGATGGTCTTCAGAAAATTTTTCGGAATGATCTTGTCGGTATCGATGTTGATCATGTCCATCGGAGCGGCCGTGCCGCGCAGCTTGTCGAATTTTTGCATGATGTGTCTCCCCCTCAGGCGGTCAGGTCGCGGACATCGGACAGCCGGCCGGTGACGGCGGCGGCCGCGGCCATCGCCGGGCTGACCAGATGGGTGCGCCCGCCCTTGCCCTGACGGCCCTCGAAATTCCGGTTGGAGGTCGAGGCGCAGCGCTCGCCCGGCTCCAGACGGTCGGCGTTCATCGCCAGACACATGGAACATCCGGCCTCCCGCCAGTCGAAACCGGCGGCGATCAGGATCTCGGCCAGACCCTCGGCCTCGGCCTGCTCCTTGACCAGGCCCGAGCCCGGCACCACCAGCGCGTGGACCCCGTCGGCGACCTTGCGGCCCTTGGCGACAGCGGCGACGGCGCGGATATCCTCGATCCGGCCGTTGGTGCAGGAGCCGATGAAGACCTTGTCGACCGGGATCTGATTGATCGGTGTGTCGGCCTCCAGACCCATGTACTTGAGCGAACGCTCGATCGACGCCTTGCGGCCCGGATCGGATTCATTGGCCGGGTTCGGCACCTTGCCGCTGACCGGGACCACGTCCTCGGGGCTGGTGCCCCAGGTGACCTGCGGGACGATGTCCTCGGCCCTCAGGGTGACCTCCTTCTGGTAGACCGCGCCCTCGTCGGACGGCAGGGTCTTCCAGTATTCGACGGCCAGTTCCCACTCACCGCCCTTCGGCGCCATCGGACGGCCCTTCAGGTATTCGAACGTGGTCTCGTCCGGCGCGATCATGCCGGCGCGGGCGCCGGCCTCGATGGTCATGTTGCAGACGGTCATGCGGGCTTCCATCGACATCGCCCGGATCGCCGAGCCGGCGTATTCGACCACATGGCCGGTGCCGCCGGCGGTGCCGATCTTGCCGATGATCGCCAGGATCACGTCCTTCGAGGTCACGCCCAGGGGCACCTCGCCGTCGACGGTGATCCGCATGTTCTTGGCCGGCGACTGCACCAGGGTCTGGGTGGCCAGAACATGCTCGACCTCGGAGGTCCCGATGCCGAAGGCCAGCGCGCCGAACGCGCCGTGGGTGGCGGTATGGCTGTCGCCGCAGACGATGGTGGTGCCGGGCAGGGTGAAGCCCTGCTCGGGGCCGATGATGTGCACGATGCCCTGGCGCGGGTCGAAGACCGGGAAGTAGGGGACGCCGAAATCCTTGACGTTCTTCTCCAGCGTGTCGACCTGGATCCGGCTCTCCTCGTCGGCGATGCCGGCGCTGCGGTCGGTCGTGGGCACGTTGTGGTCGGCGACCGCCAGGGTCAGATCCGGCCGGCGGACCTTGCGGCCGGCGGTGGCCAGACCTTCGAAGGCCTGGGGGCTGGTCACTTCGTGGACCAGGTGCCGGTCGATATAGATCAGACAGGTGCCGTCGTCTTGGACATCGACCAGGTGCGATTGCCAGATCTTGTCGAACAATGTGCGGGGCTTGGACATGGGTCCCGTAATCCTCCCAAAATGATGCGGATCCGATTTCGTCGGAATCGGTTTCCGCCGAAGTGGATGTGGCCGAAGCGGTTTCGATCGGCTCGATTTCTGGGGCGCACATTACAAAGGGAATGCGCCCGCGCAAACCAACAAACGTGCAAGACCGGTCCGCAGGGGTCTATCATCCGATTTTAGCGGCGGGAATTCCGGATGATCGACGAGGCATGGCGGGATCTGATGGCCCTGATCGGGACCATCGATCGGGCGGATCTTGCGTTTGGCGCCGTGGCCGCCGCCATTGCGGGAACCATACGGGGGTTCGCCGGTTTCGGCGCGGCGATGGTGAAGGCGCCGGTCCTGGCGCTCCTGTACGGCCCGCCGATCGCCGTCGCCCTGATGAGCATCATGGAAGTCCCGGCCCTGCCTCAGGTGTTTCGGACCGCGCTCCGGGAAACCACCTGGCGGCGGGTGATTCCGTTGGCGGTCCCGGCCGTGGTGGCGATCCCGCTCGGCACCTGGGTGCTGACCCATGCCGACCCGGAGCTGCTGCGGCGGGTGATCTCCGGCACGGTGATCGTGTTGGTCGCGGTGATGGCGAGCGGGCGCATGCCGCTGATCCGAAAACGCACCCGAAATGACGGGATCGCCGGGTTTGCCGCCGGGTTTCTTGGCGCCTCGACCGGCATCGGCGGCCCGCCTCTGATTCTCTATTTCCTCGGCACGGGCGAGGCGGCGCGGCGGGTGCGCGGCGATCTGTTCGGATTCTTCTTCATCAGCTCGGTGACCGGCCTGATCAGCTTCGCCGCCTACGGTCTGATCACGCCCCTGACCGTGACCATCGGCCTGCTGCTGGCGCCGTTCTACATGGGCGGCATGTGGCTGGGCGGCCGGATCTTTCCGCTGGCCAGCGAGCGCACCTTCCGCCGGGTGGCGCTGGCGCTGCTGGCGGTCATAGGGGCCGCGACGTTGTTCAGGTAACGGGTGCCGCAGCAACCGACACAACAGCAAACGCGGGCCTGAACGGCCCGCGTTTGGAACCCGTGGCAGAGAGGGCACTCCGATCCGGAGCGCCGGTCGGCCTACTCGGCGGCCGTCTCGGTGACCTTGGCCTTCCGGGCCACGACCTTCTCGGCGATACGGGCCGACTTACCGGTCCGGCCGCGCAGATAGTAGAGCTTGGCGCGCCGCACCTTGCCGCGACGGACCAGGTTGATCGACGCGATCCGGGGGGAGTACAGCGGGAAAATCCGCTCCACGCCCTCGCCGTAGGAGATCTTCCGCACGGTGAAGGACGAGTTCAGCCCGTCATTGTTGCGGCCGATGCAGACGCCTTCGAAGGCCTGAATCCGCTCCCGGGTGCCCTCGACCACCTTCACGTCGACGCGAACCGTGTCGCCGGCGTGAAAATCGGGGATCTCTTTGCCTTCGGACAGGCTCGCGACCTGCTCCTGCTCAAGCTGCTGGATGATGTTCATGATCGTCACTCCACCTTCTCGTCGTCCCGCCGGCTATCCCGACGATCGTTCTGTGATCTCTTCCGTCCGCCCCGACTGGGGTCGACCGGTCTGTCCTTTACATGGCGCGCCCAAAGATCCGGTCGCCGCTCCTTCGTGATCCGCTCCGCCTCGTCCCGGCGCCAGGCCTTGATCCGGCCGTGGTGTCCGCTCAACAAGACCTCGGGGATCGTCCGTCCCTTCCAGTCGCGGGGCTGGGTGTACAAGGGGTACTCCAGCAGCCCGTCCTCAAAACTCTCTTCGGTCAACCCGTCCGCCGCGCCCATCACACCGGGCAGCAGCCGGATCACCGCATCCATCATCGCCAGCGCCGCCGGCTCGCCTCCGGACAAAACGAAATCGCCGAGGCTCAGCTCTTCGAGCCCGCGCGCTTCGATCACCCGTTCGTCCAGCCCCTCGTAGCGTCCGCATACGAACACCGCTCCAGGCTCCGCCGCCAGGGCCTTCGCGCGATCCTGATCGAACCTGCGTCCCCGCGGACTGAGATAGATCCGCGGACCAGGTTCGCTCTCGATCGCATCGAGGGCCGCATCCACAACATCGGGCCGCATCACCATGCCGGCCCCGCCCCCGAAGGGGGTGTCGTCGACGGACCGATGCTTATTACGCGCGAAGTCCCGAATGTCCAGAGATTTCAGTGCCCAGATGCCGGTTTCCAAGGCTTTTCCGGCGATCGACAGACCCAGCGGGCCCGGAAACATATCCGGGAACAGGGTCAGCACGGTCGCCTGCCAGGGCGCGCGGGGCGCTCCTTGCGGGTGCCCCTGGGTCTCATCGTCTCCGGAAGTCCTGTCCTCCAACGCTCACGTCCAATCCGGTCGCGGCCCTTTCCGTCAGGGCCGATCCAATTCAGTCCAGGCTGCCCTCGGGCGGATCGATCACGATCCGTCCGCCGGGGAGATCCACCACCGGTACGATCTCCTCGGTGAACGGCAGCATATGCGACTTGCCGTCCCTACCTCGAAACTCGACCAGATCGCCGGCGCCGAAATCGAACCTCGCCGTCACCTCGCCGATGGTCCCGCCGGCCGTATCCTCGACCCGAAGACCGATCAGGTCGGCGTGGTAGAACGCCCCGTCCTCAGTCTCCGGCAACATGTCCCGGCTCACATAGAGCCGGGTACCCCGCAGGGCCTCGGCCGCATTCCGGTCGCCGACCCCTTCGAGCCGCACCACCACCTGGTCCTTCGCCCGCCCCATCACCTGGATGGTGAACGAGCGGGTTCCGGCTTCATCGGTGACCGGCCCGTATGAGCCCACGTCGTCGGGGTTCTCGGTGAAGGGTTTCACCTTCACCTGGCCCCGCACGCCGTGCGCCCCGGTGATCGCGCCAAGGCAGACCCGCTCGGCCATCTAGGCTTTGGCGTCTTCCGCCGCCGTTTCCTCAGCCGGAGCCACTTCGGCAGCCGCCTCTTCAGCAGGGGCCTCCTCAGCCGGAGCCTCTTCCGCCGGGGCCGCCGCCGCGGCAGCGGCTTCAGCAGCCGCCTCTTCCTCGGCCTTCTTGGCGGCTTCAGCGGCCATCGCGGCCTTGGCGGCCTCTTCCTTCTCGCGCTCGGCCCGCTTCTTGCCCGGTGCGGACTTCTTCGGCTGCTCGTTGTACTTGAACGGCTCCATCATACCGGCCGCGCCCAGCAGCTTGTGGACCCGCTCGGTCGGGGTGGCGCCCATCTTGATCCAGTGCTCGACCCGCTCGGTCTTCAGGGTGACGCGCTGCTCATGGTCGCTCGGGAGCATCGGGTTGTAGGTGCCCAGGCGCTCGACGAACCGGCCGTCACGCGGGCTGGTGATCTCGGCAACCACGATCCGGTAGAACGGGCGCTTCTTGGCCCCACCGCGGGACAGGCGAATACGCAGAGACATATTGGTGATCCTTCTGTGTTCAGCTTGACGTGTCTGTTCGAAACTCTGCCGGGCCCGGCGCTATTTGCGCTTGCCCGGAAATCCTGGAGGAAGGCCGGGGGGGAGTCCGCCGCCGCCCATGCCGGGCAGGCCGCCACCGGGCAGTCCGCCCATGCCGCCCGGAAGACCGCCGCCGCCGGGCCCGCCGGGAGGCATGCCGCCGCCCATCATGCCCATCATGGCCTTGCCGCCGCCCATCTTGCCGACCTTCTTCATCATCTTGGACATCTCCATATGCTGCTTGAGCAGCCGGTTGATGTCCTGAACCTGGGTCCCCGAACCGGACGCCACCCGCCGCTTGCGCGAGGCGTTCATGACCTGGGGATTCTTGCGCTCGGCCTTGGTCATCGACGTGATGATGGCTTCCTGACGGGAGAACATCTTCTCGTCCACATTGGCACCGGCCAGCGCCTTCTGAATCTTGCCCACACCCGGCAGCATCCCGAGAATGCCGCCCAGGCCGCCCAGCTGACGCATCTGGCGGAGCTGGGTGGCCATGTCGTCCAGGGTGAACTGACCCTTGGCCATCCGTGCGGCCATCCGCTCGGCTTCGTCTTCCTTGATGGTCTCGGCGGCCCGCTCGACCAGGCTGACCACGTCGCCCATCCCGAGGATGCGGTTGGCCAGCCGGTCCGGATGGAAATCCTCGATCTCGTCGACCTTCTCGCCGACGCCCAGCGCCTTGATCGGCTTGCCGGTGATCGCCCGCATGGACAGCGCCGCACCGCCGCGGCTGTCGCCGTCGATCCGAGTCAGCACGATGCCGGTCAGGCCGACCCGCTCGTCGAAATTGGTTGCCGTGGTCACCGCGTCCTGGCCGGTCAGCGCATCGGCGACCAGCAGGGTCTCGTGCGGCTTGACCTGATCCCGGATCGCCCGGACCTCGGACATCAGCGCCTCGTCGATCGAGGTGCGGCCGGCGGTGTCCAGGAACACCACGTCGTAGCCCTGCAGGCGACCGACCGTCATGGCCCGCTTGGCGATGGTCAGCGCACTCTCGTTCGGGACGATCGGCAGCGTGTCGACGCCGACCTGTTCGCCCAGCATCTTCAACTGCTCGCGCGCGGCCGGACGGGTGACGTCCAGCGAGGCCATCAGGACCTTCTTGCGCTCCTTCTCGGCAATCCGCTTGGCGAGCTTCGCGGTGGTGGTGGTCTTGCCGCCGCCCTGCAGGCCGACCATCAGGATCGGCACCGGGGCGGTTGCCGAGACGCTGACCTTCTGGCTGTCGGAGCCCAGGGTCTCGACCAGGGTATCGTTGACGATCTTGACGACCATCTGACCCGGCGTGACCGACTTGATCACCTCGGAGCCGACCGCCCGGACCCGCACCTTCTCGATGAACTGCTTGACGACCGGCAGGGCGACATCCGCCTCCAGCAAGGCGACACGCACCTCGCGCAGCGCGGCATCGACATCGCTCTCCGACAAAGCCCCGCGCTTGCGGAGCTTGTCGAATACCGACCCAAGCCTTTCGCTCAATCCATCAAACACAGCGGCACTCGCCTTCGATTGCGTCAAACCAAACGAAATCGCGCCCGTGCTCGAACCCTCGAGGACGGACGGAACCCGTTAAGGTCTCGGTGAACCCAGTTCTGCCGAGAAGAGGCCGGGATATAGGGGTATGGAGGCGCGGGTGTCAAGGAAGAAGGGGCCTGGCCGCCATTCCCATTCCCAAATCGCATGACCGTTCCGCGTCCGGCGCAGATATTCTCCGCTTAGCAGGAACGGCATTGTGGCGCATGGTCCGTCTTACGAATTGGGGAGCCGGGAGCCTTTCCGTCGGCAGGGACCAATTCGGTCGCAGCGCATGGCGCCGCCCCTTCTGGGATCCATCCGAAAATGAAAATCTTTGCCCTTTCCACCACCACCGTTCTGTCCGCCGTCGCCGGTGCCGCGCTTCTGATCGGCCTGTCGACCGGTGTCGCGTCCGCCGCCGGCAATGCCGCCCGCGTGGTCCCGGCCCCGGTCGACGGCAAGGAATGCACCCAGATGGTCAAGGACACCAAGGAGATGCTCGCCGAGACCGAAGTGACCCCCGAGGTCGACGGCCAGGTCGAGGCCCTGATCCTGACCGCGACCGAACAGTGCGGCGCCTCGAAATTCGACGACGCCCTGGTGTCGGTCATGGAAGCCCGCAAGCTGCTCGGAAGCTGACGGCGGCCTGGGGCCGGTCCGGCGCGTTTCCCCCGCCGGACCGGACTCCGAGACTCTCTGACCTCTAGTTCACGCGGAACGCCTCCTCGGACATCCCGAACTCGATGCCGGCCTGGGTCATCGCCGCCCAGGTGGTCTCGTCGATCGGGATGCCGTCGCGCTTGCGGGCTTCGGTGGTCTCGCGCTCCGGGTCGCCGGGGAAGCGGATCTTGTCGGTGCCCTCCGCGGTGGCCGATGAGCTGATGTGGCCGACCAGCTGGTCGATCTCGGATTTGAACGGGATGTCGGCGCCGAACCCCTTCGGGTCGAGCACGATCATCAGCATGTTGTTGCAGATGCTGTTCATGTCCATGTTCTCTTCCCGCGCGGTGCCGCCGCCGGTCAGGCCCGCCGCCAGGATCTCGCAGATCATCGCCAGCCCGTAGCCCTTGTGCTGCCCGAAGGCCAGCATGGCGCCGTAGGGTTCCTCGAAGATCACCTTTGGGTCGGTGGTCGGCCGTCCGTCCGGGCCGATCAGCGCGTCTGCCGGCATCTGCTTGCCCGCGTTATAGGCCACCCGGACCTTGCCCTGCGCCACCCGCGAGGTCGCCATGTCGAGCACGATCTTGGGATGGCTGTCGGTCGCCGGAATCGCCGTGCAGTAGGGATTGGTGGAATAGCGCGACTGGTAGCCGCCCCAGGGCGCCACATATGGCCGATGGCCGGTGGTGTTCACGTAGCAGATCGCGATCAGGCCGGCATCGGCGCACATCTCGCCCCAGGCGCCGATCCGGCCCATATGGTGGGTGCGGCGCAGACCCATGATGCAGACCCCGGCCTGCCGGGCCCGAGCAATCGCCATGTCGGTGGCCTCCCGGCAGACGGTCTGGCCGTAGCCCATCTGACCGTCGAGCAGGAGATAGGCCCCGTTGTCGCTGACCACCTCCGGATGGGCGCCGATCTTCAGGGTCCCGGCCTTGGCGTGTCCCATATAGCGGGGCGCCAGGCCGACGCCGTGGCTGTCATGGCCCATCAGGTTTGCGGTCACCAGGTTCTCGGCGATCGCGGTGGCCTCAGCCGCACCGCTGCCGGCGCCCTGCATCATCTCGGTGACGATGGCGGTCAGTCTCTCATGTCCGATGATCATCGGCATTTCGCTCCCAGGAGGTTTTTAAGGGCCGCCTTGACGTAAGCGGCGTTCGGATGACTTGCGGAGGAGCCTACACCCTCTCTATATGACCCGTCATGAGCAGGATCGAATTTCGCAAGATGCACGGTCTGGGCAACGATTTCGTCGTGGTCGACGGGCGCGTCCGCGATCCGGGGCTGGGCGAGGCGGCCTACCGGGCGATCGGGGATCGGCGCCGGGGGGTCGGCTATGACCAGTTCCTGACCCTGCTGCCGGCCCGGTCCGGCGGCGATGTGTTCATGCAGATCCAGAACCCCGACGGCTCGGAAGCCGGCGCCTGCGGCAACGGCACCCGCTGTGTCGCCGCCCTGGTGATGGACGAGCTCGGCCGCGAGGATCTGGCGCTGGAGACCATCGCCGGCACCCTGATGTGCAAGCGCGCCGAGGACGGGCTGGTGACGGTGGATATGGGGCCCGCCCGGCTCGACTGGCGGGAGATCCCGCTCGCCGCCGATGCCGACACCGCCACAATCCCGGTGCCCGGGTTCGAGGGTCTGGGCCCGGCGGTCGGCGTCAATATGGGCAATCCGCATCTGGTGTTCTTCGTCGAGGATGCCGAGGCGGTGGATCTGGCCAAGATCGGCCCGAAGATCGAGCATCATCCGATCCTGCCCGACCGGGGCAACATCGAATTCGTCTCCCCCCTGGGCGTCGATCATCTGCGGATGCGGGTCTGGGAGCGCAGCGCCGGAATCACCCAGGCCTGCGGGTCCGGCGCCTGCGCCGTCGGTGTGGCGGCGATCCGACGCGGGCTGACCGGGCGCACGGTGACCGTGACCCTCGATGGCGGCGACCTGAAGGTTTTCTGGCGTCCGGACGGGCATGTGGAGATGACCGGGCCGGTCGCCACCAGCTATACCGGCACGCTCGACCTCGCCGATCTGGTCGGCTCGCGCCGATGAGCCTGGTGATCCTGTCCCGCCCGGTCTGGGCCGCCACGGATCGGGCCTGGTTGAAGGCCTTGCGGGACCGGCACGGCGGCGCCTATTTCGATCCGAGCCTGGGCCCGCACGTGACCCTGGTCTTTCCGGTCGAGGAGGTCGAGGAGAGCGCTGCCGTCAGCCACCTCCACGCCGTCGTCTCCGACACCCCGTCCTTCGAGGCGGCGTTCCGCGCGGTGCTGCCGGTCAAGGACGATTTCTCAAGCGACACGTTTCTCTATCTGGTGCCGGATGAGGGCCTGTCCGGCATCGTCCGCCTGCACGACCGGCTTTACAGCGGTCCGCTGGCGGATGCCCTGCGCCTCGATATCCCCTATATCCCGCATGTGACGCTGGGACGGTTCTCCAGTGCCCGCATCGCCAAGGCGTTGGCCGATGACCTGAACGCCCAGGACCCGGTGCTGGCCACGCGGGTCGAGACGGTCGAGCTGTTCCGGCTGACGGATGGATCGGCCCCGCACCGGATCGCCGAGTTCCCCCTGGGCGGCTAGGACCGCCGGGCGATGGTGTGCAGAAGAGGGGGTCGAGTTGCGCTTTTGGCGACCGTCCACCCCTTGCATTCTCCGGCCCCTGCGGGCATCAACCCCGGATGGTCGAGCGCTCCGAGACAGCATCGCGCGTCGAAACCTTCGGGTGTCGTCTGAACGCGTATGAATCCCAAGTGATCCGGGACCATCTGGACGCGTCCGCCGATCTCCATCCGACCATCGTGATCAACACCTGTGCTGTCACCGCCGAGGCGGAACGGCAGGCCCGGCAGAGCATCCGGCGGGCGCGGCGGGAGAGTCCGGAGGCTCGGATCGTGGTCACCGGATGTGCGGCGCAGATCGACCCGGACGGCTTCGCGGCGATGCCCGAGGTGGACCGGGTGGTCGGCAACGAGGAGAAGCTGCGGGCCGAGACCTGGGCGCCCCACGATCAGGCCCAGGGGGATCAGGCCCCGGTGGTGGTCCAGGACATCATGGTGGTGCGCGAGACGGCGCCGCATCTGGTCTCGGAGTTCGAAGGCCGGGCGCGGGCCTTCGTCCAGGTCCAGCAGGGCTGCGACCATCGCTGCACCTTCTGCATCATCCCCTTCGGCCGTGGAAACTCCCGCTCGGTTCCGATCGGCGCCATCGTGGACCATGTGCGGGCGGTGGTGGCGCAGGGCTATAACGAGGTGGTGCTGACCGGCGTCGACATCTCCTCCTATGGCGGCGATCTGCCGGGCGCGCCGAGCCTGGGGCAGATGATGCGGCGCCTGCTCGCCCTGGTGCCGGACCTGCCCCGGCTGCGGCTGTCCTCGATCGATCCGGTGGAGATCGACCCGGATCTGATGCGGCTGATCGCCGAGGAGCCGCGCCTGATGCCCTATCTGCATCTGTCCGTGCAGGCGGGTGACGATATGATTCTCAAGCGGATGAAGCGCCGGCACACCCGGGACGACATCATCCGGCTGGTGGAGCGGGTGCGGGCGCTGCGGCCCGAGACCTCGTTCGGCTGCGATGTTATCGCCGGGTTCCCGACCGAGACCGAGTCCATGTTCGCCAACACCCGGGAGCTGATCCGGGATTTGGGCTTTCCCTTCACCCATGTGTTTCCGTATTCCCCGCGACCGGGCACGCCGGCGGCCCGCATGCCCCAGGTTCCGGGACCGGTCCGCAAGGCGCGGGCGGCCGACCTGCGGGCCGTGGGTCAGGAGAACCTCGACCGCTGGCTCGCGGGCCTGGTCGGCGGCCGCGATCGGGTGGTGGTGGAGCGGAACGGCGTCGGGCGCGGCGAGGCCTATGCCCCGATCGCACTGGATCCCTCCCTGCCGGTCGGAGACGTGGTAGGAGTGCGGCTCGACCGGGTCGAGGCGGGTCGATTGGTTGGACTTCAGGACGGATGGCAGGCGGCATGAGCGACGCGGACAGTTTCGAGACACCGAGCCCGGATGGCGGCGACGGCCGGGACCAGGGCAAAGGCTGGTTCGCGCGTCTGCGCGAGGGCTTGTCGAAGTCGTCCCGCAGGCTGGTGGACGGGATCTCCAGCCTGTTCACCAAGCGCAAGCTGGACAGCGCGACCCTCGAGGAACTGGAGGAGCTGCTGATCACCGCCGACCTCGGCGTGACGACGGCCGCCAAGCTGACCCAGAACCTGGCGCGGGACAAATTCGACAAGGAAGTCACCGGCGACGAGGTGCGCGAGGCGTTCGCGGCCGATATCGCCGCAATTCTGGATCCGGTGGCCCGCCCGCTGACGATCGATGCGACCCAGAAACCGTTCGTGATCTTGATGGTCGGAGTGAACGGCTCCGGCAAGACCACCACCATCGGCAAGCTCGCCAAGCGGTTTCGGGCGGAAGGCCGCTCGGTCATGCTTGCGGCCGGCGACACGTTCCGGGCGGCGGCGATTGAACAGCTGCGGGCCTGGGGCGAGCGGGTCGGCGCGCCGGTGGTCGAAAAACCGCACGGCACCGAGGCGGCGGCCCTCGCCTTCGATGCCCTGACCCGCGCCAAGGCGGAAGGCACCGATGTGCTGCTGATCGACACCGCCGGCCGGCTTCAGAACAAGAGCCTGCTGATGGACGAACTGGCGAAGGTCGTGCGGGTGCTGAAGAAACAGGATCCCGAGGCACCCCACGCAACGGTCCTGGTCCTGGACGGCACGGTCGGTCAGAACGCCCACTCCCAGCTCAAGGTGTTCAAGGAGATGGTCGACGTCACCGGCCTGGTGGTGACCAAGCTCGACGGCTCGGCGCGCGGCGGCGTGGTGGTGGCGCTTGCGGAAACCTTTGGGCTGCCGGTCCACGCGGTCGGTGTGGGCGAGAGTGCGGATGACCTGCGCCCCTTCGAGGCCCGACAATATGCGCGCAGCCTGATGGGCCTCGAAGGGTAAGGGTGTTTCCATGCTGATTTTAGGCCTGCACATGGGGCATGACGCCTCGGTCACGGTTTTGGACGACGGCCGGATCCTCGGGGTTTACGAGAAGGAACGTCACACCGGCGCCCGGCACGATTTCTTCGTGAACGCCGACGATATCGAAACTGCCTGTCGGATGTTCGGGGTCCAGGTGGCCGATGTGGACAGCATCGCCGTGACCTCGTCCCAAGGGGTTCCCTTCTTCTTCGAGTCGCATGACCGCTTTCGTTTCAAGGTCGATTGGGCGCGACCGATCCCGGGGTTGACGCTGCCCGCTCCCAATATGATCGGGTGGTACGACAAGACCTCCGAGGCCCGGGAATCATGGGCGCGGAAACGGCTTGAGGAAACCCTGGCGCGGGGTCTTCAGGACGGCGAGGTCCTGGGCGTTCCAGGGCGCAGCCGCCCGATAGACTGGACAGAAAGCTCGGCGCTCTACGCCTATGAAAATCCATTCGCCCCGAAGATCTGGCACGAAGGACTCACCTTCGAGACGATGCGCCGCGCGCATCCCGACGGTCTGGCGGAGCTCATGTCCCACCGGGCGGAGCAGACCGGCTGCGTGCCCCTGAGCGTGTCGCTGCTCGGCCGCGACCTGGCGGGCGTGCTCATCCCGCATCATCTGGCCCATGCCGCGTCGGTGTATTTCACCGGCACCACCGAAAGCGCGGCCATCCTCACGGTCGACGGTACCTTCGATTCCGGCGTGGCCGGCATGGGGATGGGGCTGTTCGCGCGGGGTCGTGGAAACAAGATTTCGGCGTTTCTGCCGAATTTCCTGACCTCGGCCAACTTTTTCTTCGGGGTGGCCGCCGCGCTGAGACTGACGGGAGAACTGCCTGGCAAGCTGATGGGGCTCTCCTCCTATGGAGACCGCCGCTTCTTCCGGCCGGAATTGCTGGAGAACGCCAATTCCGGCTACTCCAAGGATATTCTGCCGGAGTGGCATCGGTTCGGTAAGTTCAACAAGACCCTGCGCTCGGCGGCGTATTTTCTCCACCGCTGCCTGGAAGCGGCCGCCGAGGAGAAACTGCCAATCAACAATTGGCATCTCGGCCTGGCCGAGATCGACGACATCAGCACGGACCGCTACGCCGTCGACATCGCGGCTTCGGCCCAGGCGGTGTTCGAGGGCCAGATGCTGGCAGGTGTGGAGACCCTGAGAGATCTCTTGGCGAAGGCGGGGGAGCACACCGATACCCTGTGCCTGGCCGGCGGCGGGGCTTTGAATTGCGTGTCGAACGCCCGAATCTTTCGGGAGACAGCGTATCGCACGGTTCAGGTGCCGCCCTGGGTGGCCGATCAGGGTCTTTCCATCGGCTCCGCGCTGTTCGTCCACCATCATCTTCTGGACAACCCGTTCGCGCCCAGAGCCGAACTCTCTTCCATCGATGCCCGCCTCGGCCCTGAGCCGGATGCAGGCGCTGTTCGGCGGGTGGCCGAGGCGGCGCGGGCGCGCGGGTTGATCGTGGACGAGCTCGTCGACGCGGCCGGCGCGGTCGCCGGTGACATTCTGAACGACAAGGTGGTCGCCTGGTTCGACGGTCGCAGCGAGATCGGCCCCCGCGCCCTTGGGGGGCGGTCGATCCTGGCCAATCCGGCGAAGGCGGAAAACTGGGGTCGGGTGAATCGGATCAAGAACCGGGAGGCCTGGCGACCCTTCGCACCGGCCATGCTGGCCGAGACCGCGACGCAGATGATCGAGGGCGCTCCGGCGCGCTCCCCCTTCATGCTGTTCACAGGGTCGGTGACCAGCGATGCGATCCCCGCGGTCACCCATGTGGATAAGACCGCGCGCTACCAGACCGTGACCGAGGCGGACGGGGCGTTCCACGATCTGCTGGTCGCGATGCGGGACCGCGGCGCGCCGCCCGTGACCATGAACACCTCGCTCAACGACCGGGGGGAGCCGATCATCGAAAGCCCCGAACGGGCGTTGGCGTTCTTCGAGACCGCGGCCTTCGACACGGCCTGCTTCAACGGCACCTATGTCGTCCGCAAGCCGTCCTGATCCTGCAGCCGGTCATTTCGGGCGGATATCCGCCACCCGCACCTCGACGGTTTCCGCCTGCGCGACGAACTGATCGTCGTACAGATCCAACTCCTCGAAGCTGAGGACCCCCAGCACGTGCTGGGCGCGCCGATCGCCGTCTCCGAGGGGAAGCAGCAGCCTGCAGGCGGCGATCCGCCTGTTCCGCGCGGTTGCGTGGACGGTTCTGGTGAGGCAACAGACGCCGTCCGCTGCCACCATCCGCCAGCGCGAGATGATCGCGTCCGTATCCCCCTTCGGATAGATCTCGGAGATCCGTTTGCCCTTGAGCGACTCGCCATAGCGGTCGGACACGTCCTCGCCGGCCAGCCGATATACGAAATCCCCGTCGGCAAGCACGTCGAGAACGTAGAGCCGGCTCAGTGCGGTGGGGATTTCGACCGGATCGATCTCCGAGAGCCGCGGCATCGGCCGATCGCCGCGCAGCCGCAGCCAGTAGGCGAAGACTTCTTGAAGAACCGGGGGATCGGTCGGCTCCAGAAAGTCGGTGAGGGATTTTCGAACGGTCTTTGGAGCGGGCGACGGGTTCAAAACATGGTCTCGATCACCCGGTCCGGCGGCGTATGTCCGTCGGCGAAGGTCCGGATGTTCACGATGACCTTCTCGCCCATATCGCGCCGCCCCTCGATGGTGGCGGAGCCCATATGGGGCAGCAGGACGGCGTTCGGCAGGTCCAGCAGATCCGGGCTGACATAAGGTTCCTGTTCGAACACGTCGAGCCCGGCGCCGGCGATCTGTTTCTCCCGCAGCGCCTGGGCCAGGGCGGTCTCGTGGATGACCTCGCCGCGCGAGGTGTTCACGATATACGCATGCGGCTGCATCAGATCGAGCCGACGCTTGTTGATCAGGTGATAGGTCGCCGGGGTATGCGGGCAATTGATCGACAGGATGTCCATCCGGGCCACCATCTGGTCCAGATTGTCCCAGTAGACCGCCTCCAGCTCCTCCTCCACCTCCGGATGGGCGCGGCGGCGATTGTGATAGTGAATCGACAGGCCGAACCCGCGGGCCCGGCGGGCGACCGCGCTTCCGATCCGCCCCATCCCGATGATTCCCAGCCGCTTGCCGTGAATCCGGTGGCCCAGCATCCCGGTCGGCGACCAGCCGGTCCAGGTCGCATCCGCGATCAGCTTCGAGCCTTCCACGATCCGGCGCGGCACCGCCAGGATCAGCGCCATGGTCATGTCGGCGGTGTCTTCGGTCAGGACGCCCGGCGTATTGGTGACCAGCACGCCCTTCGCCTTCGCGGCGGGCAGGTCGATATGGTCGACGCCGGTTCCGAAGGACGCGATCAGCCGCAGCCGCTCACCGGCGCCCTTGATCAGCTCGGCATCGATCTTGTCGGTCACGGTCGGGACCAGGACGTCGGCATCCGCAACCGCCTCGACCAGCTCCGCGCGGCTGAGCGGGGTATCCGCCAGGTTCAGGCGCGTGTCGAACAGCTCCATCATTCGGGTTTCCACCGGATCGGGCAGTTTCCGGGTGACGACGACCTTGGGTTTGTGCCCCAGGGGCTTACCCTGCCATTTGCTGCTCGGCATCAGCTTCTCCGGTCCGGACGTTCCGCATTCGCGCAGAGAATAAGCACGCGGGAGGGGGGTGACCAGGGGGTCGGGTTACCGTCCTCCGTCCTGGTATCTTCATAGCTCGACCGACCGGCCCCGAACCAGTTAGAAAGAGGCTGACCTCGCGTTGGTTTCCCGGAGTTTCTCGATGCGCCGCCTCGTCCTTGCCCTGAGCCTGATCGTCGGCCTGCCGGCGGTCTGTTTCGACGGGCCGGTGATGGCCGAGACCATCGGAACCGTCACCGGTCTGCCGATTCCCCGTTACGTGACGCTGCGGTCCAGCCAGGTGAACGTCCGCGCCGGACCCGGCTCCCGCTATCCGATCGAATGGGTGTTCCAGCGTCCGGATCTGCCGGTCGAGGTGGTCTCCGAGTTCGATACCTGGCGCAAGATCCGGGATGTGGACGGTACCGAGGGCTGGGTCCATCAGTCCATGCTGTCCGGCCGCCGCGCCGTGATCGTGCTGGGCCAGATCCGCACGCTGCACCGGGCGCCGGACGATGGGGCCCCGGCGGTGGCCCGGCTGGAGCCGGGCGTGATCGGCAAGCTGGAGGTGTGCCAGGACGAATGGTGCGAGATCGAAATCTCCGGCTTCGACGGCTGGATCCACCGCAGCCACATCTGGGGCGTGCGCGCGGACGAGGCGCTGGAGTGAGTTCTCCGATTAGAGGTCGGGCTGCAGAACCCCGGTTCCTTTGAAAAACGTGTAGCAGAAGACGCCGTCGGATTCGGCGGTTCTCTTCAGGTCGCGGATACCGGCGTCGAACCTTTCCGGCTCGATCATGTCGGACGCGATGGCGGCGCCACGGACGCCTTCGATCATCGCGGTGAAGGTGTTCCGGATGAACCCCTCGACCAGAAGCGGCCGGCTCGCATCCACATAGACCATCCGGGGCGAGACCTGCACCGCGCCGAGCCCGGCGCCTGTGAGCAGGGGATAGAGCTGGCGGCCGATCAGGGCGTTTCCGCCAGCCGTCGCCTGCAGATCGATCTGACATCTGATGGCCGCATGCGCGGCCGCGCTGTCGGGGTGAAAGTAGGTCGACCCGTGATCGCCCTCGATCACGGTCAGCGTCCCGCCCGGTCTGACCATGCGTTTCAGGCGCATCAGCGCGTCCACCGGTCGGGCAAGATGTTCGAGAACGAAGCACAGAAAGACGTGATCGAAGCTGTGAGGCTCAAACGGGAGATCGAAGATGTCCGCCTGCCGGAATTCGACATTGCGGAGTCCGGCGGCCGCCACGGTTGTTTTCGCGGCCCGGACCGACTCGGCCGAGATGTCGATCGATGTGATGTTCGCCGCGGGATTGTTTCGGGCGAGCGGCAGGGTCTGCGCGCCGACGCCGCACCCGGCTTCCAGAACGGTGGCCCCCTCGGGGTAGAGCGTATCCGAATGGAGCAGTTCCTCGAGCGTCTGCGCCTGGTCCCGAAGACGCCGCGATTCCCGCGTGTCGTAGCCGTGAACGTAGGGCTGGTTCATCGCCCGCGTGCCTCCGCTTGGCCGAGGATCAGTCGAAATCCTTGGCGAGCGCCGCCCGGGCGGCCTCCTGCAGGATGGTCATGTTGGCATAGGCCGGATGCTTGATGCCGAGGGTCACCTCGGTGCCCGGCGTCTTGAAGGCGGCGACCTGGGCGTCGGACAGGGCGAAATGGATGAACTGCACCGAGGAGGCCTTGCCGTCGGCGGTGGTGCGGTCGACGTCCTCCTCCGCGGTGCCGACCACCTCGTGGCCTGCGAACTTCAGGAAACAGGTCTCCTCCACCCCGCCGAGCTTGGAGAGGACCTCCTTGCGCAGCACCGGATTGTCGATCTCGAACATCAGGGTGGCGACCAGCTCCCGGCCGTTGGGAATCAGCGGATTGTAGGCTTCAAGCTCGTCCGGGATCTGTGCGGCGCCGCCCTTCTCAATGAACAGCATCTCGTGGATCTGCAGCCACATGGTGTCGTAGCTCTCGAAATAGAACGTGGCGTGGGGGCCCAGGGCCACCCGACGGTCCTTCTTCACCTGCACCAGGGCCTTGCGCTTGTCCGTGCGGACCTTGGCGTAGGCGTCCATGTCCATAATCTCGGCTGCGGTGATCTGGTTCGCCATATCGGGGCGCGCTCCATGTTGTCTTTGGTCGGTCACGGCGTCGAACTTCGGAATCCGTAGGCTCTCGCGAAAATCTGGATGGGATGATCGGTCTGGCTCGGCAGCGCGGCCTCGCCCTCGATCCGCTCCATCCCCTGAAGGATATGGTCGGCCGCCAGCGGACAGCCAGAGGCGATATAGGTTTTCCCGGCCTTGCGGGCCTGACGGGCCACCGGTTTGCCGACCTTGAGGGCGGTCTCGAAATTCGCCTTCATCACGCCCCAGGACCCGCCATGGCCGGAACAGCGTTCCTGCACCTTGAGGTCGATTTCAGGGATCAGCTTCAGCAGTTCCGTCGATTTCTGGCCGATGTTCTGGGCGCGGGAGTGACAGGCGATGTGCAGAAACACTCCGCCGTCCAGCGGTTGAAGCCCCTCCGCCAGCCCTTCGGTCTTGGCGATGTCGATCAGGTATTCGTCGATGTCCCGGGTGGCGGCCGACAACGCCTTGACGTTCTCGTCGTCCGGCAGGATCAGCGGCCATTCGAATTTCAGCATCAGCGCGCAGGACGGCACCAGTGCCAGGACCGCCTTGCCGGCGTCCACATACGGACGCATTTCGGCGGCCACCTTGGCGGCGGTCTTCGCCACCCGCGCGATATCGCCGTGTTCGAGCTGGGGCATCCCGCAGCAGGACGGATAGACCACTTCGGTCGCGACCCCGTTCTTGGCCAGTACCTGCAGGGCCGCGCGGCCGATTTCCGGATTGTTGTAATTGGCGAAACAGGTGGCGTAGATCACCGCCTTGCGGCCATGGGCCGGGGCCGCGCTGTTGAGCGCCGGCACGTCGCTCTGCCGGAACTGGTCCAGCGACTTGCCGGTGAACTTCGGCAGCTTGGCCTCCCGATGCACGCCCAGGGTGCGTTCCATGAGCGGACGGGTGACGCCGTTGTCCTCCTTGGAGACCCAATTGCACAGGCCGGGCGCCAGACGCGCCAGTTTGCCGTTGCGGTCGGTCTCGGTCATCTGCTTTTCGGCCGCCGGGATCTCGCCCTTGGCGTTCTGCATCGACCGGTAGCGCAGCATCAGATGCGGGAAGTCCAGGTCGAACTCGTGCGGCGGCACGTACGGGCATTTGGTCAGAAAGCACATATCGCACAGGGTGCAGGCATCGACCACCGGCGCGAAATCCTTGCTTTCGACCGTATCGAGCTCGCCGCTTTCGCTGTCGTCGATCAGGTCGAACAGGCGCGGGAAGCTGTCGCAGAGATTGAAGCAGCGGCGGCAGCCGTGGCAGATGTCGAACACACGGCGGAGCTCCTCGTCGAGCTTGGTCTCGTCGTGAAAGTTCGGCTCGCGCCAGGGGATCGGGTGCCGTGTCGGCGCCCCGAGGCTGCCTTCCGCCATGGGAGTCTCCGCGATTTGAGGAGCTGGAGATCGGCGGGCCCCGGCTGCCGATCCGGTCAGGATCAAGCCACCGGAGCCCGGATCACAGGATCGGCCTGATCAGGCGTCGAGCGAGTCGAAGGCTTTCTGGAAGCGGCCGGCATGGCTCTTCTCGGCCTTCGCGAGGGTCTCGAACCAATCGGCGATCTCGTCGAAACCTTCGTCACGGGCGGTCCGCGCCATGCCAGGGTACATATCGGTGTACTCGTGGGTCTCGCCGGCGATCGCAGCCTTCAGATTGTCCGAGGTCTCGCCGATCGGCTCGCCGGTCGCCGGATCTCCGACCTCCTCGAGGAATTCCAGATGGCCGTGGGCGTGGCCGGTCTCGCCTTCGGCGGTCGACCGGAACACGGCGGCGACGTCGTTATAGCCCTCGATATCGGCCTTCTGTGCGAAATAGAGATAGCGGCGGTTGGCCTGGCTTTCGCCGGAAAACGCCTCTTTGAGATTTTCCTCGGTCTTTGAGCCCTTGAGTTCGGACATGCTTGTCTCCAATCGACAGGGTGAGTGAACGGTGTGTCGCGGCGCGCTTCGGCCTTCGGAGGCGGGTCACCTTGTGGTGCCATCCGGGCGCCGAAAGCCTCTGTTCAGACGATCAGGTTATAGAAAGTCCCGATGAGGGTGGTCAAGCGGCTTAGAACTGCTCCAAACAAAACCGGCGCGACAGAAAATTACCCGTCCGTCGGCGCTGGGTCAGCGACCGCCCCTGCGGTTCGACGCCGCACCCGGATCACCAGATCGACCCGTTCGATCTCGGCCCCCTCCGGCGCCTGCGGCAGGCCGGAGATGCTGATGTCGTTCGCTGGAATGTCGATCAGCCTGCCCGTTTCCAGCTCGAAGAAATGGTGATGCCCGTGAACATTGGTGTCGAAATACGACCTTCTGGTCTCGACCACCACCTCGCGCAAAAGGTCGTGGTCGGTGAACTGATGCAGGGTGTTGTAGACGGTGGCCAGTGAGACCTGCACGCCCGCCTGCTGCGCTTCGGTATGCAGCTGCTCCGCCGTCACGTGTCTGTCGGCCGCACCGTACAGCAGCCGGGCCAGGGCGACCCGCTGACGGGTTGGCCGCAAACCGGCGCTCCGCAGCCGCTCCGCCAGGCCCGGGTGGCCGCCCGTGGGGTCGTCGGTGCGATCCGGCTCGGAAAGATTGGAGGGCAGGGGTTGGATCATGGGCTTCAAACCACAAATTGTGAGGTGTCGGCTGTCCCGAAAGACTTGAGCCTGTGCTGAGCGGTCGTCCGCATACTTTGATAATATACGGAACGCGTCAGTTGGGGGCAATTCTTCGCGGGGTCTTTGGAAGGGTTCCGTGCCGTTCGCGGGCCCGTCCGCCTTTGCATGACAGGCGTCGATATGGTTTGTTTTGCAAGACTGTCGAACACTTCGACTAAAACTGTATGAAAAGGCCCTTGCGGATTGGGCCGGTCTAGGGGAAACAGATCGTCTTCTGCATGCAGGTGCGATCATCAGACGTCCAGGGAAGTGCCGGTGGATTTCAAATCTCAATCAAGTTTTTCGTATAAAGAGCTTCTCGAGTGCGCGCACGGACGCCTGTTCGGCCCCGGAAACGCGCGCCTCCCCTTGCCGCCCATGCTGATGTTCGATCGCATCACGCATATCAGCCAGGAGGGCGGCGCCCACGAGAAGGGCGAGGTCAAGGCCGAGTTCGAGATCAAGCCGGACCTTTGGTTCTTCCAGTGCCATTTCGAGGACGATCCGGTCATGCCCGGATGCCTGGGTATGGATGCCTTGTGGCAGCTGCTGGGCTTCACGCTCGGCTGGCTGGGCGGACCGGGCTCGGGCCGTGCCCTGTCGGTGGGCGAGGTGAAGTTCTCCGGCCAGGTCCTGCCGAGCGCCAAGGTCTTGAGGTACAAGCTGGACCTTAAGCGGATCATCAGCCGCAAACTGTTTCTTGGGATCGCCGACGGGTCGGTTGACTGCGATGGCGAGACCGTATTCGAAGCGAAGGACATCCGCGTCGGGCTGTTTCAGAATCCCGCCGCCGCGATGAGTTGAGGAGGCAGCGTGCGCCGCGTCGTCGTAACCGGCATCGGCATCGTTTCCAGCATTGGAAACGATAAGGAAGAGGTCGCCCAGTCTTTGAAGGCCGGCCGTTCCGGAATCGTAATGGCCGATGAATACAAGGAAATGGGGTTCCGCAGCCATGTGCACGGATCGCTGAAGATCAATCCGGAGGATCGGATCGATCGGAAGCTGCTGCGCTTCATGGGCGACGGGGCCGCCTATAACTATATTGCGATGGAAGAGGCGATCGCCGATGCGGGCCTCGAGCAGAGCGACATATCGAACCCGATGACGGGGCTGATCATGGGATCGGGCGGCCCGTCGACCCGCAATATGATGGCGGCGTTCGACATCGCGCGTGAAAAGGGTCCGAAACGGGTCGGGCCCTACATGGTGCCCCGGGTGATGAGCAGTACCAACTCGGCCAATCTCTCGACCACCTTCAAGATCAAGGGCCACAGCTATTCGATCAGCTCGGCCTGCTCGACCAGCTCCCATTGCATCGGCAACGCGGCCGAGGCGATTCAGCTGGGCAAGCAGGACATGATGTTCGCCGGCGGCGGCGAGGAGCTGCACTGGACCCTGTCGGTGCTGTTCGACGCGATGGGCGCGCTGTCCTCGCGCTACAATGATACCCCCGAAAAGGCCTCCCGACCGTATGACACCACCCGCGACGGTTTCGTGATCGCCGGCGGCGGCGGTGTGGTGGTGCTGGAGGAGCTCGAGCACGCCAAGGCGCGCGGGGCCAAGATCTACGCCGAGCTGGTCGGCTACGGCGCGACCTCCGACGGGGCCGATATGGTGGCGCCGTCGGGCGAGGGGGCGGTGCGCTGCATGCAGATCGCCCTCAAGGGCCTGGACCGGCCGGTGGATTACGTGAACACCCACGGCACCTCGACCCCGGTCGGCGACATGAAGGAGCTGGAGGCCATCGCCGAGGTCTTCCGGACCCAGAACATGGGTCCGGCCATCAGTTCGACCAAGTCGATGACCGGCCACAGCCAAGGGGCGGCCGGCGTTCACGAAGCGATCTACACGCTGCTGATGATGCGGGACCGGTTCATCGCTCCCTCGATCAATATCGAGAACCTGGAGCCGGAAGCGGAAAACCAGCGGATCGTGCGGGAACCGATGATGGATCAGACACTCGATCTGGCGATCTCAAACAGTTTCGGCTTTGGCGGAACCAACGCGGTGCTGGCCTTCCAGCGGCACGACCCCTAACCTCGCCATTGCTCCTGCCTCTCGTCCGGCCCTGTCGGGCCGGTCCATTGGGTCAACCCGATCGGTACAAGAACAATGCCCGACTTCGCATCTCAGACGCCTCTGATGGCCGGAAAAAAAGGCCTGATCATGGGCGTGGCCAATGAGAAATCGATCGCGTGGGGCATTGCCTCGGCGGTGGCGGGCGCCGGCGCAGAGCTGGCATTCACCTATCAGAACGAGGCGATCAAGCGCCGGGTCGAGCCCCTGGCCGCCGGTGTCGGCTCGGATCTGGTCTGGGAATGCGATGTCAGCGACGAGGCCTCCCTGGACACGGTCGCACAGAACGTGCGGGACGCCTGGGGCGAGATCGATTTCGCGGTCCACGCGGTGGCCTTTTCCGACAAGGCCGAGCTGAAGGGCCGCTACGCCGATACCAGCCGCGATAACTTCCTGCGCACCGTCGACATCTCCTGTTATTCGTTCACCGCCCTGTGCCAGCGGCTGGCGCCGATGATGCGGCCCGGCGGGAGTTTCATCACCCTGACCTATCTGGGTGCCGAGCGGACCACCCCGAACTACAACGTGATGGGCGTGGCCAAGGCGGCGCTGGAGGCCAGCGTGCGCTATCTGGCGGCCGATCTGGGCCCGGACGGGGTGCGGGTGAACGCGATCTCCGCCGGCCCGATGCGGACCCTCGCCGGCTCGGCGATCGCAGATGCGCGCTACACCTTCCGTTATTCCGAAGCCGCCGCGCCGATGAAGCGGAACGTGGCTCTCGACGAGGTCGGCAAGACCGGGCTGTACCTGCTGTCGGAACTGTCCTCCGGGGTGACCGGCGAGATCATGCATGTGGATGCGGGCTTCCACGTGGTGGGCATCCCCCGCCCGCAGCAGCAGCCGCCGCGTCCCGACGAGTAGGGTTCTGGCGGACGCTTTCGAGCCGATCCTCCGGCTCATGCGACGGACCTCCATCGACTGATTCCAGAGATCAGACCGGCGACGCCGGACGACCATGCCGCGATTTTGCAGCTCTGGCATCAGGGCTGGCACGATGCGCATGGGGACCTGGTCCCCGCCGCCGTCTGACCTGCCGCACCGCGGAGACCACCAGCGACGCGCTCTGGGTGCCACCAGGTTGTATCGACCGGTTTGAGGTTCGGGCCCGTCGATACGTCAAGGTGCGGTCCGGACGTCCCTGATCTGTACCGGAGACGGGCCTGGTCCTTGTCCGCCGATCTTCCAGGGCACGACCGCCGTTCCGATTCCGTCGATTGTCATCCAACCCAACCGTAAGCTAGGTTATTATCTGGCACTCAACACGAGGCGGCGAACCGGACCTTCCGTCCGGGCGGAACGATCTCGGATCGGGAGGATGGCATGGCCGAAGGAACTGGACTGCACGCGGATCTGATCATTCGGGGCGGGACCGTCATCGACGGCACCGGCGCCGCCGGGCGCGCGGCGGATGTGGCGCTGAAGGGCGACCGGATCGTGGCGATCGGTGACCTGAAGGACGAAACCGCCGCCGAGGAGATCGACGCGCGCGGCCGCATCGTCACACCGGGTTTCGTCGACATCCACACCCATTACGACGGACAGGCCGCCTGGGACAGCCATATGGCGCCGTCCGCCTGGCATGGGGTGACCACCTCGGTCATGGGCAATTGCGGGGTCGGCTTCGCCCCCTGCAAGCCGGCGGACCGGGAGAAGCTGGTCGAGCTGATGGAAGGGGTCGAGGACATCCCCGGTCCGGTCATGCACGAGGGCCTGAACTGGCAATGGGAGAGCTTCCCGGACTATCTCGGCGCGCTGGAAGGCCGGAGCCGGGACATGGATCTCTGCGCGCTGCTGCCCCATGCGGCCCTGCGGGTCTACGTGATGGGCGACCGGGCGATCCGGCACGAGCACGCCACCGAGGCCGATATCGCCGCCATGCGGGTGATCACCCGCGACGCGATCAGGGCCGGCGCCTTCGGGTTCTCCACTTCGCGCACCATCAGCCACAAGACCCTGGCGGGGGATTTCACCCCCACCCTGCGCGCCCAGGAGGCGGAGCTGACCGGCATCGCCCTGGGCATGAAGGACGCCGGGGCCGGGTTCCTCGAGATCGTGTCCGACTGGAACGAGCCGGACGCCTCGACCGAGTTCGCCATGCTGCGCCGGGTGGTCGAGGCGAGCGGCCGCACCGCGGTCTTTTCGCTCACGCAACGACATGACCGCCCCGAGGTCTGGCGCGAGCTGCTGGCGCTGGCCGATCAGGCGATCAAGGACGGCCTGTCGATCCGCCCGGTGGTCGCCCCGCGGCCGATCGGCATTCTGCTCGGCCTGGAGGGCAGCCAGAATCCGTTCTCCGGCACCGATACCTATAAGTCGATCGCCCATCTGCCCCTGCCCGAGCGGGTGGCGGCGATGCGCGATCCGGAGACCCGCGCGCGGATTCTGTCCGAGGACCCGGTCAAGGGCAGCACCTTCCCGCTGATCCAGCGGATCTCGATGGACAAGATGTTCCGGCTCGGCAGCCCGGCGAATTATCAGCCGGCCCGCTCGGATTCTCTGGCCGCCATCGCCGCCCGCGAAGGCCGGACGGCGCCCGAGGTGGCCTACGACGTGCTGCTGGAGGACGAGGGGCGCGGCTTCATCTACACCCCTCTGGTCAACTACGTAAGCTACGACATGAGCGTGCCGGAGGCGATGCTGGCCGACCCGAACGCGATCATGGGCCTGGGCGACGGCGGCGCGCATGTCGGCTTCATCACCGATGCGGGCTTCCCGACCTGGCTGATGAGCTACTGGGGCCGTCAGCAGGGCCGGTTCCCGGTCGAGGACGTGATCCGGCGGCTGACCTCCGACACCGCCAAGGCGGCGGGTCTGTCGGACCGCGGCGTGCTGGCGGTGGGCAAGAAGGCCGATCTGAACGTGATCGACTGGGAGGCGACCGGCTTCTCAGACCCCTATGTGGCGCGCGATCTTCCGGCCGGCGGCAAGCGGCTGCTGCAGAAATCCACCGGCTACGACGCCACCATCCTGTCCGGTAAGATCACCTACCGCTCAGGCCAGGCGACCGGGGCACTTCCCGGTCTCGTGGTGCGCGGCCAGCGCTAGAACCCGACCGAAGGCGGCGGTGGTTTACTCCGCCGCCGTCTTCGCCATCTCCGGGTTGCGGAACCTGGCCAGCAGATTGGCCTCCTGCGCCTTGACCGTCGTGATGTGCTTTTCCCGGACATGGCCGTAGCCGCGGATGTGTTCCGGCAGGCTGGCCAGCTCCAGGGCGGTGGCATGGGTGTCGGCGGTCAAGCTCTCCGCGATCTCGTCCAGAAGGGCCTCGTATTCGGCCAGAATCCGGCGCTCCATCCTGCGCTCGTCGGTCCGCCCGAACAGGTCGAAGCGCCCGCCGCGCAGGCCCTTCATCCGCGCCACCAGCCCCAGCGCCTTCAGCATCCACGGCCCGAAGACCAGCTTCTTCAGATGGCCGGTCTGCGGGTCGCGCGGCGCGATCAGCGGCGGGGCCATGTTGAACTCGAGCCTGAAATTGCCCTCGAAGCTGCGGTTCAGGTGTTCGAGGAAGCCGCCGTCGGTGTAGAGCCGCGCCACCTCGTACTCGTCCTTGATCGCCATCAGCTTGTGCAGATAACGGGCGGCCGCGACGGCCAGCGCCTCGCTGCCCGGCATCGCCTTCTGTTCCGCCGCCGCGATCCGCGCGACCCGCTGCCTGTACCGGTCGGCATAGGCCGCGTCCTGATAGGCGGTCAGCTCCGCCACCCGCTTGGCGACGATCTCGTCCAGGGTGACGGCGATGGTCTTGGCGGGTTCGGCCTCCGTCTTCGGCTCGACGATCCGCTCGACCGCCGGCAGATCGTGGGCGGCGCGGCGGCCCCAGAGGAAGGCCTGCTTGTTGAAGTCGATCGCCACCCCGTTCAGCTCGATCGCCCGTTCGATCGCCTCGCGGCTGAGCGGCACCAGGCCCATCTGCCAGGCATAGCCCAGCATGAACAGGTTGGAGGCGATAGAATCCCCCAGCAGGCGGGTCGCCAGCCGGTTGGCGTCCAGGAACATGGTCGAGTTCTCGCCGGTCTGCTGGCGCAGCAGCTGCTTCATGTCCTCGCCCGGAAACACCTCGTCGGCGTTCTGGGTGAAGCGGCCGGTCATGGTCTGCTGGGTGTTCACCACCGCACTGGTCTTGCCCTGGCTGATCAGCGACAGCCCGTCCTTGGACACCGCCGTGGCGATGTCGCAGGCCAGCATCAGATCGGCCGAGCCGGTGGCGATCCGCACCGCGTGCAGATTCTCCGGCGCCTTGGCGATCTTCACATGGCTCATCACCGAGCCGCCCTTCTGGGCCAGGCCGGTCATGTCCAGGATGCTGGTGCCCTTGCCCTCCAGATGGGCCGCCATCCCGAGCAGGGCGCCGATGGTCACCACACCGGTGCCGCCGATCCCGGTCACCAGAATCCCGTAGGGCTCGTCCAGCGACGGCAGCTTCGGGTCCGGCAGTGCCTCGAACAGATCCGGCTTGGCGCGCTCCGCCTTGGCGGGGGCCTCGGCCTTGGCCTTGCGGACCTTGCCGCCGATCACGTTGACGAAGCTGGGGCAGAAGCCCTTCACGCAGGAATAGTCCTTGTTGCAGCTCGACTGGTCGATCTGGCGCTTACGGCCGAACTCGGTCTCCACCGGCAAGATCGAGACGCAGTTGGATTTCTCGCCGCAGTCGCCGCAGCCCTCGCAGACCCGCTCGTTGATGAAGATCCGCTTGTTCGGATCCTCCATGGTGCCGCGCTTCCGCCGCCGCCGCTTCTCCGCCGCACAGGTCTGGTCGTAGAGCAGGACGGTCACGCCCCCGCTCTCGCGCAGATCCCGCTGCACCTGGTCCAGATCGTCCCGATGGTGGATGGCGGAATTGGCCGGCCAGGCGGTGCCCAGCGGGTACTTGTCCGGATCGTCGGTCACCACCTCGACCCGGTTCACACCCTCCGCCGCCACCTGCTGGGCGATCACCCAGGGGGTCAGACCGTTGTCCGAGGGCTGTCCGCCGGTCATGGCGACCGCGTCATTGAACAGGATCTTGTAGGTCATGGTGGTGTTGGCCGCCACCGCCTGCCGGATCGCCAGAATACCCGAGTGATTGTAGGTCCCGTCGCCCAGATTGGCGAAGATGTGCTTGGTCTCGGTGAACGGCGCCTGGCCGACCCAGTTCGCCCCCTCGCCGCCCATCTGGGTGAAGGTCGAGGTGTTGCGCTCCGGCATCCAGTTGGCCATGAAATGGCAGCCGATCCCGGCGGCGGCCCGGGAACCCTCCGGCACCCGGGTCGAGGTGTTGTGCGGGCAGCCCGAACAGAAATACGGCGTGCGGGCGAAGCTCGACGGTTTGGCGACCGAGGCCGCGACCCGCTGCCGGATCAGCGCGCGCCGGGCCTTGATCCGCTCCACATCGGCGAACTCCAGAATCCGGTCGGCGATTGCCAGCGCCACATCGGTCGCCAGCAGCTCGGCCTGCACCTTGAACAGCGGCTTGCCCGCCAGATCGGTCTTGCCCTCGATCTTCGGGCGCTGTCCCTCGGGCAGGGCATAGAGCTGCTCCTTGAGCTGCCACTCGATCAGGGCGCGCTTCTCCTCGACCACCAGAACCCGCTCGGACCCCGCGCAGGCGGCCCGCGCCTTGGTCGGCTCCAGCGGCCAGGGCATGCCGACCTTGTAGACCCGCAAGCCGATCTCCTCGGCCAGGGCGTCGTCGATGCCCAGATCGTCCAGCGCCTGGCGCACGTCCAGATAGGACTTGCCGGTGGTCACGATGGTCAGCTTCGGCGCCGTGCTGTCGATCACCACATTGTCGATGGCATTGGCCCGCACGAAGGCGTGGACGGCGGGGTATTTGTAGGTGTGCAGCCGCTCTTCCTGCTCCAGCCAGGGGTCCGGCCAGCGGATGTTGAGCCCGCCCTCGGGCATCTCGAAATCGGTGGGGATTGTGATTTCCAGCGCGTCGGGATGGGCGTCCACGCTGGCGGTGCTGTCCATGATCTCGGCGGTGGTCTTGAAGCCCACCCAGACCCCGGCGAAGCGGCTGAGCGCGATCCCGAACAGGCCGAAATCCAGGGTGTCCTGCACCCCGGCCGGGTTGAGCACTGGCACCGAGGCGTCCAGGAAGGCGAATTCGCTCTGATGCGGCAGGGTCGAGGATTTCGAGACGTGGTCGTCGCCGGCCATGGCCAGCACGCCGCCCCAGGGCGCGGTGCCCGCGAAGGTCGCGTGCTTGAACACGTCGCCCGAGCGGTCGACGCCCGGACCCTTGCCGTACCAGATCGCAAACGTGCCGTCGAACTTGGCGCCGGGATAGAGATTGGTCTGCTGGCTGCCCCAGCAGGCGGTCGCCGCCAGTTCCTCGTTCACCCCGGGCTGGAAGTGAATGTCGTGGGATTTCATGTGCTTCTTGGCGCGCCAGATCTGCTGATCGTAGCCGCCGAGCGGGGAGCCGCGATAGCCGGAGATGAAGCCCGACGTGTTCTTGCCCGCCGCCGCGTCGCGCCGCTTCTGCATCAGCGGCAGCCGCACCAGCGCCTGAACCCCGGTCAGAAAGATCCGCCCGTCGTCCAGCGTGTACTTGTCGTCGAGATCGACCTGCGCCAATGCGGTGGCAGCTTTCGCCGTATCTCCAGCCATGATCCGTCTCCCAGTCCGGTTCGAACGTCGCGCCCGAAACCCTGCCTTTATTGAGATAGGCATTAATCGTTTCGATAAAGGTAAGTTACATTGACCTATTCTGCAATCCGCCCCGTTTGGACCGGCACGCACCCGCAAAGACCAGCCGAGTGTCGCATACCTGCCCGGGGAGGGTTCAAGGGCCTGCGGCGTCATATGTGGGAATGGGCATGGTGACGGGGCAGAACGAGGCGCATCTTTGCCGTTTTCGGAGCCAGAGTCCCTGAATCGTATCGGCGCACCTTTTGATCCAGCGCATATCTCGACAATCCTCGCCCTGCGCGCTACGCACCCCATATGTTTCACGGGAAACGGCCAGCTCGGCTTTCCGCCGGATGTGAGGGGATCGGATGACCATCCTGTTGACGGGGGCGGCCGGATTCATCGGCCTGCATGTGGCCCAGCGGCTGCTGGACCGTGGCGAGCGGGTGATCGGACTCGACTCGCTCAACAGCTATTACGATCCGGCGCTGAAGGACGCCCGGCTGGAGCTGTTGCGGGGCCGGAACGGGTTCTCCTTCCATCACCTGGATTTCTCGGATCGCGACGCGATGGCGGCGCTGGACAAGGCCCATCCCGAGATCGACCGGATCGTGCATCTGGGCGCCCAGGCCGGTGTGCGCTATTCGATCCAGGACCCCTATGCCTATGTCCAGGCCAATATCCTCGGCCATCTGGTGATGATGGAGTTCGCGCGCGGCCGCATGGAAAGCGGCAGCTTCAGGCATTTCGTCTATGCCTCCTCCTCCTCGGTCTACGGCGCCAACACCCACATCCCATTCTCGGTCGAGGACAAGACGGACCGGCCCATGTCGTTCTACGGGGCGACCAAGAAATCCAATGAGCTGATGAGCTACAGCTACGCGTCGCTGTTCGGGATTCCGAGCACGGGGCTCCGCTTCTTTACGGTCTACGGACCCTGGGGACGGCCGGACATGTCGCCCTGGCTGTTCACCGAGCGGATTCTGCGGGGCGAGCCGATCCAGGTGTTCAACCACGGCCAGATGCGCCGCGACTTCACCTATATCGACGACATCGCCGACGGGGTAATCCGCGCGCTCGACCATCCGGCGGTCGGGAGTGACGGGGCGGCGCCGAACGCGCTCTACAATCTGGGCAACAACAGGCCGGTCGCGCTGCTCGACTACATCCGGGTGATCGAGGCGGCCTGCGGGGTGCCGGCCAAGCTCGACATGAAGCCGATGCAGCCGGGCGACGTACTGGAAACCTATTCCGATATCGACTCCAGCATCCGGGATCTGGGCTACCGGCCGAGCACCCCGATCGAGGTGGGGATTCCGCGTTTCGTCGACTGGTTCAAAACCTATCACGGGCTTTAGCCCCGATGGCGGCGCGGGCGCTCATGTTCCAGGGCACCGGCTCGGATGTCGGCAAGTCCCTGATCGTGGCCGGCCTGTGCCGCCTTTTCGCCCGGCGCGGCCTGAAGGTGCGGCCCTTTAAGCCGCAGAACATGTCGAACAATGCCGCCGTCACCGTCGACGGCGGGGAGATCGGCCGGGCCCAGGCGCTGCAGGCGCGGGCCGCCGGGATCGATCCGGTGGTGGATCTGAACCCGGTGCTGCTGAAGCCGGAGACCGATATCGGCGCCCAGGTGGTGGTCCACGGCAGGCGGGTCGGCCACGCCCGGGCGCGGGAATATCAGGCGCTGAAGCCGAAACTGCTGGCGGCGGTGCTGGAAAGTGCCGCGCGTCTGTCGCAGGATGCGGATCTGCTGCTGATCGAGGGCGCGGGCAGTCCGGCCGAGATCAATCTGCGGGCCGGCGACATCGCCAATATGGGATTCGCCGAGGCCACAGGCTGTCCGGTGGTGCTGATCGGCGATATCGACCGGGGCGGGGTGATCGCGGCGGTGGTCGGGACCCACGCGGTCTTGCCGGACAGAGATCGGACACGGGTGGCGGGTTTTCTGATCAACCGGTTCCGCGGCGACGTCTCGCTGTTCGACGACGGCTTGCGGGAGATCATTGCGCGCACCGGCTGGGCCAGCTTCGGGGTGGTGCCCTGGTTCGCCGAGGCCGGAAGACTGCCGCCGGAGGACGCGGTGGCGCTGGACCGTGCGCCGGAGGCGGCGGATGCCGAGGCCTCGGTGGTGATCGCGGTGCCCCGGCTCTCCCGGATCGCCAATTTCGACGACCTGGACCCGCTGCGCCACGAGCCGTCTGTCGATCTGCGGATCGTGCAGCCGGGTCGGCCGATCCCGGTGGCGGATCTGGTGCTGCTGCCCGGCTCTAAATCCACCATCGGCGATCTGCGGTTCCTGCGGGCGCAGGGCTGGGACATCGACATCGCCGCCCATGTCCGGCGCGGCGGACGGGTGTTGGGGCTGTGCGGCGGCTATCAGATGCTGGGCCGGGTGGTGCGCGACCCCGAGGGCATCGAGGGCCCGGCCGGCGAAGCGGCGGGGCTGGGTCATCTCGATATCGAAACGGACCTGACGCCGGACAAGACCCTGACCGCGAGCAGCGGCATCTCGGCCGACGGGCACCCGGTCACCGGCTACGAGATCCATATCGGCCGCACCACCGGTCCCGACACCGCCCGGCCCCTGGTGACATTGGACGGCAGCGGGCCGGACGGGGCGGTCTCTCCGGACGGGCGGGTCGCCGGGTGTTACCTGCACGGCCTGTTCGCCTCCGACCCGTTCCGGCGGGCCTATCTCGAGGATCTGGGGGCGGCACCGGGTGAGTCTGGGCCCGGTTTCGAGATCGTGGTGGAGCGGACGCTTGATGCGCTGGCCGATCATCTGGAAACGGTTCTGGACATCGAGGCGCTGCTGGCCGCCGCACGGGAGCTGCGGTTCTGAGGCCGCTCAGCCGTCTCCCATCCGCCGGAGCTGGCCCGGCGTCACCTGGAACGCCGCCCGGAAGCTGGCGATGAAGGCGGAGGCGCTGGAAAACCCGATGGTGTAGGCGACCTCGGTCACCGCCTCCCCCGCCATCAGTTTTTCCGCCGCCACCGCCAGCGACAGATAGCGCCGCCAGTCCCGGTAGCTCATCCCGGTCTCGGCCTGCACCCGGCGGCGCAGGGTGCGCGGGCTGACGCCGAGCTGGTCGCCCCATTCCTCCAGATCGCGGGGGTCGGCCGGGTCCGCCAGGATCGCATCGGCCAGGGCCGCCACCGCCGGGTCGGTCGGGTGCGGCATCCGCACGCTGACCCCCGGTCCCGGCCGGACCAGCGCCAGGGCGGCATCGGCCACCGTCGACCAGGCCCTGTCCAGCCGGTCGGTGTCGTAGGTCTCGGCCAGCCAGGTCACCATGTCGGCCAGCGGGGTGCCCTGTTCCACCGCCGTGGGCGTGCCCGGCAGCGGCATCGGCGCGTCCTCGCGGATGTAGAGGCTGCGCATCAGCCGCTGTTCGGGGGCGAGCGAGCGGTGCGGCGTGCCGGCCGGCAGCCACAGGACCGAGCCCCTGGGGACCAGCCAGACCCGGTTCGGGGTCTCCACCCGCATCACCCGCGACAGGGTCAGCGCCAGCTGTCCGCGCCCGTGCCGGTGCCAGGGCACGCTGGCCCCCGGCGCGAAACTGGCGGCGTGACCGATCACCGGGGTGTCGGTCTCCTTGTGGCCGCTGACCGGATCGACCGTCTGGTCAGTGCCGTCCGTCGCGTCGTTTTGGCCGCTCGTCGACATGTGTTGTCCGCTCATCCGGTATCGTTCCTGTCCGCTCGGCGATAGTGTAGGGGTCAGACAGGGAGATCGCCAATGGCCACCAGCGCGGCATCACGGATCGGAGACTCGGGCCTCGCCGCCAGACTGGCGCGGGAGATCGAGGGCGAGGTGCGCTTCGACGCCTTCACCCGGGGCCGCTATGCCACCGACGCCTCGATCTATCAGGTGGAGCCGATCGGCGTGGTGGTGCCCCGGACCGAGCAGGACCTGCGGGTCGCCGTCCAGATCGCCGAGGACGAGGGCATCCCGGTGCTGCCGCGGGGCGGCGGCACCTCGCAATGCGGCCAGACCGTCAACACCGCCCTGGTGCTGGACTGCACCAGGCATCTGAACGCGATCACCGATTACGACGCCGAAACGAACGAGGTCACGGTCCAGCCCGGCCTGGTGCTGGATCATCTGAACGGCTGGCTGAAATCCAAGGGCCGGCTGTTTCCGGTCGATGTCTCGACCGCGTCCCGCGCCACCCTGGGCGGCATGACCGCCAACAATTCCTGCGGCGGCCGGTCGATCCATTACGGCATCATGGTCGACAACGTCCGGGCGATCGACGCGATCCTGATGGACGGGACCGAGGCCCGCTTCGACCATGTGCCCGGCAATCTGAGCGGACTGACCCAGAACAGCCGCTACCGGGACCTGGTTCAGACGGTCCGGACCATCGCCGAGCGGGAAGCGTCGGAGATCGATACCAGGATCCCGAAGCTGATGCGGCGGGTCGGCGGCTACAATCTGAACACCATCGACCCGGCCGGCCACAACATGGCCTCTCTGCTGGTCGGCTCCGAGGGCACGCTGGCCCTGTCGCGCCGGATCACGCTCAAGACCCACGCGATCCCCAGGCAGAGGGTGGTCGGCGTCTGCCATTTCCCGACCTTCCGGGACGCCATGGCCAACACCAAGCATCTGGTCACGCTGGATCCTTACGGAGTCGAACTGATCGACCGGACGATGATGGATCTGGCCCGCGAGATCCCGATGTTCCGGCCGATCGTCGAGCAGTTCGTGAAGGGCGAGCCGCAGGCGCTGCTGCTGGTCGAGTTCGCCGGCGAGGAGCGCGCGCCGCTGCTGGCCCGGCTGAACGATCTCGAGACCATGATGGCGGATCTGGGCTTTCCCGACGCGGTGGTGCGGGCCGAGGACCCGGCCTTTCAGGCGCGGATCACTGAGGTGCGGCAATCCGGCCTCAACATCATGATGTCGATGAAGGAGCAGGCCAAACCGGTCTCCTTCATCGAGGATTGCGCGGTGCCGCTGGAGGATCTGGCGGACTATACCGACCGGCTGACCGAGGTGTTCGAGAAACACGGCACCCACGGCACCTGGTACGCCCATGCGAGCGTCGGCTGTCTGCATGTCAGGCCGGTCCTCAACATGAAAAAAGGCAGCGATGTCAAAAAGATGCGGGAGATCGCGGAGGAAGCCTTCGCGATGGTCCGGGAGTACAAGGGCTCCCATTCCGGCGAGCATGGCGACGGCATCGTGCGCTCCGAATTCCACCGTCAGATGTTCGGCGACCGGGTGGTCGACGCGTTCTCCGAGATCAAGAAGGCGTTCGATCCCAAGGGTCTGATGAACCCGGGCCGGATCGTCGATCCGCCGAAGATGGACGACCGGTCGCTGTTCCGGTTCAAGCCGGGTTACGCGCCGGTGAACCCGGAGACCCAGTTCGACTGGAGCGCCTGGGGCGGACTCTCCGGTGCGGTCGAGATGTGCAACAACAACGGTGCCTGCCGCAAGCGGGATCCCGGCGTCATGTGCCCCAGCTTCCGGGCCACCGGCGACGAGCAGCATCTGGTGCGCGGCCGGGCCAACACCCTGCGGCTGGCCCTGTCCGGACAGCTCGGCCCCGAGGCGCTGACCGGTCCGGAGATGAAGGCCACGCTGGATCTCTGCGTCGGCTGCAAGGGCTGCAAGCGGGAATGCCCGACCGGCGTCGACATGGCGAAGATGAAGACCGAGGTGCTGGGCCAGTACGTCGCCCGCCACGGCCTGTCTCTGAAGGACAAACTGGTCGCCCATATGCCGCGCTATGCCGAGGTGGCGGGACGGTTCCACTTTCTCGCCAATCTGCGCGACGTGATCCCGGGCGCGGCCTGGCTGTCGGAGAAACTGCTGGGCTTCGCGCGCGGCCGCACCCTGCCCCATTGGGCCGCGGAGCCGTTCCGCGCCTCCGAAGTCCCTCTTCCGGAGCCTGCCGAAGGGCGCGAGGTGGTGCTGTTCGCCGACACCTTCAACAGCTATTTCGAGCCGGAGAATCTGCGGGCGGCCCTGCGGGTGCTGACCGCCGCCGGGTACGGCGTGCACGTTCTGGGCCCGGAGACCAACCGGGGCCGGCATCTGTGCTGCGGGCGGACCTATCTGGCCTCCGGGCTGATCGAGGAGGCCAAGGCCGAGATGCGGCGGGTCATCGAGGCGGTGCGCCCGTTCGCGGAGCGCGGGGTGCCGATCGTCGGGCTGGAGCCGTCCTGTCTGTTCACCCTGATCGACGAGCTGCCGTCGCTGCTGCCCGAGGAGGCAGGCGCGATCCCGGCCCAGGCCATGCTGTTCGAGAGTTTCCTGGCCCGGGAGGCACAGGCCGGACGGCTGACCAAGCTCAAGCTGAAACCGATCGCCGACAAGGCGCTGATTCACGGCCACTGTCACCAGAAGGCCTTCGCCAAGATGGGCGATGTCACGGCGGCCCTGGGACTGATCCCGAAGCTCGACGTTTCCGTCATCGAGTCGAGCTGCTGCGGCATGGCCGGGGCCTTCGGCTACGAGGCCGAGCACCACGAGATCTCAATGAAGATGGCCGAACTCAGCCTGCTGCCGGCGGTCCGCGCCGCCGATCCGGACACCCTGCTGGTCGCCGACGGCACCTCCTGCCGCCATCAGATCCATGACGGTTCCGGCCGCACCGCCGAACATGTGGCGGTCGTGCTCGCCCGGAGTCTGTCATGATCCCGGCACCGCGCGGGGCGCCCGGAGACCGCCGGTCAGGTGGCCGGCACGTAGGTGACGTAGGAGAACATGCCGGCCTCCATGTGATAAAGGTTGTGGCAGTGGTAGGCCCAGTTTCCGGGATTGTTGGCGTCGAAGACGATGACCATTTCCGCGTTCGGCGGCAGCAGAACCGTGTCGCGGACCGCGCCGGCCAGGGGCTTGCCGTCGATCTCGACCACCTGGAAGACGTGGCCGTGCAGGTGCATCGGATGCGCCATCCCGGTCTCGTTGCGGATGCGCACGGCGGTGCGCTCTCCGGTGGTCACGACCAGCGGTTCGTTGTCCGGATAGACGCCGCCATGCATCTCCCAGACATAGGCCGCCATGTCTCCGGTCAGCGCCGAGAGCAGCTCGGTATCGACCGGTCTCACCGGCAACGGCACGGTGGACCGCAGGCGGGATTCCAGCTCCGCGCCCATGGCCCCGGATTTTTTCGCGCCCCGGTCCGGAAGTTTCGCGACAGCGGCGCCCGGCGCCGCCAGGATCAGTCCGGTCTGGGCGGTGTCACCCTCGCGATGGGCCAGGACCGGCACGGAGGTTCCGGCCGGCACATCGACCAACAGGTCGATCCTCTGGGCGATGGCGACAGGAAACAGCATATCGTCAATCGGCTCGACCGGCTCGCCGTCGACCGCGATCAGGCGGGCAGAGAGTCCGCCTGCCGAGATGAAGAAATTGGTCGAGGCGGATCCGTTGATGATGCGCACCCGCACGCGACCGCCACGCTCGACCGCGACAATCTCCGGATCGCGCAGGGTGCGGGAGTTGGCCAGATAGGCGTCGAATTCCACATCGTTGAGATCGGCCATGGCGCCCATCCCCGACATGCCGGAACCGGCGGCCATTTTCATGCCGTCCGCCGGTGTCCCGCCGCCGGTGGCGGCTTCGCCGCCGCCCTCAAGCGCCCTCAGAATCTCCTCCGGATCCTGGAAGGTGAAGTCCTCCAGGAACATCACGACCTCCTGCAGGTCGCCCAGCGGGTCGTTCGGATCTTCCAGGATCAGCGGCATCGCCAGCCCCAATTGCTCCTGAAGGCCGACATGGGAATGCATCCAGTAGGTTCCGTCCTGGATCAGCGGGAAATTGTAGTCGGCATAGCCGCCCGGTTGGATGGCGGGCGCAGAGATGCCGGGGACACCGTCCTGGGATGGCGGCAGGAGCAGTCCGTGCCAATGGATCAGGGTCGTGGATTCGAGATGGTTCACGACCCGCGCCTTGAAGTAGTCGCCGCGCTTCAGCCGCAGACCCTCGGGTCCGTCGGGTCCGAACACCGCCAGTCGTTTGGCGAGCTTGCCGTTGACCTCGATCTCCCGGGTCTTCACGTCGAGCTGGAACGTCGGGGCCGCTGCCTGCGCCAATCGCGGCAGGGCACTGAGCGCGGCAGTGCCGGCGAGTCCGGCCAGCACGGCACGGCGGGAACTTGTGATCTGGCTCATCGGTCGGACCTCCTCTTCCGGCATCTGCGTCTCAAGAGGCGGTCGACCGGGACGCGAGAAGCACCGAAACGCCGCAGCCTAAAACACCAGACCTATGGTATCGGACTTCGATAGCTATCACAAAGACAACCGAGGCCAGTGAATCACCAAGCGCCTCCGACGATGAAAAGGTAGGAAACACCATGAGCGGACATCGCGCCGGACCCCATTTCTTGCAGATTCCCGGACCCTCCAATGTGCCGGGTCGCATCCTGCGCGCGATCGAGCGGCCGACCATCGATCATCGCGGCCCCGAATTCCAGGCGCTCGCCAAGGAGGCGCTGGCCAAGATCAAGCCGGTCTTCAAGACCGAACAGCCGGTCATCATCTTCCCCAGCTCCGGCACCGGCGCCTGGGAAGCGGCCCTGGTCAACACCCTGTCGCCCGGCGACAAGGTGCTGATGGTCGAGACCGGGCAGTTCGCCACCCTGTGGGTCGAGCTGGCCAGGCGGATCGGTCTGGAGCCGGAGCTGATCCCCGGCGACTGGCGCAGGGGCGTGCCGCCGGAAGTGATCGAGGAGCACCTGTCCAAGGACAAGGCCCATGCGATCAAGGCGGTCTGCGTGGTGCACAACGAGACCTCGACCGGCGCCATCTCCCGGATCGGGGAGGTCCGCAAGGCGATCGACGCCACCGGTCATCCGGCCCTGTTCCTGGTCGACACCATTTCGGGTCTGGCCTCGGCCGATTACCGGCACGACGAATGGGGCGTGGACGTCACCATCTCCGGCAGCCAGAAGGGCCTGATGCTGCCGCCGGGGATC
Organism: Alphaproteobacteria bacterium; assembly: GCA_024742605.1. Taxonomy (GTDB): domain Bacteria; phylum Pseudomonadota; class Alphaproteobacteria; order Thalassobaculales; family Thalassobaculaceae; genus JANSYC01. Next base: position 9,917 of record JANSYC010000024.1, on the reverse strand, counting down.
AGCTTCAACGCGGTCAGCGAGAAGGCGGTGGCGGCGTCGAAATCCGCCAAGATGACCCGCTCCTACTGGGACTGGTCCGGCCAGCTCGCGCAGAATCCCGGCGGCAACTTCCCCTATACCCCGGCCACCAACCTGCTCTACGGGCTGATCGAGGCCTGCGACATGCTGATGGACGAGGGGCTGGAGAACGTCTTCGCCCGGCACGAGCGGCATGCCGAGGCGACCCGCCGGGCGGTGCGCCATTGGGGTCTCGATATCCAATGCGAAGACGCCCGCGAGTATTCCCCGGTGCTGACCGGCGTGATGCTGCCGGAGGGCCACGATGCGGATGCGGTCCGCGCGGTGATCCTGGAGAAGTTCGACATGTCGCTGGGCGCCGGGCTCGGCAAGGTCAAGGGCAGGATGTTCCGGATCGGCCATCTGGGCGATTTCAACGATCTGATGCTGTGCGGCACCCTGTCCGGCGTCGAGATGGGGCTGCGGATGGCCGGGGTCCCGATCGAGACCGGCGGCGTCCAGACGGCGCTGGACTATCTCAGCGGGAATGCGTGAGCGGGCCTGGCTCGGGACCGCGGTTCGGTTTCGGTGGCGGGGCTCACAGCCACGCCACCGCCGCCGCGAAGGCGCCGGTCGCGACCAGAACGCCGATCAGCAGATTGCGGCCGCTGGCGAAGAAGGCGGCGACGCCCAGGGCCGCCGCGCCCAGCCGGATCGACAGCCCGACCTCCGACAGATCGCCGATCGGCAGCACCAGGAGCCGGGTCAGAAGTCCCGCCAGGATCGCGTAGGAACAGCAGGTGAACCAGCGGAACACCGGTCCGTCCGGATCGATCCGATTGGCGAACACCACGCCGAGAGCGCGCCATCCGAAGCTGGCCAGCACGGCCGCGAGCACGGCGAGTTCCGGGCCGTGCGGCTCGAGACCGCTCATGCGCCCGGATCTTTCCGGTCGGGTTTCCAGGCCAGGAACCCGATGGTCCCGCCGATCACGCCGGTGACGATCAGCCCGAAATCCGGCAGGTAGAGGTTCGCCGGCAGGCCGACCGCAATGCCGGTGACGATCGCGACCAGCGCCCCGCGCTGCCGGATATCCACCAGAAGCAGCAGCAGAAAACACGCGTTGACGAACAGCAGGGACAGCGCCAGCGGCCGGGGCAGGGAGGCGGCGCCGAAATACCCGGCCGAGGTCCCGATCACGGCCAATGTCAGGCAGATCGCGGCGAACGCCACATGGTAGCCGACCCGCGCCCGCGCCTCGACGGGGGCCGTGGGCCGCATGATGAAGGCCCAGGAGCTGGCCGACATGATCTGCGACTGGAACAGCCGTCCGAACGCTCCGCCCGCATGCCGTCCGAAGGTCGGAAGCAGGGCGACGGACATGGGAAAGAACCGCATGTTGGCCATCCCCACCGCGATGGCGATCGCCAGCAGATCGGCGCCGGCATTCTCCAGTTCCAGCATGGCGATCTGGCCCGGCAGGCCCCAGACCAGGACCGTGGCGACGGTGGCGAGTCCGAGCCCGAACCCGCTGTCATGGGCCAGCGCGCCGTATCCGGTCATGCCCCCCAGGAGCACGATCAGCGGAATGCCGAGGGCGTCGAGCGCACCGCGTTTGGCGCCGTAGATCAGGGTGGGTTCGGTCATCATCGGCGGTCCGGCTCCGCTGGTTTATCAACTTCCGGTGCCACGTTGGGTCGAGCGGCCGGTCTTTGTAAAGCCCGGACCTCGGAACCGCTTCGCAACAAACGAAAATCCTTCCAAAAACACCTGCATTCCCCGGAGCTCTGGGGTAGTCTGTTCCGGCACGCGCCCACAGAAGCGCGGCACACAGGATTTGGCAGCATTTTTCGGGAGTGAAACATGGATGAAAACCGCCTGATCGAGGTCAACGATCTCCACGTCCACTTTCCGCTCGAGGAGCGGACGGTGCGGGCGGTTGACGGTGTCTCCTGGCACATCAACAAGGGCGAGACGGTGGCCGTCGTGGGCGAGTCCGGGTCCGGAAAATCCGTCACCGCCATGTCGATCATGCGGCTGACCGACAATGCCGGCGGCGTCATCCCCAAAGGCGAGATGCTGTTCCGCAAACCGGACAATTCGGTGGTGGATCTGGTGAAGGCGCCGATCTCGGAAATGCGCGACATTCGCGGCAACGACATCTCGATGATCTTCCAGGAGCCGATGACCTCGCTGAACCCGGTGTTCACGGTCGGCTTCCAGATCGCCGAGGCGATCATGCTGCACCAGGGCAAGACCGAGGACGAGGCGCTGCAGCAGGCGCTGGAGATGCTGAAGCTGGTCCGGATGCCGGAGCCGGAGAAGCAGCTGACCCGCTATCCTCACCAGCTTTCGGGCGGCATGCGCCAGCGCGTGATGATCGCGATGGCCCTGTCGTGCCGGCCCAGCCTGCTGATCGCCGACGAGCCGACCACCGCGCTCGACGTGACCATCCAGGCCCAGATCCTCGACCTCATCAAGATGCTCCAGCAGGAGATCGGGATGTCGGTCATGTTCATCACCCACGACATGGGCGTGGTGGCGGAAGTCGCCGACCGGGTCGTGGTGATGTGGAAGGGCAAGAAGGTCGAAGAGGGCTCGGTCGACGACATTTTCCATCGTCCGCAGCACCCCTATACCAAGGCCCTGCTGGATGCGGTGCCGCGGCTTGGGTCCATGCACGGGTTCGCCCAGCCGGCCAAGTTCGCCAATGTGGACATCAGCCGGGCGGAAGGCGACATCGTCGAAGAGGGCGATGAGGAGAACCGGCGCGAGCTGATCGAGATGAAGGACACCATCAAGCACGATCAGAGCCCGATCCTGGAGGTGAAGGGCCTGACCACCCGTTTCGACATCCCGAGCGGATTGTTCGGCCGGATCACCGCGCGGGTCCATGCGGTCGAGAACGTCTCGTTCAGCCTGCTGCCGGGCGAGACCCTGGCGCTGGTGGGCGAATCCGGATGCGGCAAGTCGACCACCGGACGCAGCATCATCCGTCTGGTCGAGCCCACCCGGGGGTCGGTCAAGTTCGAAGGCAAGGAGATGGACGGGCTCAGCTCACAGCAGATGCGTCCGCTGCGGCGTGACATGCAGATGATCTTCCAGGACCCGTTTGCGTCGCTCAATCCCCGGATGACGGCGGGTGCCGCGATCGCCGAGCCGATGGTGGTTCATGGGCTCGCCTCCGGCAAGGACGCGGATGATCGGGTGATCGAACTGTTGCGGCGGGTCGGTTTGGACGCCGAGTACGCCGGACGCTATCCGCACGAGTTCTCGGGCGGCCAGCGTCAGCGGCTGTGTATCGCCCGGGCGCTGGGGCTGAACCCGAAACTGATCATCGCGGACGAGGCGGTGTCGGCGCTGGATGTGTCGATTCAGGCGCAGGTGCTGAATCTGATGATGGAACTTCAGGAAGACCTGGGCCTGGCGTATTTGTTCATCAGCCACGACATGGCGGTGGTCGAACGGGTCAGCCATCGGATCGCGGTGATGTATCTGGGAGAGATCGTCGAGATCGGCCCGCGCGCCGCGATCTTCGAGAATCCGCAGCACTCCTACACGCGGAAGCTGATGTCGGCGGTGCCGATCGCCGACCCGGCCAAGCGGAAGACCGAGTTGCGGCTGATGACCGATGAGATTCCGAGCCCGCTGAAGCCGGCGGGCTACGAGCCTCCGGAGCGGGTCTATCGCCAAGTGGGCCCCGGACATTTCGTTCAGGAAATCGAGACCCGGTCGGCGTCCGCCGCCTGATCGCCTCGACCCGAAAACAGCTTTCGGTAAAGCCGGCGCCCAATCGGACGCCGGCTTTTTCGTGCCGGAATGTGTGTTGGGGGCGTGCCACCGGGAGTCCGGAGTGCAGGCCCGCTAGGTTGTGCTGGAGTCTCAGGCTCGCGGAAGATCAAATCTCGGACGTATGGAATCCCTCGGTCAGGTACCCGAAGTATCGCGTTTTTCGTCGGACTCGGCCGGCCTGCCGGTCGCGGACCCGGTCCCGGTGGCGCAGGTCCCCAACGTGCCGATCAGACCGGGATCGCCGGCGCAGCACTCCTGGGTCAGGAACATCATCAGCTCGCGGGTTCCGTTGCGGTTCAGACGATAGATCTGGTTGCGCCCGGACCGGGTCGCGCCAACCAGTCCCCCGGTCTCCAGCTGTGCCAGATGATGGGAGACCGTGGAGGGTGCCAGCCCCAGTCGGCGTGAAATCGTGCCGGCCGGAAGCCCCGTGTCGCCGGCCTCGACCAACATGCGAAAGGCTGCGAGACGGTGTGTTTGGGCGAGAGCGCCCAGCGCGCGGGCAAAGTTTTCCTGTGTCATAAACCTGTTCTTCGCGGTTCCGGAACAGTCGCGCGAGATGAGCCGCACGCGGGATTCGCGCAGACGGTCATTCGCGGATTACCGCTGGTTTGAGGGGGCATCCAACGGCTATTCGGGCGTTTCATAAAGAAAAGGTCGGGATGAACCCGACCTTTTCAAGGAGTCATCTGTCAATTATTAACTATTGTGATCTGAGCTTGGGGTCGAGCGCATCCCGAACGGCGTCGCCGAACAGGTTGAATCCGAACACCGCGATGGTGATCGCCAGTCCCGGGAAGACCGGAACCCAAGGCGCGCTTTCGGCATATTCCTCCGCGCCACCCTGCAGCATCAGGCCCCAGGCCGGTGTCGGCTCCTGCACGCCCAGCCCCAGATAGGACAGCGACGCCTCCAGCAGGATCGCCTCGCCCAGAAAGGCGGTCAGCATGATCAGAAACGGCGCCACCACGTTCGGCGCGATATGTCTCACGATGATCCGCATGTGGCCGTAGCCGATGGATCGGGCGGCGTCGATATAGGGCATCTCCCGGATCGCGAGCGCGCTGGACCGGACGATGCGGGCGCAACGCGGGACGAAGGGGATCGTGATCGCGATGATCACCTTGTCGGTGCCGGTTCCAAAGATCGCCACGATCGCCAGCGCCATGATGATCAGCGGGAACGCCATGAAGACGTCGATGATCCGCTGCACGATCAGATCGAATAATCCACCGAAATAGGCACTGGCCACGCCGAGCAGCAGGCCCAGCGTCGAGCCCAGGATGGCGCAGGTGAACCCGACGGTCAGCGCCGTACGGGCGCCGTAGATGATTCGGGAGAACAGGTCCCGGCCGAACTGGTCGGTCCCGAGCCAGAAGGTTGCGCCGCTCATCTCGCTGACCGAACCGGGGCCGACCAGCATGCTGGTGAAGTCGGCGGCCTCAGGGTCGAACGGGGCCAGGAAGTCGGCGAAGACCGCCATCAGGACCATCAGCAGCACGATGATGCCGCCGGCGAACCCGAGCGGCTGGCGGCGGGCCAGCCGGATCATCCAGTCGAAGATTCCGCGGCGTCCCATTGCGTCCCGGGTGCTGCGGGGTTGGGTATCCAATGAAGCCATTTCGTGTCTCCCGGGGTCAGCTATAGCGGATGCGCGGGTCGAGCCACGCGTACATGAGATCGACCAGGAAGTTCATGAACACGAAGATCGCGACCACGAGCATCACCAGCGCCTGGGTGAGGGTGTAGTCGGACTGCGTGACGGCCGACACGAACAGCTTTCCGAGACCGTTCAGATTGAACACCTGCTCGGTCACCACCAGCCCGCCCATCAGGAAGGCGAACTCGATGCCGATGATGGTGATCACCGGCAGCATGGCGTTCTTGAGCGCGTGCTTGTTGATGATCACCTTCTCAAGCAGCCCCTTTGACCGGGCGGTCCGCACATAGTCCTCGTGCAGCACGTCCAGCATGGCCGAACGGGTCATGCGGGTCGCGACCGCCGAATAGCGGTATCCGGTCGCCAGGGCCGGCCAGATCAGCTGACTGAGGTTGTGCAGTGGATCCTGAAAGAACGAAATGAAGGTGATCGGCGGCATCCACGGCCGGCCGAACCAGGCCTGCGACCCGATCAGCAATCCCAGAATGATCAGGATGCCGAGCCAGAAGGACGGCATCGCGATTCCGGCGATCGAGAACCCGCGGACCGTGTAGTCGATCCAGGTGTTCTGCTTGGCGGCGGCCAGGATACCGAGCGGCAGGGCGATGATGATCGACACCAGGGTCGCCATGACCGCGATCTGCAGCGACAGCTCGAATCGGATGGCGATCTCGTGCACCACCGGCTGGCTGGTCCACATGGAGACCCCGAAATCGAAGGTCGCGAAACCTGCGACGTAATCGAGGAACTGTATGTAGATCGGATCCGTCAGCCCGAGCCGGTTCTGGCAGTCCAGGATCTGCTGCGGGTCGGCGTAGGAGCCTTCGCCGCCGAACTTGAGCTGGCAGACGTCCCCCGGCACCAAGCGCAGCAGGATGAAGATCAGGATCGCGGCCCCGAACAGGGTCGGGAACAGCATGAACAGTCGCTTGATAATGTAGGTATACATGGAGCCTACGGTTCTTGTGTTTGGAAAAGTGACAAACGACCGCCCCGAGCGGCTGGCCTCAGGCCTGGGCTCGGGACGGTCAATAGGTAGTCGGACTTAGCCGCCGAGCTGTCTCTTACGCTCGGCCGCGTCGATCCAGATGTTCTCGAGCGACTGGTTCAAATAGTGGCTCGGAGCGATCTTCCAGCCCTTCACGTAGGAGCGGTACGGATTGATCTTGTACCACCACAGCGTGATGAACTGAGACGCCAGGTCGTCCAGGACCCGCTTCTCGTACTTCGCGAACAGCTCCCGCTGCTCGTCTTTGCCCTCGGCCTTGAGAAGGTCCACGTAGAGGCTCTCAAGTTCCGCGTCCTCGAAGTCGGAGTAGTTCGCGCCGCCGGACGGCAGGAACTTGGAGATGTCGGCGATCGGGTTCACGACGGCCTGACAGTTGAAGTCCAGCGAGACGTCGAAGTTCTTCTGCTTCCGAAGGGTCGCGTAGAACGGCGATGACGGCTGAACCCACTGCTCGACGTCCAGACCGATCTGCTTCCACTGATCGATCGCCCAGGTGCCGACGACCTTATACGGCTGGTCGACGCCGCGGTTGTGCAGGGTGAACTTCAGGTTCTCGTGGCCGGCTTCCTTCAGCAGGCGACGGGCTTCGGCCCGGTTGGCCTCGAGATCCCGACCATAGCCGGCGATGTTGTTCTCGAGATATTCCGGGGTGCTGGAAATCGGATGGCCCGGGAACCCGATGCCGCCCGCGGTCTTCACGATGGCGATCTTCGAGAGGTACTCGGAGCCGCCCCACCGATCCAGTGCCAAGGACAGCGCCCGACGGACCCGGGGGTCGTCAAACGGCTTGACCTTGTGGTTCGGGGTCACGAGCAGCACGCAGTTCCAGTCGCTTTCCTGCACGGTGATGTCGTCGCCCAGGGCGGAAACCAGATCGTCACGTGCTTTCGGCGGGAAGCCACGGAATTCGATATCGGCCTGGCCGCCGCGAATCGCCTGCAGGCGAACCGACATCTTCGGCGCGATGATCGACATGTAGCCGTCCAGATACGGCTTACCCTCGTGATAATAGTCCGGGTTCTTCTCGCCCTTCACGTGGCTGCCCTGGATATGCTCGACGAACTTGAACGGGCCGGAGCCGTTCACGTTGGTCTGGTGCCAGGTGTAGCCGTGCTCGTCCAGGTCCTTCTTCGAATAGACGAAGTTGAACGGCATGGCGACCGACGGGATGAACGTGCCCGACGGGAACGACAGATTGAAGACCACGGTGGTCGGATCGGGTGCTTCGATCGACTCGACCATCTTGAAGTAGGCCTTGCGGTTCGACGCGATTCCTTCCGGCGGGAAGGCGAGCTTGTCGAACGTGGCCTTGATGTCCGCGGAGGTCAGCGGGGTCCCGTCGTGGAACTTCACGCCTTCGCGGATCTTGAATGTGTAGGTCTTGCCGCCGTTGGTCGGCTCCGGCACGTCACCGACGCACAGGTCGCAGACGAAATCGGTCGGCGAAGACGGATTGTCCGGATTGACCCGGATCAGCAGGCTGTAGAACGGCCGGATCGGGTGGATCATGCCGAAGGTGGATTCGATATGCGCGTCATAGGACGGAATATCGCTACCCACCACCAGCCGAAGCTCTCCCCCGTATTCCGGCGTCTGGGCCAGCGTCGGGGTGGCCGCGGCCGAGAGCGCGAGCGCCGACCCGAAGGTGGCGGCGCCTAGGGCCTTGGTCAAACGTGAATACATTCAAACGTCTCCTTCCTGTTCGATCTCGGGAGGTCCGTTCTGTCGCGGCCCTTTTCCCAGTCGCGCACATGTCCGCCCGCGGACGCCGGAATGGGGTTCGAGCAGACAGTCATGGAGTCATGGAGGACGTGCGCATGTTTCCTCCCACCCTGTATTCTCTTTCGACCCGATGTGTTTTTGGTCCACCGGTTGTCGCGTCCTTCGACGTTTGTATACAGTTTCACGGCGCGGGTGCGCGGTCAAGGACAAGACGGGCTGGAACCGGCGGAAAACCGGGAAAAACACCATGACGTGAACTGGGTCGCGACGGCGGGCCCGGTCGATATTGCGGAGGAATGGATGGCGGACGGCTCGATCAAGGCGCTGGTCTTCGACGTTTTCGGGACGGTGGTCGATTGGCGCACCAGCGTGGCCCGCGAGGTCGAGGCGGTGGCGAGGGAAAAAGGCTGGACGGTCGATGCGACCGCGTTCGCCGTCAACTGGCGGGCCAGGTACCAGCCGTCCATGGATCCGGTCCGTCGCGGCGAGAAGCCCTATGCCCGGCTCGACGACCTGCACCGGGACAGCCTGAAGGCGGTGCTGGCGGAAGCCGGTCTCGACGGCAGCCTCGACGGCGATGAGCTGGAGCATCTCAATCGGGCCTGGCACCGGCTGACCCCGTGGCCGGACAGTGTGCCGGGTCTGACCCGGCTCAAGACCCGGTTCGTTCTGGCCACCATGTCGAACGGCAACACCGCCCTGATGGTCAATATGGCCAAGAACGCGGGCCTGCCCTGGGACACCATCCTCGGCTCGGAGCCGGCGCAGAACTACAAGCCGGTGCCGAGCGTCTATCTGACCGGTGCCGACTGGCTGGGGCTGCGGCCGGACGAGGTGCTGATGACGGCGGCCCACAACACCGATCTGGCGGCCGCCCGTGCGCTCGGCTTCAAGACCGCCTTCGTCTTGCGCCCGAACGAGCATGGTCCCGAGCAGACCACCGACCTCGCGGCGGCGGAGGACTGGACCTATGTCGCCGACAGCATGGAAGATCTGGCCGGTCAGCTCGGCTGCTGAGCTGTGTGACCGGACCCAACACGACAGAATGAGGAAGCGCCGATGACTGAGGACCGATCGATCGTCCAACGCTATGCCGATTTCGCGGTGTCGCTGCGGGAAACCCCGCCCTCTGCCGAAGTGCGCGCCCATGCGGTGCGGGTCGTGCTCGACTGGTTCGCGGCGGCGCTTCCGGGGGCCGGGATGGAGCCGGCCACGCTGGCCGCCCGCGCCCTGTCGGATCAGGTCGGGTTCGGGTCTGCCACCCTGCTGGGCAGCGGCACGCCCGCCACCGGACAGGCGGCCGCCCTGATCAACGGCACCGCCTCCCATATCGTGGAATTCGACGACATCTACAGAGACGGCCTCTACCATCCCGGAACGCCCACGATCTCGGCTGCTCTCGCGGCGGCCGAGATGGCGGGCGCCGACGGCCCGGCCCTGCTGCTGGGGGTGATCGCCGGCTACGAGGTCTCGAACCGGATCGCGGTGGCGATCAATCCGCGCCATTACGACTACTGGCACACCACCGGCACGGTCGGCTGTTTCGGTGCGGCGGCGGCGTCCTCCGTCATCCTCGGGCTGACCGCGGAGCAGACCGCCCACGCGCTGGCCAGCGCCGCCACCATGGCGGCCGGCCTGCAGCAGGCGTTCCGGGCCGAGGCGATGAGCAAGCCGCTGCATTCCGGCCGGGCCGCCGAAGCCGGTCTGCTGTCCGCGCGTCTGGCGGCCGAGGGCGTG
>JANSYC010000048.1 GCA_024742605.1 Alphaproteobacteria bacterium | reverse complement strand
TCGGTCGTTTTTTCATCGTCGGCGGACAGAAAGCTTACGTCGCAGAGAAGGCGGAAGAGTTTACCAATGCCCAAGGGCGCACCGATGCCCGCCTTCGAGTTATTTTCGACAATGGCACCGAGAGCAATATGCTCCTCAGGTCCTTGCAGCGCGCATTGAATGAGGATGATGCAGGTCGACGCATAACCGACTCTACCGCGGGCCCACTGTTTTCCGATGCAGCTAGCGATGGCGATGAGGCGAGCGGCACAATCTACGTTCTCCGTAGCATGTCAGAGTTGCCTTTGATCGCTGAGAACCGCGATCTTGTTCACAAGATTGGCGTTACAAATCTGAGTGTAGAGAAGCGCATCGCTGGGGCACGGCTTCAGCCTACATTTCTCATGGCTGAAGTTGAAATTGTTGCTCGATACGAGCTCTACAACATCAATAGGGCTAAACTAGAAAACTTGATCCACCGAATTTTCGACCCCGCAAGGCTCGATATCAAGATTCAGGATCGTTTCGGTAATCCCGTTGTGCCGAGAGAGTGGTTCTTAGTTCCGCTCCACGCAATCAATGAAGCTGTGGAAAAAATTAAAGACGGATCAATAACCGAATATGTCTATGATCCAGCACAGGCTCAGCTCCGCCATCGAGAGCAAGGGGAATGACTAGAAGGTTCCCAAGTGTCTGGTCAATCAAAGCCTCGCACAAGCTGCTCGCATTATTATACGTAAGCCTTGATGGAACAATGGGACCACTATTATGCGACATCATTATACCATACACACTCTAACCCATTGTTCAGGAAGGAAGAGTATGGAAATAGGGTATCTCTAGATTCGAACCTGCAACCGTCCGCTTAGAAGGCGGGTGCTCTATCCAGTTGAGCTATGGGCGCCCAAAGGCTGTGTCGGCACGGGCCGCGCACGCGATCCTGTCAGTGGGTCCAGTTGCCGCGTCTGGTATAGGCGAAATTGTCGGCATAGGCCTTGGGATGGACCTGCCGCTCGTGCGGCTCCTGCACCATGTAGGTGAAGCCGTGCTTCTTGGCGAAGGCCACCGCTTCGTCCTTGCTCTCGAACGGGATGCGCACTTGGTTGGTGGTGTCGCCGGCCGAGACCCAGCCCATCAGGGGCTCGGGAATCCGGCGGCTCTCGGCCCGGTACTCCAGCACCCACTCCCTGGTCTTGGAGCGGCCGGATTGCATCGCCGTCTTCGCGGGTTTGAAGATTCGCACCATCATGCCGGTCTCTCCACGTGCCCCATCCTTGTCCCGTACCCTGTCGCCCCCCAGTTCCCCGGCGGCCGTCCGTCTGGCCCCCCCGTGCCGCCGATCGGCGGTGGAGAGATGGTCGGGGTGGACGGATTCGAACCGCCGGCCCTCTGCTCCCAAAGCAGATGCGCTACCAGGCTGCGCTACACCCCGAAGATTGTCTAAGTGTTGAATTCTCTATCGCTTTTCCGATCGACTGTGCAAGCGCGGAATCGCCGAAAGCCCCGGAAACCCGTGAATCTCCGGCGAACACGCTGAAACGTAAGACGCAATTCCTCTCCCACCCGCGCGCCGCGTCCCCGAAACCCGCCAGGGCACCGGGCCGGTTCGCTCAGGTCTCAGACACCAACCGCTCATAAAGATGCCAGGTGGTGTGTCCCAGCACCGGGAAGACGAGGATGACTCCGAGAAATCCCGGGACGATCGCCAGCAACGTCACCCCGCCGATGACGGCCCCCCACCCCAGCATGATCATGGGGCTGGCCAGGACCGTCTTCACGCTGGTGATCATGGCGGTGACGAAATCCACGTTCTTGTCCAGAAGCAGCGGCATGGAGATCACGGTGATCGCGTAGAGAACGGTCGCCAGAACCGCACCGATGACCGTGCCGATCGCCAGAAACGTGAGGCCGCCGGTGGTGGTGAACAGGGCCGCGGTCAGGTCACTGATCGACCCGTAGCCCTGGTGATGGATGTTGAGGGCCAGCACGATGCGCACCTGATAGGCCCAGATCCAGAACACGAACAGGATCACGAAGGACATGATGCTGAACTCGCGCCGCTGCTGGCGGAAGATCACCGTGAAGATATCGCCGGCGGAGAACGCCTCCCCGCGCTTCAGACGGCGGGACATCTCATAGAGTCCGGCGGCCAGGAACGGGGCGACCAGGGGAAACCCCACGCCGGCCGCGATCGCGATCCAGATCTGATCGGCCACCAGCAATCCCGTGATCAGACAGATGCCAAACACCGCGTAGACCAGCCCGAAGAACAGGCTGAGGGCCGGGCGCGCCAGAGTGTCCCGCACACCGGCCCGAACGGCCGCGGTGATATCGGAGAGTGTTGCAGTGCCGACCTCCAATCGGATCGGCGCCGCGACAGGGCTTTGGTTTGCGTCGGCTTGCATATCGAAGCTCCCCTTCCAGCGACCGGTTTTCGGTCTGATCATCCGGGTAAGTCCGTCCTCACAGCCTACGCGCTATTCCGATCCGATTCCAGCAAATGGGTATGACGCCGTTTAAACGACAGCGCCCTACCCCGCCCCGACCCTACTGCTGCGGTACGTAGACCTTGCAGCCCGAGGTGCCCTCGTATCTCAGAAAATAGATCGGGCTGGTGAGGGGAAGCCGGGTTCGGATCTGCCGCGGGGTCGCGACCCGCACCGAGGTCTCGGAAAAATGAACGATCGAGCTGCTTTTGGTCAGGAAGCCGCGATTCTGGCAGGCGGCGGTCGCGTTCCGGTCAAGCATGGCATAACTCGAGAACGCGACGGCCAGCCGGTAGTGCTCCGATGCCTGGGCGGGCGCGGCCGGCACCCCGACACAGCCGCAGATCACCAGCATCCCGATGGCCTTGAGGGCCAGGACTCGGCTGCAATAAGCGGGGAAGCGGGGCCGGATCGGTCTCGTCATATCTCTTTATGTCTCTTGGGAAGCCGCACCCGATCAAAGAAACGAGCCCGAGGCAGAGTTACTTCTTGTACGCATTTGGATTGGACACAGGAACTGTCAATGCATCAATATCGTTAATTATTTGCATATTGGGCTTTTCTCTAATTTTATATTTCCAAATATATGACAAAATGAACGGGGTAGCTCGACGCTCTCTAATATCAGCCAACCCTTTCCCTTAGATTTCCAGTAATACCAAAACCTTAATATCCGGTTTCCGAAACCGCTGCATCCGACCCGGCTCCCACGAAAACTGGCCTATGTCGGGGTCCTGGATATAGTCGACACGCTGGAGGCCTTCACACCGTCAGGAGCCGTGAGATGTCCCGTGAAACCGAAGGGCTGAACCCGGAGTTGAGCGCCTACATGCTGGCGCATACCGGCCCGGAGCCGGAGGCTGCCGCCGCCCTGCGAACGGCGACGGCGCGCCATCCGAACGGAGGCATGCAGAGCTCACCCGAACAGGGCGCGCTGATCGCGGTTCTGCTGGGGATGCTGGGCGCGCGGAATGCTCTGGAGATCGGCACCTTCACCGGCTACTCGGCGCTGCGCACCGCTCTGGCCCTGCCCGAGGACGGCCGCCTGATCTGCTGCGACATCAGCACCGAGTTCACCGATCTGGGCAAGCCGTTCTGGCAGCAGGCCGGAATCGCCTCGAAGATCGACCTGCGGATCGGCCCGGCGGTGGACACGCTGGACCGTCTGATCGATTCGGAGGGTCCGGACAGCTTCGATTTCGCCTTCATCGACGCCGACAAAGTCAATTACGACGGCTATTACGAGCGCGCGCTGGTGCTGGTGCGGCCGGGAGGCCTGATCGCAATCGACAACGTGTTCTGGAGCGGCACTGTCGCGGACCCGAAGGTGAACGACCCGGACACGGCGGCCTTGAAGGCGTTAAACGCAAAAATTCACCGGGACGAGCGTGTCACCCGGGCCATGGTCCCGATCGGCGACGGCCTGACGCTTGCGGTGGTGCGCTAGGGCCGACTTGCAGGGCCTACTCCGCGATGCCCGCGCCCACCAGACGGTCTCCCGGCGCGAGACCCAACGCCTCCGCCACGCCGGCATTCACTTCCAGCACGTAGAGCGCCCGGCGGCGGGAGTTGATCTCGGCGGTGGAGAACGGCACGGCGTTCTCATGGATGTGGACGATCCGGCCCTCGCGGTTCGCGAAGATCATGTCCAAGGGCAGGATGGTGTTCTGCATCCACATCCGGATGATCTCGGTGCGGCTGAACGCGAACAGCATGCCCTCGTCGCGCGCCATCTCCTCCCGGTGCATCAGCCCGACGCGGCGTTCCTCCGGCTCGTCGGCGACCTCGACCTGGAAGACATGACGGGCGCCATCCGCCGTCTCGACCGTCAGCGGCACCCGCTCCCGCCCGTCCTCCGCGCGGGCGGCGAACAGAACCGCCAGCGCCGCAACCAGGAGTGCAACGAGCGTCAGCGTCGGAACTTTCAGGACATGTCGCATCATGGGCGCAGAACCGCTTCGATGATCTCGTGGATACGGGGCCGGACCGGGCCGGGATTGGGGTCGTCGGCCAGGGTGGTGAACCAATGCTCCGGCGGATTTCGGCCCCGGCTGTGATTCCAGACAAGGGCGCGCAGCACCGCCTCGGCCGCGTCGTTCAAATGCACATCCGGGTCGATCCCGTTGATCGTGGCCCAGATTCCCGCCCAGCAGCGCGCGACCGCCCAGGGATTATAGCCGCCGCCGCCCAGCACCAGAACCCGTGGTGCCAAAGGCAGAAGCGTCTCGACCGTGTGCCAATAGGCCCGGTTCGAGAGATCGAGCTTGGCCTGGGGATCGTCGGCCAGGGCGTCGGCCCCGCACTGGATCACCAGGACGTCGGGAAAGAATCCGTGCACCAGCGGCACCACGGCCCGCTCGATCAGCGCCGCCATCTCGGTATCATTCAGCCCGCGCGGCACCGGAAGATTGCGCGCCACACCGCCGGCACGGTCCTCCAGCGGCCCGGTGCGCGGCCAGCGATCCTCCTCGTGAATCGAGACCGTCAGCACACGCCCGTCATCATGAAACGCGTCCTGGACCCCGTCGCCATGATGGGCGTCGAGATCCACATAGGCGACCCGGCCGATCCCCTCGTCCAGCATGGTCAGGATCGCCAGAACCGGATCATTGAAGAAGCAGAAGCCGTAGGCCATTCCGGGCCTGCCGTGATGGGTGCCGCCGGCCGGGGTGTGGATCACCCCCCGCTGCACATTCGCCAGGGTCTTGCCGGCGAACAGGGCGGCGCCGCTGGAGGTCGCCGGACGCCGGAAGATCTCGGCGAAGACCGGATTGCCGTTGCGCCCGATATTGTAGCGTTCCCGCACCTCGACCGGCACCTGTCGGCTGCGCTCCGCCTCGATCACGGCGGCGATATAGTCGGGGTCGTGAAACCGGGCGATCTGCTCCGGGGTGGCGCGCGGGCTGTCCACATACCGGTCGTCCTGGAGCCATCCCAGGGCCCGGACCAGATCGACGGCCGGTGTCACCCTTTGGATCGACAGGGGGTGGGTGCGCCCGTAGACCGAATGCCGGTAGATCTCGCTGCCCACCAGGATCGGTCGGCGCGGAAAGGCCGGCGGCACCGGGACGTCCCAGGTGCGCCGCACGGCCAGGTCCGGAAAAGGCTCGTCTACATCCATGCGGACCGAAATGCGGTGTCGGGGACCTGTTTCCAAGTCCCCGACGCAAAGATCACAGAGACCACGCCACCCGTCACTTGGCGGCGATGACGCCGATCTCGACGGTGAAGTCCGGACGGGCCAGTTTCGGCGACTCGACACAGGCCCGCGCCGGCGCATGGCCCTCGGCCACCCAAGCGTCCCAGACCGCGTTCATCTCGGCGAAATCGGCCATGGTGTTGATCCAGATCGTGGCCGACAGGATCTTGGTCTTGTCGGTGCCCGCGTCCGCCAGCAGACCGTCGATCCGGTCCAGGATGTTCTTGGTCTGCTCGGAAACGCTCTTACCCGGTGCATCCTGGGCAACCTGGCCCGCCAGATAGACGGTCTCGTTATGAACCACGACCTGGCTCATCCGGGAATTGGTGTGCATACGCTGAATGGACATTCGGTCTCTCCCTTGGGTGTATTTGGCGATCCCCGCGGTGCTGCATTGCGCCGGTGGACCCAGTCGGTATTCTGAGCGGACAGTGATAGCCCGACCGTTGCCATCAAGCGAGCCAAGCCTATGGATTTCACTCTTTCCCCGGACATCGATGATCTGCGTCTGCGGGTGCGGGCCTTCGTGGCCGAGCATATCGTGCCGCTGGAGGCGGACCGGGCAAACTACGACGCCCATGACAACATCGCGCCGGAGCCGCTGGCGCGGATGCGGGCAGAGGTGAAAAAAGCCGGCCTGTGGTCGCCGCAGATGCCGAAGGAGCGCGGCGGCCTGGGCCTCGACCAGATCGGCATGGCCGCGCTCTACGAAGAGATGAACCGCTCGATCTTCGGGCCGGTCTGCTTCAACTGCGCCGCCCCCGACGACGGAAACATGTACATCCTGAACCGGATCGGCACCGAGGCGCAGAAAACCAAGTGGCTGCAGCCGATCGTCGACGGCGATGTCCGCTCGGCCTTCGTGATGACCGAACCGTCGCCCGGCTCCGGCTCCGATCCGGGCATGATGCTGACCAAGGCGGAGCCCCACGGCAACGACGCCTGGAAGATCAGCGGCACCAAATGGTTCATCACCGGTGCCGAGGAAGCGGCCCATTTCATCCTGATGGCGCGGACCTCGGACGACCCGCGCAAGGGATTGAGCGCGTTCATGTTCCACAGGGATCAGCCCGGCTGGCGGATCGTCCGCCGGATTCCGATCATGGGTCCGGAGGAACATGGGGGCCATTGCGAGATCGAGTTCGACGGGCTCGAGATCAAGGACGAGGACCGGCTGATGGAGGTCGGCGACGGCCTCAAGCTGACCCAGATGCGGCTCGGCACGGCACGGCTGACCCATTGCATGCGCTGGCTGGGACTCGCCAAAAGGTCGATGGAGATCGCCATCGACTACGCCGAAACCCGCGAGGGATTCGGGATCAAGCTGGCGGACCGGGAAAGCGTGCAGACGATGCTGGGCGAGCTTGCCCACAACATCGAGATCGGCCGGCTGCTGGTCATGAAAGCCGCCTGGAAACTGGCCGCCGGAGACTTCGCCCGCAAGGAGGTCTCGATGGCCAAGATCCACGTGGCCGACACCCTGCACGCCGCCGTCGACACCGCCATCCAGATCAACGGCGCCCGCGGCTATTCCCAGGACACCCCGCTCGAGTGGATCTACCGTTACGCGCGGCAGGCCAGACTTGTCGACGGGGCCTCGGAGGTGCACAAGATGGTTCTGGCGCGGTTCTATCAGAAGGAACGCAGCGATTTCTGGACCTGGGGCGTCTGAGCTGATTTGGGGGCGATCTTGACCGACGAACAACTGGAGGCCGTCGCCTCCTGGGCAGCGGGACAGTTGCAGGCGGATCGCATCCGGCTCTCGGCACCTGTGAAGATGTCCGGCGGGGCGATCCAGGAGAACTGGTCGATCGATGCGGAGATCAGCGGCGGCCCCCATGCCGGGTCGGTGCCCCTGGTGCTGCGGACCGACGCGCCGTCCGGCGTTGCGGTCAGCCATCCGCGGGCCCATGAATTCGCGCTGCTGAAGGCAGCATTCGACGCCGGAACCACGGTGCCCGAACCCCTGGCGGTCGAACCGGACGGCGCTGTGACCGGCAAGCCGTTCTATCTGATGCGGCGCGCCACCGGCACCGCCAATCCACGGGCGCTGGCCCGCGATGCGGCCCTCGATCCCCATCGGCCCGCGCTCACCGAAGCGCTGGGGCGGGAGCTGGCGCGGATCCACTCGATCACCCCTCCCCGCACGGATCTCGATTTCCTCAAGGGTGCGGGGACCGATCCCGTCACCCGCCGGGTTGCCGAGTTCCGCACGCAACTGGATGCGCTGCCCGACGCCCACCCGATCCTGGAGCTGGGGATCCGCTGGCTGGAGCTGAACAAGCCGGCGGCACCGGACACGCTGGTGCTCGGCCATGGCGATTTCCGTTGCGGCAATCTGATGGTGGAGACCTCCGGCACACCGCGCGTGACCGCCGTCCTGGACTGGGAGTTCTCGAGCTGGAGCGACCCGCTGGAGGATGTGGGCTGGATCTGCGCGCGCTGCTGGCGGTTTGGCGCGGATCAGCGCGGGGTCGGCGGCATCGGGGAACTGGCGGACTTTGCCCGCGGGTACGAGGCGGAGGGCGGCCGGGCGCTGAACTGGACCTCGGTGCCCTATTGGGAAGTTCTGGCCACCGTGCGCTGGGCGATCATCGCCCTGCACCAGGGGGAGCGGCACCTGTCGGGCCGGGAATTCTCGATGGAACTGGCGCTGACCGCCCGCAAGGCGGCCGAGATGGAATACGACGTGCTGCTGCTGACCAAGTGGATCGACGAGAACGGGCTTGAGGGTCAGGGAGGAAACGGCTGATGTTGGATCGTCCGAACCGGGGCGAGCTGCTCGCCGCCGCCGAGAAGACCCTGCGCGACGAGGTGCTGCCGCATCTCAGCGGGTCCACGAAATACAAGGCGCTGATGGTCGCCAGCGCGGTCGCCATGGCCCGGCGCGAGGCCGAGGCCGGATACGCGCCCGCCAAGGAGATCCTCGACGGCTACGCCGAGTTCTTCGGCCAGGACAATGTCTATCGCGCCGGCATGGACTCCGCAGAGCGGATCGCCGCCCTCAACCGAGACCTCTCGACCGCCATCCGCGAGGGCGAGTACGACGACGATCTGACCGGCGCCGTCCACAAGGTCCTGACCGAACTGGTCATCGCCCGGCTGAAACTCTCGAACCCGGGTTTCCTCGAGACCGCCGAGTACGCCCAGCCAAGCGTCTGCTGAACGATCAGCGTTCGGTAGACTCACCCCGCGGGCGGGCTCCACGTGGCCTCCTTATCCAACGGGAACACCGGTCGCGGCAGGTACCTCCAGTCGAAATTGGCGAGATTGGGAGAGGTCAGCCCGGGAACGTCGACCTCGACGATCCGCTCCGGCGGGAACAGGTGGTTGAAACCGGCGCGGAAATGCCCGCGCGATTTCACCACCACCGAACGGGCCCCCACAACGTCGATCCCCAGCGCCTCGAAGAAGTCACTGGACAGGCACTGCTGCCGCTTCGAGATCGCGACCAGCGTCACCCCGCCCATCGCGACCACGGCGGTCGCCCCCAACGAGACCGACTTGCCCGCGACCATGCCGTGATGGCCGATGAACTCGCCGTCGTGGAGCCGCACCACCCGCGCATCCCAGTCGAGCGGCTCGGAAAACGGGGCCGTCTCCCCGGTGTTCAGGCGTGCGCGGAATTCCTGGTGCTCACCTGCCGTCTGCGCCTGTGCGACCAGGGCCGGATCGAAGAATACCCCGAAGATGCAGCCGTGCACCCCGGCCTCCAACAGCGCCTTCAGAATATAGGTGGTATTGCCGCGCCCACCGCCGCCGGGGTTGTCGGCGGGATCGGCAAACAGCAGCGAAGGCAGGTTCGGGTCCTCGCCCAGCCGCTTGGCTGTGGCGACCGAGTCCGCCAGCGACGTCATGCGCGGCACATACCGGTCCTTGTCGGCCCACCCGGCCTTGGCGAGATCGATGGCGAGCGTCTTGGCGTGGTCGGGGTCGTTCCGGGTGGTGACGATCACCGTCATGCCGTTTTTGGGCGTGTCGCAGAAGGCGAAGCCCGAAAGGATGGTGACGTTCATCACCTTGTCGTCGATCTTCGTCTGGCCGAGCCGGATCAGATCCCCATAGGGGTGGCCCGGTGCCGTGAGCTGGGTCACCGAGGGCGCGACCAGAGGCAGACGGACCCGATAGGAGGTCGCCTTGGTTCCGGCCATCAGCTCGACCATCAGAGCCGCCGCCTCGGCCCCCCGCTCCCGGATATCGGTGTGCGGGTTCTCGCGATAACCGACCATGATGTCGGTCGCCTGCATCATTGCGTCGGAGACATTGGCGTGCAGGTCCAGGGTCGCGATCACCGGAACGTCCGGGCCGACCAGACGCCGAACCAGCGCGAAGACCTCGCCGTCGGGGTCATGGGTATGGGTGGCGCAGGCCCCGCCATGCTCGGCAATGTAGACCCCATCCAAGGGGCCCGCGGCTGTCAGTCCCGCCTCGAACTCGGCCAGCAACTCATTAAAGAAATCCTCCTCGACCGGGCCGGCAGGCTGCGAGGAGGCGTGCACGACCGGCACCGGCTCCCACCCGGAGCGGCCGAGTTCGGCGTCCATACCGCTGTAGAATCCGGTGACGCCGGCGTAGATCGCCGGATGTTCGGCCCGCGCCTCCCGGCTGATCTCGTCGCCGCGATAGTACCCGCGCTCCTCGAAATCCGCCCGGCTGCAGGGCGGGGCGAACCGGTTGCTCTCCAGCGAAAATCCCAGGATGGCGATGCGTTTCATGACGTTGGTTCCTTGCTGAACGACGGACCTGCCGGCACACGGTCGCGCCAGGCGGTTCGCGACAGGATCGCAGTCCTAAAGATCCCGCACGAAGTCGATGCCTGGCAAGGCCTTTACCGCGCTGCGGAGCGTGCTTGAGACGCGGTAGGCTTCGGGCAGCGCGATCCGGACATTCTCGCCGGTCCCGCTCGCCACCACGATGCTGATCTTGCCCCGGCCTCGGCCCTCATTGGCGATCAGCCCCTTGAGGTGGTCGAGCGCGCGGTCATCCCGGATGTAGATCTCGAGACCGGCGGCGGTCTTCTCCACCGCCTTGTCGAGCGGTTCCAGGGACGCCGCCAGCAGCCGGACATTGCCGTCCTCAAGCTTGGCATCGACCTTGACCAGCAGCGGCACGCCCGCGTCCAGCAGATCCTTGGCCGCCGCAAGCACCTCGGAGAACATGGTGATCTCGAACACGCCGGTCCTGTCGGTGAGCTGGGCGAAGGCGAAGCGATTGCCGCTCTTCGAGGTGCGGACCTGCTTGCCGACCACGATCCCCGCCATCATCAGCCGCGTCGATCCACCTTTGGCCATCACCGCCGCCGCCAGCCGGTCGGACGCGACCACCTTCAGCCGGTTGAGGGAGTCGCCGTAGGAATCGAGCGGATGCGCCGACAGATAGAAGCCGAGCGCGTCGAACTCCTCCTTCAGCTTGTCCAGCGGCGCCCAGTCCGACCGTTCGTTCAGCCGGATCCGGGTCTGCTCCTTGGCGCCGTCGACCGCGAACAGGTTCACCTGGTTGGACTGCCGCTCGCTGGCGGCGAGCGAGACGTGCCGGACCACGGTCTCCAGGCTCTCGAACAGTTCGGCCCGGTTCTCGTGCAGGGCGTCGAACGCTCCCGCGCGCACCAGGTTTTCCAGCAACCGCTTGTTCACGTTCTGAGGGTCGGCCCGGTCCGCGAAATCGCCCAGGCTCTTGAACGGGCCGCCACTCTCCCGTTCGGCCACCAGCCCCATCATCGCACTGTCGCCGACATTCTTGATCGCGGCCAAGGCGTAGCGGACGGCCTTATCGTGGGCGCTCTCGGGATCCGGGTCGTTCTCCACCGAGAAATCGGCGCGGCTGCGGTTCACATCCGGCGGCAGCAGCTTGATGCCCTGACGCTGCAGCTCCTGACGGAACGTGTTCAGCTTGTCCGTATTGCCCATGTCGTAGGTCATGGTCGCCGCCATGAACTCGACCGGATGGTTCGCCTTCAGGTAGGCCGTGTGGTAGGCGACCAGGGCGTAGGCGGCCGCGTGGCTCTTGTTGAACCCGTATCCGGCGAAGGCCGCGATCTGATCGAAGATCTCGCTGGCCTTCGACTTGTCGACATTGTTCGCCACCGCCCCGTTGACGAAGGTCTCGCGCTGGGCGTCCATCTCGGCCTGGATCTTCTTGCCCATGGCCCGGCGCAACAGATCGGCCCCGCCGAGCGTGTAGCCGGACAGCCGCTGGGCCGCCTGCTGAACCTGCTCCTGGTAGATCATGATCCCGAAGGTCTCGGTCAGGACCGGTTCCAGCACCGGGTGCATGTAGTCCGGCTTCTCGTCGCCGTGCTTGCACGCGATGTATTTCGGGATATTGGCCATCGGCCCCGGGCGATACAGGGCCACGAGCGCGATGATGTCCTCGAACCTGTCGGGTTTCAGCCGGCGCAGCACGTCGCGCATGCCGGAGCTTTCCAGCTGGAACACGCCGGTCGACTCGCCCTTGGCCAGCATGTCGTAGGTCGGCTTGTCGTCCAGCGGGACCTTGCTGAGATCCAGATCGAAGTCCCGCTGCCGCAGCAGATCGACCGCCTTCTGGAGAACGGTCAGGGTCTTCAGCCCCAGGAAGTCGAACTTCACCAGGCCTGCCTGCTCCACCCATTTCATGTTGAACTGGGTCACCGGCATCTCGGAGCGCGGGTCGCGGTAAAGGGCCACCAGCTCGTCCAGCGGCCGATCGCCGATCACCACCCCGGCCGCATGGGTCGAGGAGTTCCGGTACAGACCCTCCAGGCGGAGCGCCACATTGATCAGGTGGGCGACGTTCTCGTCCCCGTCCCGCTGGGCCTTGAGCTCGGCCTCGCTCTTCATCGCCTCGGCAAGCGTGGTCGGATTGGCCGGGTTGTTGGGAACCAGTTTGCAGATCCGGTCCACCTGTCCGTAAGGCATCTCCAGAACCCGCCCCACATCGCGCAGAGCAGCGCGCGCCTGGAGCTTGCCGAAGGTGATGATCTGGGCGACCCGGTCGCGGCCGTATTTGTCCTGCACATAGCGGATCACCTCGTCCCGGCGATCCTGGCAGAAGTCGATGTCGAAGTCGGGCATGGACACCCGTTCCGGGTTCAGGAACCGCTCGAACAGAAGGCCCCATCGCAGCGGGTCGAGATCGGTGATCAGCAGCGAATACGCCACCAGCGAGCCCGCGCCCGACCCACGCCCCGGTCCCACGGGAATATCCTGGGCCTTCGCCCATTTGATGAAATCCGACACGATCAGGAAGTAGCCGGGGAACCCCATGGACTCGATGACGCCAAGCTCCATGGCCAGCCGGTCATGGTAGGGCTTCGCGATCTCGGCCCGCGCCGCATCGTCCATCTCCGGCGAGAAGACGTGGGTCTCCAGACGGCCCAGCAACCCCTCCTCCGCCTGGGCCCGCAGCTCCTGTTCCTCGGTGCGGCCTTCTTCGGTTTCGAAGCGCGGCAGGATCGGGTCCAGCTTCTGCGGCATGAAGGCGCAGCGCTGGGCGATCACGACGGTGTTGTCGACCGCTTCGGGAAGATCCGCGAACAGCTCCCGCATCTCCTCGGCGGACTTGAAGCGGTGGTGCCGGGTCACGCGCCACCGGTTCGGGTTCCCGATCGTCGTGCCCTGGCCGATGCAGATCAGCGCATCGTGGGCTTCGTGCATGTCCTCGTCGGCGAAGAAGCATTCATTGGTCGCGACCAGGGGCAGATCCTTGGCATAGGCCAGATCGATCAGCTTGCCCTCGATCCGGTTCTCCTCCTCGAGGAAATGCCGCTGCAGTTCCACATAGAGCCGCCCGGGAAACAGGCCCGCCAGACTGTCGAGCATCGCCTCGGCCTCGGCCTCCCGGCCCGCCAGCAGCATCCGACCGACGGCGCCCTTCAGGCCGGCGGACAACGCGATCAGGCCGTCGGTCATGCCGGTCAGGTCCTCGATCGCGATCTGCGGCTCTTCTTCGCCGGTGCCCTCCATGTAGGCGCGGCTGACGATCCGCATGAGGTTTCTGTAGCCGGTCTCGGATTGCACGAGCAGGACCAGCTGATCCGGCGTGACGTCCTTGCCGCCAACGACCCGCAGCCCTCCGCGTCCCGCCTCGGACGGGCGCCGGACCTTGAGCTGCACACCGACAATCGGCTGCACCCCGGCCTCCACGGCCGCGACCGCGAACTCAAGCGCGCCGAACAGGTTGCCGGTATCGGTCATCGCGACAGCCGGCATCGCCTTCGCTTTTGCCAGCTTGGCCAGATCCTTCGCCTGGATTGCCCCCTGGGCGAGCGAATAGGCGCTGTGAACGCGCAGGTGGACAAAGGACGCGTGCGGCATGAGCAACTCCGGAATCAGCGGTCCTTTACCATTCCACAGCATCGCCGCCAGGTCATGCGCGAAGACGAGAGCGGCAGCCGAGCACGTGTCCCGACCGGTGTTGCGGCCGCGGACATCGGAACGGCGCCGTCGACTCGGGTCGTCGGACGGCATACCGCAAGTCGACCGCCCCCAGCAGCATTGGCTCAAACGGTTTCAAGAGAAAAACGCCAAAAACTTGCGTCATCGATTGGCGCAGCCAAAGAACACCAAATCAGAGATAATTTAACCGAAAAAGCAGATCGAAATTCCAGCGCTTATGACCAAAGAGCGGTAAGTTCCTTAACGCTAATTTTACGATCCAAAAGCCATACTGAGTCTCTTAAACTGCTCCAGTTTGTAGAGACGGCAGACCATGGCAACCGCCTTGAGCTCTCGGAACTTGAAGGTTCCGTTGGAAATCGCCCGCGCAATAAAGGCGCATAGCCTGTACGCCGAAGGCAAGCCGGGCGGGAAGGCCTTGTCGCTCAAGAGCCAGAACCTGGATGGTATGACGATCAGCGAAGTCGACCTCCGGAGCACGGTCTTTTCCGGGTCGACCTTCGTGAAGGCCAAACTGGAGGCGACC
Source organism: Alphaproteobacteria bacterium (assembly GCA_024742605.1). Classification (GTDB taxonomy): domain Bacteria; phylum Pseudomonadota; class Alphaproteobacteria; order Thalassobaculales; family Thalassobaculaceae; genus JANSYC01. Next base: position 15,999 of record JANSYC010000048.1, on the reverse strand, counting down.
AGCTTTACGGACGCGGACCTGTTCGGCTGTGATTTCGCGATGGCGGACATGCGTCAGGTCGTGCTGACCCGCGCCGATCTGCGCGGCACCAATTTCACCCTCGCCGACCTCACCGGAGCCGTGCTCAGAAAAGCGGACATTCGACCAGGCGCCCTTATGGAATGGGGCTCGAGCGGCGAACGTTCGGCGGATTTCTCGGATGCCACGATGGATGGCGCCGACTTCACCGGGGCGGATCTGACGACCGCAAACATGGCCGTCAGCAGCGCCCAGGGCGCGATTTTCCGCGATGTGCAGCTGCACGCGGTCAATCTGGCGGGGGCCAACCTTTCCAACGCCGACCTGAGCGGCTGCAATCTGCGGCACGCCAATCTGACCGGTACGAATTTCGACGGCGCCAATCTGTCCGGAGCGAATCTGACGGATGCAAATCTCCGGAATGTCGATCTCACCAAGGCCGATATCACGAACGCCAACCTGTCCGGCGCGATCTATCGCGACAATGCCGCCGCACTTCCCGACGATCTGGAAAAGGCCCTGCGCGACCACAGCCTGTGGATCGCGAGCAATGGCGCGGTCGGTCAGCCGGCCAATCTGAAGGGCCGCAACCTGGATGGGCTGAGTTTTTCCAGCTGTGACGTGCGGGGGGTCTCGTTCGAGGGCTGTTCGCTGAAACAGGCCGCCTTCGTGAAAGCCGAACTGTTTCTGACCTCCTTCGCCGGCGCCGATCTTGAAGGCGCGGACTTCTCCTTCTCGCGGGCGGCGGGAACCCGTTTCGGCAGGGCCAATCTGGAACGCGCCCTGTTCATCGGCGCCACGATCGAAGAGGCCGACATCATCGGGCCCGACAACAAGCCCACCGGCCGCAAGTTTCCCGCCGGCTTCCGCGACGCCAATATGGAAGGCTGCAACATGGCCGGCGCCCTGATCGACGGCGCCGACATGACGGGCACCAAATTATTGCCAAAGACTTTGGAGCTCGCGATCGTCAAACGCGCTTCCGGTCTGGGAACCTAATTCCACCGGGCCGGCCCCTCCCCCTTGCACCCGACGCGACCGCGCCCGAAACTCCCGCCTGGAGAGGTCAAACCAAAGCAATCGGCTGGAGGGATGCCATGCGTCCAGATCCCGGAAGTTTCCCCTATACCGACGAGAACGGCACGGTCTGGCTGGCATTCATGGATTTCGGCGCGCGGGCGCGGGACCGGGTGGTGGTCTGCGTCCACGGTCTGACCCGCCAGGGCCGGGATTTCGACCGGCTGGCCACGGCCATGGCTAGGGACTTTCGGGTGATCGAGGTCGATGTCGCCGGCCGGGGACGCTCCGGCTGGCTCGCCGACAAGACCAGCTACACCTATCCCACCTACCTCAAACACGCCCAGGCCTTTCTGGACTACCGAGGGTTGGAGCAGGTCGACTGGGTTGGCACGTCCATGGGCGGGCTGATGGGAATGATGCTGGCGGTCGGCGAGGACAGTCCGGTCCGCCGCCTGGTGCTGAACGATGTCGGCCCGTTCATTCCGGCCTCGGCGCTGGAGAAGATGGGCAGCTATGTCGGTCAGGACCCGCGATTCGCGAACCTTCAGGAGGCGCTCGCCTATTTTCAGGAGGTCTATGCGGAGTTCGGCGTGCCGGACGACGCCGCCTGGTCGGAGCTGGTGCTGCATTCCATCTCCAGACAGGAGAACGGTACCTACGCCCTGCACTATGACCCGGCGATCGGCGACATCTTCAAGCAGCCGCTCAAGGATGTCGATCTCTGGGGGCTCTGGGACCAGATCACCTGCCCGGTCCTGGTCCTGCGGGGTGCCGAGTCGAAACTGCTGACGCGGGAGACCGCCGAGGAAATGACCCGGCGCGGGCCGAAGGCGGAGTTGGTCGAGTTCGAAGGCTGCGGCCACGCGCCGGCGCTGATGACCGAGGACCAGATTTCGGTGGTCCACGAGTGGCTGCTGTCCTTCGACGACAGCGAGCCGGAGGAGGACGCGCAGACGGATGACGAAAGCGCCACTTCCTGAGCTCGACTTTCCCCCGTTTCGACAGCGTTTTCCGTGGATCGGCAGCGATCTTCAGACCGCCGGCGACTTCCTGTTCCTCCCAAGGGCGGAGATCCCGTCCGCACGCACCCAGCGCATGCGGTTTCCGATGGAGGACGGCACCGGCGACGTCCTCCTGGGTGCGCTCGACCAGCCGAAAGATCCGGCTGCGGATCGACCTCTCGTGGTGATCCTGCACGGCCTGACGGGATCCGAGGACAGCAGATACGTTCGGCGCACGGCCGCCCGGATGGTCGGCGACGGCTATCCGGTGCTGCGGTTGAATCTCAGGGGGGCCGGGCCATCCATGGGCCAGTGCCGGGAGCAGTATCATTCCGGCCGGACCCAGGATCTCCGAGCCGTGCTGGAACAGCTGCTCGCGAAAGAAGGCTACAGAAATTTCGTGCTGGTCGGCTATTCGCTCGGCGCGAACATCCTGTTGAAGGGACTCGCCGAGTTCGGCGATGCGCTGTCGGTGGTCGCCGGATGCTCGATCTCAGCCCCGATCGATTTGGCGGCGGCGGCCCGGCGATTCATGGCCCCGCGCAACGCGCTCTATCAGCACTGGCTGCTCAAACGGATGAAGTACGAGTTCTCCCGCGTGCCCGACGGTGCGGTCAGCGACACCATGCGGGAGGCTGTGCTGCGGGCCCGGACCGTGGTCGACTTCGACAACGCCATGACCGCCCCCCGAAACGGCTACGCCGATGCCTGGGCCTATTACGAGGCGAATTCCGCGCTCCGGCGTCTTACCGATATCCGGATCCCGACCCTGCTTATCCACGGCCTCGACGATCCGTGGATTCCTGGCCGGACCTATCAGGACTTCGACTGGGACTCCAATCCTGCACTGGTCCCCTTGCTGCCTGCGCGCGGCGGCCATGTAGGCTTCCACCAGTCCAGCGGCGGGAGTTGGGCGGACAGGTGTCTGGAACTGTTCCTGGAACGGGTGCTGTCCCGGCCCTAGGGGCGTATCAGCCGCGCAGCCGCTTCGCCATCTCGATCGCGAAATAGGTCAGGATGCCGTCGGCGCCGGCGCGTTTGAACGCCATCAGGCTTTCCGGCATCACCCGATCCATGTCGAGCCAGCCGTTGTCGGCCGCCGCCTTCAGCATCGCGTACTCGCCGGACACCTGGTAGGCGAAGGTGGGAACCCCGAAGGCGTCCTTCACCCGTCGCAGGATGTCGAGATAGGGCATGCCCGGTTTGACCATCACCATGTCCGCCCCCTCGGCGATGTCGAGCGCCACCTCGCGGATCGCCTCGTCGGTATTGGCGGGGTCCATCTGGTAGGTCGATTTCGATGCGGTGCCGAGCGTGGAGGCCGACCCGACCGCGTCCCGGAACGGACCGTAGAAGCCCGACGCGTATTTGGCGGCATAGGACATGATCATCACGTGCTCGAACCCGGCCGCATCCAGCCCGGCGCGGATCGCGCCGACCCGCCCGTCCATCATGTCTGAGGGTGAGATCACGTCGCAGCCGGCCTTTGCCTGCAGGACCGCCTGCTGAACCAGCACCTCGACCGTGGCGTCGTTCTGAATCGCGCCGTTCTCCAGCAGCCCATCATGACCATGATCGGTGAACGGATCGAGCGCCGCGTCGCACATCACCCCGATGCCGGGGGCTTCGGACTTCACCGCCTGCACCGCCTGGCAAACGATATTGTTGTCGGTCACGGCGTAGGTGCCGATCCCGTCCTTCAACTCAGCATCGACCTGCGGGAACACCGCGATCACCGGAATGCCGAGGTCCGCCGCCTCCTTCGCCGCCTCGCCAAGAGCATCGACCGAATAGCGCACCGTGCCCGGCATGGTCTCGACCGGGATCCGGGGTTCGGTTCCGCCGTGGACGAAAACCGGCCAGATCAGATCGTCAACCGAGAGCTGATTCTCCCGCACCAGACGGCGCGACCAGTCTTCCGACCGCACCCGCCGCATGCGGGTGGTCGGATATCCGGATTGCGGCGCCACCAGACCCTTTGTGGCGCGCGGACGACCGTTGAACGGCATGGCCTGACTCTCCTTCGGCAGCTTTGCGAACACTTTAAACCCACAAGCGTGCGGATCGAAATCCATGAAATTTGTGTGGGCTATCCGGAACCGGCTCCCGCTTGACGTTGCGGCATCATTGACAGCCCCGGCGCCCTTCGTACCTTGGCGCCTCTGATATAGGTTGGGGACGACACAGACGACGGATCGGAGAGCGTGATGGACTTCGCTTTGGACGCAGATCGACAGGCGATACAGGATATGGCGCGGTCGTTCGCCGCCGAGAAACTGGCGCCTTTTGCGGCCGAATGGGACGAGCGGGGCTATTTTCCGGTCGAAACCATGAAGGAAGCGGCCGCCCTCGGTCTCGCCGGGATCTATGTGCGCGAGGATGTCGGCGGCTCCGGGCTGGGACGGCTGGAGTCCGCCCTGGTGTTCGAGGCTCTTTCCGAGGGCTGCGTCTCCACGGCGGCCTATCTCTCGATTCACAACATGGTCTCCTGGATGGTCGACCGTTTCGGATCGGAAGAGGTGCGGCACCGGTTCCTGCCAAAGCTGTGCGCGATGGAAACGGTGGCGAGCTACTGCCTGACCGAGCAGGGATCCGGCTCCGACGCGGCTGCCTTGAAGACGCGGGCCGAAAAGAAGGGCAACTCGCACTACGTCCTGAATGGAACCAAGGCCTTCATCTCCGGCGGGCCGACCAGCGACGTCTACGCCGTCATGTGCCGGACCGGCGAAGACGGTCCCGGCGGCGTGTCCTGTATCCTGGTCGAGCGCGGGACCGAGGGTCTCTCCTTCGGCAAACCCGAGCGGAAGATGGGATGGAACAGTCAGCCGACCTCGATGGTCAATTTCGAGAACTGCGAGGTGCCGATCGACAATCTGGTCGGTCGAGAGGGTGACGGCTTCAAGATCGCCATGCGCGGTCTCGACGGCGGGCGCATCAATATCGCCGCCTGTTCGCTGGGCGGAGCCGCGGCCGCGATGAAGGCCACCATGTCCTATGTCAAAGACCGCAAGCAGTTCGGCAAACCCTTGACCGAATTCCAGGCGACCCAGTTCAAGCTCGCCGACATGGAGACCGAATTGGACGCCGCCCGGCTGATGACCTACCGTGCGGCCTGCAGTCTCGACGCCAAATCGCCCGACGCCACCAAGCACGCCGCCATGGCCAAGCGCTTTGCGACCGATATCGGCTTCAAGCTCGTCGACGAGGCTTTGCAGCTGCACGGGGGCTACGGCTATCTCAAGGACTTTCCGCTGGAGCGCCTGTTGCGCGACCTCCGGGTACACCGCATCCTCGAGGGGACCAACGAGATCATGCGGGTGGTGATCGCCCGCAAGATGTTGGCCGCCTGAGCCCTGACCGAACCGACCCAAACGGCCGAAGAGCCTATTCAGCACAGGATCCGGATTCCATGACCGACGAAATCAGCTTCTCCGAGGACGGCGGGCTCGCCAGCATCGCCTTGAACCGGCCAAAGGCCCTGAACGCGCTGACCCATGACATGATCCGCGCGCTCGCCCCCAAACTGGACCGCTGGGAGGACGACGACGCCGTCAAGGCGATCCTGATCAAGGGGGCCGGCGAAAAGGCGTTCTGCGCCGGCGGCGATGTCCGGGCGGTCTGGTACTCGATGATGAAAGCGGCCGAGGGCGGGGGCTACAGCTACCAGGGCCCGTCCGAGCTGAGCCGGGCCTTCTTCCTGGACGAGTACCGGCTGAACCATGACATTCACGCCCTGTCCAAGCCTTATATCGCGCTGATCGACGGGGTCACGATGGGCGGGGGCGTGGGGTTGTCGATCCACGGCTCCCACCGGGTCGCGACCGAACGGCTGATGTTCGCGATGCCGGAAAGCGCGATCGGCCTGTTCCCCGATGTGGGCGGCGGCTGGTTCCTGCCGCGGCTGCCCGGCGAGACCGGGATGTATCTGGCGCTGACCGGGGCGCGGCTCGGCGCGGCCGGGGCCCTGGCGCTGGGGGTGGCCACCCATATGGTTCCCGCCGGTCGGATCGAGGAATTCGAGGCGGCGCTGGCCACCGAACTGGCCGGGGCGAGCAACGGCCGGGCTGCGGTGAACGACGTGCTGGAACGCTTCGCCGAGACGTCGGACGCGGATGGCGACCCGGTCGTGGCCGGGCGGGCGGTGATCGATCGCTGTTTCGCCCAGCAATCCGTCGAGGCAATCTTCGACGCGCTCAGCCGCGAGGCCGATGGGGGCTCCGCCTTCGCCGCGGAGACCCGCGACGTGCTGCTCAAGAAATCACCCACCAGTCTGAAGATCAGCTTTGCCCAGTTGCGGCGGGGCCGGGATATGTCGAGCCTCGCGCAGGTTCTGGCGATGGAATACCGGATGACCCAGCGTTGCATGGCCGGCGGGGACTTCTTCGAGGGAATCCGGGCGGTGCTGGTCGACAAGGATCACGCGCCGACCTGGGATCCGGCCACTTTGGCCGAGGTGTCGGACGATCTGGTCGAGAGTTACTTTGCCCCCTTGGACGGCGCCGAGTTCTCGGTTTAGTCTGGAATATTAGCTAATCGATCAATACGGGTGAAATCGGACCGACGGAAACCCATTCCGATCACCCTCCGGGAGAGACAGATGGCGCGGATTGCATTTATCGGACTTGGCAACATGGGGTTGCCAATGGCGATCAACCTGGTGGCGGCCGGCCACCAGGTGCACGGGTTCGATCTGACCCCCACGCAGATTTCCGCGCTCGAAGCCAAGGGCGGCCGCAAGGCCACCACCCCGATGGGCGCCGTCGACGGCGCCGAGGTGGTGATCACCATGCTGCCGGCGGGCCAGCACGTCCGTTCGGTTTACGAGACCGACGTGTTCGGCCGGTCGCCCAAGGGCACGCTGCTGATCGACTGCTCAACGATCGACGTCGCGACCGCGCGGGACGTGGCCGAGAAGGCCGGCGAACTGGGACTCGAGATGATCGACGCGCCGGTCTCCGGCGGCACTGCGGGCGCGTCCGGCGGCACCCTGACCTTCATGGTCGGCGGCCCCCAGTCGGTGTTCGAGAAGGCCAAACCCTATCTGGAGATCATGGGGGCGACAATCGTCCACGCCGGAGGGGCCGGCAACGGCCAGGCCGCCAAGATCTGCAACAACATGATGCTGGGCATCAACATGCTGGGGGTCTGCGAAGGCTTTACAATGGCGGAGAAGCTGGGTCTGGACACCAGGAAACTGTTCGAGATCAGCGCGAAATCCTCCGGTCAGAGCTGGGCGATGACCTCCTATTGTCCGGTCCCGGGTCTGGCCGAGAGCGCCGCCTCCAATCGGGACTTCGCGGCCGGGTTCTCGGGCAACATGATGCTGAAGGACCTGAGCCTTGCCCAGGACGCGTCGACCGACGTCAACGCATCAACGCCGCTCGGATCGGAGGCGCGCAAACTGTTTCGGGATTATGTCGAAAGTGGTCACGGTGACCTTGATTTTTCAGGTATCATCAAAATGATTCGAGGAGAGTAACCGTTGTAAATTTCCAGAAAAGATCATTGCAACGGTGTTCTTGATCCTATAGATGCCGTTAGGGACACCTTAAATCGGGATTGGCTAAAGTAAGCACATGTCGCATGTTGATACAGAGACCGCCAGCTCCGACCCCGTCAAAGACGCACGGGCCGGCTATCTGGAAGCGATCAAGCTGATCGAGCGGCTCCACCGCCAATTTCTGGAGGTGGTGAAAACTGAGCTTGATCGTTTTGGCATCGAGGACATCAACAACATACAGGCGCTGATTCTATTCAATATAGGCGAGGAAGAGCTGACGGTCGGCGAATTGACGAACCGGGGGTACTATCTCGGCTCGAATGTCTCGTACAACGTTCGGAAGATGGTCGAGAACGGGTATCTGGTTCAGGAACGCTCGACCCATGACAGACGGTCCATCCGGGTCAAGCTGTCCGATAAGGGTCTTGAGCTCTGTGCCCGCATGAATGACATGTTCGACCGCCATGCAGCCTCGATGGCGGAGGCTGGCATCCGGAAGGACGACTTGGCGGATGTCAGCGAGTCCTATCGCGCTCTGGAGCGGTTCTGGATCTCCATGCTGAACTACAATCTGCGCGGTGGCACCGGCCCGCTTTAGGCCAACCGTGCAGGGTGTTTTCGGGCGAGGCCGTGATCTCGCCGCAATCCTCCAGATTTATTCCCTTTGACCGTGGTTTTCCCACGATTAGAGTGCGCGCGCCGCGAACGTCGTTTCGGGGCCACGTGCCACCTAACCATCATCGGATTTCGTCATGCGCCTCACGCGATATTTTCTGCCCACTCTGAAAGACACGCCCCGCGAAGCGGAAATCGTGTCTCACCGGCTGATGCTGCGCGCCGGCATGATCCAGCAGGCCAGCGCCGGGATCTATTCCTGGCTGCCGCTGGGCTTCACGGTGATGAAGAAGATCGAGCAGATCGTCCGGGAGGAACAGAACCGCGCCGGTTGGAACGAGGTCTTGATGCCGACGATTCAATCCGCCGATTTCTGGAAGGAAAGCGGCCGGTATGACGATTACGGCAAGGAAATGCTGCGGATCAAGGATCGGCACGACCGCGACATGCTGTACGGCCCGACCAATGAAGAGCTGATCACCGATATCTTCCGCACCCATGTCCGCAGCTACAAGGAGCTGCCCGGCCGGCTCTATCACATTCAGTGGAAGTTCCGGGACGAGGTGCGGCCGCGGTTCGGCGTTATGCGCGGCCGTGAGTTCCTGATGAAGGACGCCTACAGTTTCGACATCGACTTCGAGTCCGCCCGCAAATCCTACAACCGGCAGTTCGTCGCCTATCTGCGGACCTTCGACCGGATGGGGCTGAAGGCGATCCCGATGGCGGCGGACAGCGGGCCGATCGGCGGCGATCTGAGCCACGAGTTCATCATCCTTGCCGACACCGGCGAGAGCGAGGTGTTCTGCCACAAGGACTGGATGACCACCGACGCCGTGCCCGAGACCATCGATTACGAGGGCGACCTGCAGCCGATCGTGGACGCGTGCACCGCCCGCTACGCCGCGACCGACGAGAAGCACGACCCGGCCACCTGCCCGATCGCGGCCGAGGATCTGGTCCACACGCGCGGGATTGAGGTCGGCCACATCTTCTATTTCGGCACCAAGTACTCGAAGTCCCTGGGCGCGAAGATCGCCCTGCCCGACGGCACCGAGGATTTCGTGCAGATGGGCTCCTACGGTGTCGGCGTCTCCCGTCTGGTGGCCGGCATCATCGAGGCCAGCAACGACGACAACGGCATCATCTGGCCCGAGGCGGTTGCCCCGTTCAAGGTCGGGATCGTCAATCTCAAGGTCGGCGATGCGGCCTGTGATGCGGCGGCTGACGCCCTGTACGACAGTTTCACAAACGCCGGGGTCGAGGTGCTGCTGGACGACACCGACACCCGTGCGGGCGCCAAGCTCGCCAACATGGATCTGATCGGCCTGCCTTGGCAGGTGGTCGTGGGACCGCGCGGTATCGCGACCAATGTGGTGGAGGTCAAGAACCGTAAGACCGGCGAGAAGCATGAGATGTCGCCGGAGCAGGCGCTGTCCAAGCTGACCGCCTGAACGGATGATCCCCCAGATCCCTAAAGGAAAGGCGAACCTCATGGTCTTCGGCGCTTTCGAGCGGATGTTGGCGATGCGGTACCTCCGCGCCCGGCGTCAGGAAGGCTTCATTTCGGTGATCGCCGGTTTCTCGCTGATGGGGATCGGGCTTGGGGTGGCAACACTGATCATCGTCATGAGCGTGATGAACGGATTCCGGATCGAGCTGACCTCCCGAATTCTCGGGCTGAACGGCCATGCGGCGGTGTACTCGAATGTCGGTCCGATCACGGGTTTCGACGAATTGGCGGTGCGCGTCGCCTCGATCCCCAGCGTCTTCTCGGTCACCCCCCAGGTCGAAGGGCAGGCCATGCTGACCGCCAACGGCGTCGCCTCCGGCGGTGCGGTGCGCGGCATTCGACCCAGCGACCTCAAGGCAAAGGCCCTGATTGCGGAGAAGATGGTGTCCGGCAGCCTGGACGCCTTCGAGGGCAAGAACGCCGTCATACTCGGCGCCCGGCTGGCGCAAAGACTGGGCGTGACCGTCGGCGACAAGGTCACACTGATCTCGCCGCAAACGGCGGTCACAGTGATAGGGTCCATGCCGCGCCTGAAGGCCTACGACGTGGTCGGCATGTTCGAGGTCGGCATGTTCGAATACGACAATACCTTCGTCTACATGCCCCTTGAGGCCGCCCAGATCTTCTTCCAGATCAAAGACGGGGTGAACGCGCTCGAGGTCGTCACCGACGACCCGGACACCGTCCGGCAACTGCGGGTGCCGATGGTCGAGGTGCTCCCGAACGGCGCATACTTTTACGACTGGCAACAGAGAAACTCCAGCTTCTTCAATGCCCTGCAGGTCGAACGCAATGTCATGTTCCTGATCCTGACCCTGATCATCCTGGTGGCGGCATTCAACATCATTTCCTCGATGATCATGCTGGTGAAGGACAAGAACCGGGATATCGCGGTGCTGCGGACCATGGGGGCGAGCCGGGGCATGATCACCCGGATCTTCTTCATGACCGGCGCCAGCGTGGGCGTGATCGGAACGGCTGCGGGCGGTCTCCTCGGCCTGGCCTTCTGCCTCAACATCCAGACCATTCAGGGCTGGGTCGAGACGGTGTTCGGCCCTGTCTTCCCGGCGGAGGTCTATTTCCTGAGCCAGGTTCCTGCGGTGGTCGACCCGCACGAGGTCGGCGTCGTACTCGTCATGGCCCTGGTCCTGACCTTCGCCGCGACGATCTATCCCGCCTGGCGCGCGGCCCGCGTCGATCCGGTGGAGGCGCTGCGCTATGAGTGACGAGATCAGAGCCTCCGGCCCCCCCCCTCAGGGCCCGGTGCTGCGCCTGTCCCAGGTCACCCGCCGCTTCGGCGAAGGCGACCAGAAGGTGGAAGTCCTCAAGGGCGTCGACCTGCGGCTGATGCCGGGCGAGCTGGTGGCGCTGGTCGGCCCGTCCGGGGCGGGCAAGTCCACCCTGCTGCACATCACCGGCCTGCTGGAACAGCCGAGTTCCGGCCGCGTGCTGATCGAAAGCCAGGACTGCGCCGCAATGGGCGATGCCGAGCGCACGCGGCTGCGGCGGGACACCATCGGCTTCGTCTACCAGTTCCATCATCTGCTGCCGGAGTTCTCCGCGCTCGAGAACGTCATGGTTCCGCAGATGATCAACGGCCTTTCGCGCAAACAGGCCCGGGAGCGCGGGGCCCAGTTGCTGAAGATGGTGGGACTGGAGCAGCGCATGGACCATCGCCCCGCGAAGCTGTCCGGCGGCGAGCAGCAGCGGGTCGCGATCGTGCGCGCCATCGCCAATGTGCCGAAAGTGCTGCTGGCGGACGAGCCGACCGGCAATCTGGACCCGCAGACCGCGACGGATGTGTTCGCCCAGCTCACCAAGATCGTTCGGGTGACCGGGCTGTCGGCCCTGATCGCCACCCATAATTTCGAGCTGGCCCGCAGCATGGACCGGACGCTGGAGATGAAGGACGGGCGGCTGGTGGAGCGGGACTGGAACGCGGCGCAAGCATGAGACTCCGTCTTCCCTACCCTTTCCCGGACGCGCCCCCATATCCAGGGGCACGCAACAACCTCGGACCCGCACCATGCTGATGACCTTGCTCCTTGCCGTTCATATCGTGGCCGCCGTGATCTGGGTGGGTGGGATGTTCTTCGCCTATGTGTGCCTGCGGCCGGCGATGGGCGGGATCGAGCCCGCCTCCGAGCGCCCCAAGCTGTGGGTGCGGACCTTCGGGCGGTTCTTCCCGATCGTGGCGGTCTCGGTGCTGGCCCTCCTGATCACCGGATACGCGATGCTGCTGGGCCCGCTCGGCGGGTTCGCCGGCGCGGGCATCTACGTCCACGTGATGCATCTGACCGGGCTGATCATGTCCGCGATCTTCGGCCATCTGTATTTCGGGGTCTGGCCGAAATTCCGCCGCGCGGTCGAGGCGGGCGAGATGGAGGTCGCCGGCAAGAAACTGGCGACGATCCGGATGATCGTTGCGGTCAATCTGGGGATCGGCTGGATCACGGTGCTGGCCGGCAGCACCGGGCGTTACTGGCCGGTCTGAGGTGCAAAAGCCGATTGCCGGACGTCGTGATCACTGCGAGGTCAAGACGTCTGATGATCGTGCTCTAAAACACAAAATGGACGCTGATATCGACGCTGTCGTCGACCCCCATCAACCGGACAGAATTTCCATTGGTGAACGTATAGTCCGAATAGACGATGTTGGCAGTTACATCGAAGCCCCCGGTGACTCCGTAGCTCGCTGTCGCACCAAATATCGAATCGGATTCGGCACTAGAAAAGTCCCAGATCGTGTCGAATCCGGAGAGGCCGAACAGATCCGTTCCCGAGCCGCCGTAGAATAGGTCGGAGCCGAGATTGCCATACAACGTATCGTTCCCGATGTTTCCGCGAAGGACATCGTCGCCCTGCCCGCCGAACATGCGATCATCGTCTCGTCCGCCATACATGAAATCGATCCCGAAATTTCCGTACAGAATATCCGAACCGAAATTGCCATAGACGACGTCATTGCCCTGACCCCCGAAGACGGTATCGACATCCTGGCCACCGAAAATCTGGTCCGCGCCGGTGTTCCCGTAGATCAGGTCTTCACCGGTATTGCCGTACACCAGATCCGCCCCACCGCCCGCGACCACGGTGTCGCCTCCACCACCGCCCAGAACCACATCCGCATTCGAAGTGCCGGCGAGATTGTCGGCCCCGGTCGACCCGGTGGACAGGGTCGAAGAGAAATCATTGTCGGAGGTCGCACCGGTCACCAGGCTGAGGGTCGACACATCGTTGAAGAGGGTGGTCGTGACGCCGCTGCCCGTATCGATCGTGAAGACGTCATTGTCCGAATACCCGACCAGTTCGCCGCTATCAGAAACGCTCAGGCCGAAGACATCCAGGCGGTCCAAACCGGCGAGCGTCGTGGTCGAGCCTGTCGTCGGATCGATCCGAACAAGACTGCCGCCGGAGGTGGCGAACAGTTGACCCTGCACGAAGACGATATCGCCGTCGGGCACCGCCGAGGTGGTCACCTGCGTGAGTGTCAGGTTCGTGACATCGATCTTTGTCAGCGAGGTGTTGGTGTCGAGCGCGTACAGAACTCCGTCAGTGCCGAAGGTCAGCGCGTTCACATTCGATGCGAAGGGGATGGTTTCGACAAGCGTGGTCGTCAAGAGTGTCGTGTCGATCAGATAGATCGAGTTGGCGGAGACGCCGTATAGGGATCCGGAGCTGTTGAGCGCGATGTCCGACCATACGAGTCCGCTGTCGAACAGGGTGGCGGTCAGGCCGGTATCGAGGTCAATCGTCTGAATTTTCCCGACACTGTCGGACACGAGCGCAGAATTGCCAGATAAAACAACCATAAGCGGCCTCCTTTTTGTTATTTAGTAAAAGTTAATTTTCATTCTCTTCAAATATATCAATAATTTTTTGATTAAACAGCTCGGCCGGTATTTTAGAGTCCGGTGGAAATCCGCGTTCGAGCGATGCGTCGAACTTCCTCTGGAATAACGGCCAAACCGCGCCTATATTAGTGGTCAGTCACAAGAAAGAACTGCCCATGGCCATCACCAATGCCCTCAACACGGCTCTCAGCGGCGCGCAGGCGGCGGGTCAGAGATTCGGCGTGTCGGCGGAGAACGTGGCCAATCTCCGCAGCGTGGCCAATCCCTCGACCGATCCCAATCGGCAGACCACCGACGCCGAGGGGCGGACACTGTTCAACCCGACCCGCGCCGTCGATCAGACCACGGCCTCGGGCGGCGTCCGTTCCACCCGGCAGCTGGTCGATCCCTCCGCCGTGCAGCAGTTCGATCCGACCGCGTCCGATGCGGACGCCGACGGTCTGGTGAACCGGCCGAACGTGTCGATCGAGCGGGAAGTGGTCGGTCAGATCACCGCCCAGCGGCAGTTCGAGGCCAATCTGGCCACCATCCGGGCCGCCGACGAGCTGGCCGAAAGCACCCTCGACATTCTGGGCTGATCAGCTTTCCGAAAACGCCCTGGCCGCCGCCTTGAACGGCAGGACCACGCATTCGCGCCGGGATTTCATCGGCCGCACCGGCTCGAAGGTCGCCAGATCCGGCCACGGCAGCGCGTCGCCCTCCCCCGCCAGATAGGCCGCAATCGCCGCCCCGGCCGCCTCCACCTCGCCCGATGTCCTGCCGGTCGCGTTCTCCGCGATCACGGCGGCGGCCGCCTGACACAGCGCGCAGCCCTGCACCTTGGCACCGACCGCGACGATGGCGCCGTCCTCCAGCCTGAAATCCAGGGTCACCCGGTCGCCGCAGATCGGGTTGTCGACCCGGGCCGTCGCATCCGGAGCCTCGAGCCGCGGCAGCGCGCGCCCGGCCTTGGCCAGTTCCAGAATCCGGTCCTGGTAGAGCGCGTCGTCGGTCATGAGCTTCCGGCCGTCAGCTTGGCCAGCGCTTCCGGCGTGTCCACATCCATCAGCACGCTGTCGTCGTCGATCTCGATCTCGACCGCCACGTCCTCGTGCTTGCCGATCAGGTGGCGGGCGCCGACATCGCCGGAGACGTTGGTCATCTCCTCGAAGAAGCGGCGGCCGAACAGCACCGGATTGCCGCGCTTGCCGCGCCGGGTCGGCACCACGATCGCCCGACCCTCGACCGGGTCGAAGGCTGCGATCATCCGGTCCAGGGTCGAGGCGTCCACCATCGGCATGTCGCCCAGGCAGATGATCACCCCGTCGGCCCCCTCCGGAACCACCGACATGCCGGCCTTGAGGGAAGTGGACAGGCCGCCACCGAAATCCGGGTTCTCCACGTACTCGACCTCGGCCCCCGCCAGCACCTCGCGCAGCCGGCCGGCCTCATGGCCCAGGACCACGGTCGTGGAGACCACGGAGGATTCCGCCACATTGTCGACCACCCGGCGGATCATGGCGATCCCGTCGATCGGCGCCAGCAGCTTGTTGATCTCCCCCATCCGGCGGGACTGGCCGCCCGCCAGCACCAGGGCCGCGATCCGCGGCCGACCGGTGACCGGCGGCGTCGGCGTGCCGCCCTCCTCCAGGTCTTCGTCCATCTCACGCGCCCTCCTGCGGGTCCGGGGCATCGGACGGGTGGGAATGTCCTTCAGCAGCCCGCCCACGCCCATCCGCATCACCTCGGCGCCGGTCACCGGCAGCCCGGCGATCAGCCGCTGCAGCACGTAGTCGAAGCCGTTCAGCTTGGGCGAGCGCGCGCAGCCCGGCAGCCCCACCACCGGAACCTCGCCGATCCGTCCGATCAGCATCAGGTTGCCTGGATCGACCGGCATCCCGAAATGCTCGATCTTGCCTCCGGCCGCCTCGATTCCCGCCGGGACCACGTCCCGCCGGTCGACCACGGCGGAGGCGCCCGAGACCAGGATCATCTCGGCCCCGGCCTTCAGACAGGTCTCGATCGCAGCTCCGATCTCGACACGGGTATGGCCGCAGCGCACCTCATGGCACAGCTCGCTCGCCATCGGATGCAGCCGGGAGCGGGTGACCTCCAGGGTGCTGTCGAGCACGCTCTCCTTGGTGCCCGGAAGACTGGTCTGCACCAGACCGACCCGGGTGGGCCGGAACGGGGCGACGACCACGAAATCCGTGTCGCGCCGGGCGATCGCCTCGGTGATCAGAACGGTGTCGCCGGGGACCGCGAAGGAGATGATCTTGAGGGTGCCCACCATCTGGCCGGCCTCGACCGCCTGATAGGGCGGCACCAGCCCCAGGGTCACCGCCTCGTCGACCGAATTGAACGCATCCAGCCGGGCCGGGTCGTAGACCACCACACCGGATTTGGCGGCGAACAGATTGGCCCGGCCGGTGAAGGCCTTGCTGAGGGTGAGATTGTCGCCCGCGACCGCCTGGGCCAGCCGATTGGCAACCTGATCCTCGC
>JANSYC010000072.1 GCA_024742605.1 Alphaproteobacteria bacterium | reverse complement strand
CGATCACCGCCGCCAGACCGACCATAAACACGTAGTAGCCCAGGCTGCCGATGCCGCCGCCGCTAACCTCCTGGGCCTGCAGGGCGAGGAACGGGGTGGCCAGCTCGACCGACAGCAGAAGGGCGCGCGCGCTCAGGAATTTCGCGTAACCGGGCTTGTCACGCAGCAGCGCCAGACCCTTGGCGAGTTCCTCCTTGGGGTTGCGGCCCTCGCCGGGATCACCCGCCGGCTCCGGAATCGCCGCGAACAGCCAGGCCGAGACCGCCCACAGCAGGGCGGCCGCCCCTACCAGGATCAGGAACGGGGCAAGCGTCGCGTGCTCGCCCAGGGTGGCCCGCATGCCGGCCCCCGCGATCAGGGTCAGTGCGCCGCCGATCGCGGCCCGGTTCGCCAGCATGCCGCCGCGCATGCCCTTGGTCACGGTCTTGGCTGTCACGTCCTGGAAGGCGACCGACCCGCAGCCGCTGGCGATGCTGAACGCCAGCAGCAGGCCGACGATGCTCCAGCCCGCCGCCCAGGCGGGCAGGAGGAGGGCGGCCGGAATCATCAGCCCGAGGCAGAGCGCCTGGAAGGTGCCCGCCGCGACCCAGACCCATTTCCGGCGCGCCAGCCTGCGGATCGTGCCCGAGACCAGCAGCTGCGGCGCCAGAGAGCCTGCCTGTTTTACGGGCATCAGCAGACCGGCCAGCCCCGCCGGGGCGCCGATCGCGCCCAACAGCCAGGGCAGCACCAGCCCAGGGCTGGCCAGTTGCTCGGCGAGCTTGGTGCAGGCGCCGTTGGCCACGTTCAGCAGGTAGCTGCAGGCGGCGCGCGCGGGGTGTTCGGAATCGTTCCGTGTCCCGCTGGACAGCAGTCCGTACAGACGGGTGGAGAGGGTGGTGTCGCTCATCGCTGCTAACTTAGACGGTCGGTCCCGAAAGGAAAGCCGGAAGACGGGGGCTCCGCAACTGCGACAGGACGCCCCTGGGCATTCCCACCGCTTGCCGTCGGGGGTATCATTAGATGCATTCTGCAGACCGCGCCTTGGGAGAGAGGCCACCATGACAGAGATGGATCCTTCGAAACCGATCGTCACGTCCTTCTTTGATGAGGCCACCAATACGGCCTCCCACGTGGTGCGCGACCCGACAGGTGTCGCCTGTGCCATCGTCGACCCGGTGCTGGATTTCGACATGAGCGCGGGGCGCACCAGCACAGAATCCGCCGACCGGATCGCCGCCTTCGTCGCGGATGAAGACCTGAAGGTGGTCTGGCTTCTGGAGACCCATGTCCACGCCGACCATCTCTCGGCAAGTCCCTATCTTCAGGACAAGCTGGGCGGGCGCATCGCCATCGGATCCCGGATCACCGAAGTCCAGGAAGTGTTCGGCAAGGTGTTCAACGCCGGAACCGAGTTCGAGCGCGACGGCTCCCAGTTCGACCGGCTGTTCGAGGACGGTGAAACCTTTCGGGTTGGCGGGCTGGAGGCCTCGGTGATGCACACCCCCGGTCACACGCCGGCCTGCGTGACCTATCTGATCGGGGACGCGGCCTTCGTGGGCGACAGCCTGTTCATGCCGGATTTCGGAACCGCCCGCTGCGATTTTCCCGGCGGCTCGGCCGAGCAGCTTTGGCAGTCGATCCAGAAGGTGCTGGCGCTGCCGGGCGAAACGCGGCTGTTCCTGTGCCACGACTACAAGGCCCCCGGACGGGACGAGTTTCGCTGGCAAACGACGGTGGCGGAGGAGCGGGAGAACAACGTCCATGTGGGCGGCGACAAGACCATGGAGGATTTCGTGGCCATGCGCACCGA
The DNA here is from genome assembly GCA_024742605.1 of Alphaproteobacteria bacterium. GTDB lineage: Bacteria > Pseudomonadota > Alphaproteobacteria > Thalassobaculales > Thalassobaculaceae > JANSYC01. The sequence goes on along the minus strand of JANSYC010000072.1, from coordinate 18,592 downwards.
GCGGGACGCCAAGCTCGGCATGCCGAAACTGATCCTGCCTTCCATCCAGGTGAACATGCGGGCTGGCCACATGCCGGAGCCGGAATCCGACGGTCGCAGCTATCTCAAGGTTCCGATCAACGGGCTTTGACGCCCGGTGCCTCTGGCGCTCGTCTTCCGGCCCCGTTAGAAGGCCTGCATGACGTCCACATCCGCATCGATACCCGTCCCTCCATCGCCCTTCCGAATTCTGGTCTCGGCGGTCCTGGTGCTGACCTTCCTTCGGATCGCCGCATTGGCGGCCACCGGGTTGGAGCTGCACGGCGACGAGGCGCAGTACTGGACCTGGGCGCAGCGGTTGGATTTAGGCTATTTCACCAAGCCGCCGCTGATCGCCTGGATCATCGCGGGCGCGACCTCGGTTTGCGGCGACGCGGCCTGGTGCGTACGGATGCCGTCGCCGATCCTGCACGGGCTGACGGCCCTGGCGGTGTTCTGGCTGACACGGGCGGTGTTCCGCGCGGACCAGCGGGCGGCGTGGATCGGCCTGTGGGCGGGGGCGATCTGGATCAGCCTTCCGGCGGTCTCCTATTCGGCCCTGCTCGTGTCGACCGACGTGCCGCTTCTGCTGTGCTGGACGGTGTTCCTGGCCGCCTGGCGGTCACTGGTCGACGCCCGCTCGGAGCGTGAGGCCTGGTCGATGGTTCTGGTCGGGGGGCTGGCCCTCGGCGCCGGTCTGCTGGCGAAATATGCCATGGCCTACGCCCTCATCGGTATCGCGCTGCACATGGCGGTCGACCGGGACGCCCGCACTCTGCTGCGCAGCCTCAAGCTGCCGGTCTTGATAGGGATCGGCGCCCTGGTGCTCAGCCCCAATCTGATCTGGAATCTGCAGAACGAATTCGCCACTGTCCGTCATCTGGGCGACAACGCCAACCTGACGGGCGAGCTGTTCCAACCGCTGACGGCGTTGGAATTCGTCGGTCAGCAGTTCGGTGTGTTCGGCCCGATCCCCTTCGCGATCCTGATCTGGCGGGCGGTGGCCCTTGCCCGGGGCGAGGCCAGCCGTGCCGAAAAATTCCTGCTGGTGGTCGCCCTGCCGCCGCTGGCGGTGGTGACCGCCCAGGCGGTACTGTCCCGCGCCAATGCGAACTGGGCGGTAACGGCCTATCCGGCGGCGACGGTTCTGGTGGCCGGCTGGCTGGTCACCCAGGCGACGCCGCGCCTTGGGCGATGGACGAAAGCCCTAACCCTGGGCCCGCATCTGGCGGTTGGGCTGTCCCTGCTGGTGGTTGCCGCGCTCTGGCCGACTTGGCAGCCGCCGCTGGCGACCAAGGGGCTGGCCAAACTGGCGGGCTGGGAGGAGATGGCGCAGAAGCTCCGGCCGGTTCTGGCCCGTTATCCGGACCTGCCGGTGATGATGGACGACCGGATGAACATGGCGGCCCTGCTGTACACGATGCGGGGCGAACTGGTGGCGGCGGACCGGGCCCGGGAAGGCGTACCCGGGGTGCCGGTCTGGGCCTGGGACTGGAATTTTTGCCCGGAACACCACTACGAGCAAACCAGCCGGTTCGATCCGAAATGGTCTCAGCCGGTCATGCTGTGGAGCGGCTGGGAGGATCCCCGACCGATCACCGCGTCGTTCGAGGATGTGATCCCGGTCGGGATCTATCGGGTCACGGCCTATGGGCTTACGCGGGTGATCCGGGTGTTTCTGCTGGACCGCTATCAGGGGCACTGGACCCCAGGAACCGGCCAGCTTCCATGCGAACCACCCGCTGGGCAAGGTTTGCTGCAGCCGGACGGTGGCTGATGATCAGTACGGTCCGTTCTTCGACCAGCGGCTTCAGGGTTTCGATCAGCGCGCGTTCGGTCTCGGCGTCCAGGCCTTCGGTCGGTTCGTCCAGCAGCAGGATCGGGGCATCCTTCAGCATCACGCGGGCGAGGGCGATCCGCCGCGCCTGACCGCCCGACACCCGGGCGCCGGTCTCGCCGAGCCAGGTGTCCAGGCCGGACGGCAGACCGTCGAGGAACCGCATCAGCCCGCACGCCTCCAGCGTCTCCGCCATGCGGGCGTCGGACGCTTCCGGATCGGCGATCGCCAGATTGTCCCGCAGGGTGCCCGCCAGGATCGGGCTGGTCTGGGACAGCATGCCGATCCGTCCGTGCAGTTCGGCCAACGACAGGCTGCGCAGATCGACGCCGCCGAGCCTTACGGTGCCGCTGTCCGGGTCGTGAAACCGCAGGATCAGAGAGATCAGCGTGGACTTTCCGGAGCCGGAGGGGCCGACCAGCGCCACCCGCTCTCCAGCCTCGATCCGCATGTCGATATCCTCCAGGACCGCGCTCTCGGCCCCCGGATACCGAAACCCGATTCCGGTCAGTTCCAGCGCGTTAGAGGACGGCATCGGCTGTCTGGTCACCGGGTCGACGACGGCGGGGGCCGCGTCGGCGATCTGCAGGATCCGGCGGGCCGCCGCGCGGGTTCGCCCCAACATCTGATAGGCGAAGGGCAGGGGGGCCACCGCCTCGAATGCCGCCAGTACGACGAAGGCCGCGATGCCGACCGATTGCAGATCGGTCTGCCCGGCCTGGATGGCGAGCGCGCCGAGCACCACCACCAGAACCACCGTGCCCTGCCCAAGCGCCTGACTGCCGGCGGCAGATACGGCTGCGACCACGGCGGCCCGCAACCCGGCCCGGTCCCGCGCCCCCGCGATCTCGGCGATCTTCGCCCGGTGACGGCCCTCTGCCTCGTTCGCCAGAAGATCGGTCAGACCCTGGATCTGGTCGACCGTGGCGGTGCGCAGCTCCGCCGTATGTTCCAACTGTTGCCGCCCGGCGGACCGGCCGCAGGCCTCGGCAATCGCCGGGATCACGATTGCGGCGATCACCAACGCGCCGAGCGCCAGCCACGCGACATAGGGGGCAACATCGGCCAGGATCAGGCCGACCGGAACCGCAAGCACCAGGGCGACCGTCGTCGGCACCAGAATCTGCTGATACAGCCCGTCCAGGGCGTCGATATCCGAGACCATGCGCGACAGCAGATCCCCCGCCCGCACCCCACCCAGCTTGGCCGGTGCCAGCGGGATCGCGCGGTCGAAGAACCAGACGCGCAGATCGGCGATCACCCGGAAGGTGGCCTGATGGGTGGAGAGCTTCTCGGCATAACGGCCGCCGCCCCGCAGCACCGCCAGGCCCCGCAGCACCAGACCGGTCATGGCTGCGCCTCCCACAAGCGTGCCGCCCACCACCAGGCCTCCGACCAGACCCAGCAGGGCGATCCCCGCCGCCGTCGTCAGCAGAGATGTCAGGATTCCCGCAATCACCCAGCCGATCCGCGGGCGCATGAGGGTCAGAAACCGCCACAGATCACCCATCCACGGTCCCCGCCTCTGACGCCTTGAGGCGGCCCCGGTGCAGGGTGATGATCCGGTCCGCCCGGTCCATCACAGCCTTCGAATGGGTCGCGACGATCATCGTGCGCCCCGCGCGGAGCGCATCGATCCCGGCCAGCACACCGGCTTCGCTCTCGCTGTCGAGATTGGAGGTCGGCTCATCCAGCAGCACCAGTCTGGCGTCCCGCACGATCGCCCGCGCCAACCCGAGCCGGCGGGCCTCTCCGCCCGAGAGCCCGCGTCCGCCGTCACCGACCGGAGTGTCGAGCTGCTCCGGCAGGCCGCGGGCAAAATCCGCCAATCCGACCGCCTCCAGCGCACGCCAAAGATCCGTCTCCACCGCCTCCGGGCGTCCCAGACGCAGGTTTTCCGCCAGCGTACCCGCCAGAATTCGGGGGGCCTGTCCCGCGCGGGCGGAGATCGGCCGCACCTGGGCCGGGTCGACCACGTGGCCGTCGATGCGCACCCGTCCGCTCCACCCGACCCGGAAGCCCGCCAGAATGTCCAGGATGGAGGATTTGCCCGATCCGCTCTCGCCCACCAGCGCTACCAGTTCCCCGGCGGCGATCGAGAAAGAAACGCTGTCGACGGCGATGCGTCCGCCGTCCTCATAGGCCAGGAACAGGTCCTCGACGCTCAGCGACGGAGCGCCGTGCACCATGGGCATCGGCTCGGATTCCGACGGTGCAATGGTCTCGGCGGCGTCCAGAATCTCCAGGACCGCCTCCGCAGCACCGACCGCTGCGGCCTTGTCGTGGTAGAACTGACCGAGACGGCGTAACGGCAGGAACAGTTCCGGGACCAGCAGAATCACGAAAATTAGGACGCGCCCGCCGGCATCCCCGGCCGCGCTGTCGGCGATCAGGCTGACGGCCACCGTCGCGATCGCCAGGCCCGCCAGCAACTCCAATGTGGTCGACGACAGAAAGGCGAGGCGCAGGACACTCATCGTCCGCTCGCGGAACCCGTCGGAGACCCGCCGCATCTCGGCCCGTTCCCGTCCCTCCGCCCCGAACAGTTTCAGGGTTGTGAGGTTCTGCAGCCGGTCGAGAAAATAGCCGCTCATCCGGCGCATTGCGGTCATCTGGCCGCGGGCCCGCGCCGCCGTCCGCCATCCGACCAGGCCCATGGCGACCGGCACTGCCACCCCGAATCCGACCAGGATCAACCCGGTACGCCAGTCCAGAAGCAGGACCACGGCCAAAAGGGTCAGCGGGATTGCCGAGGACAGTTTCTGAGCCGGCAGATACCGGGACACGAACCCCTCAACAGCGTTGGTCTGCTCGATCACGGTCGAGACCGCTTCGCCAGACCGCCGATCGGCAAGCCAGGAGGGACCCAATGCGGCGAGACCCGCCAGGACGTCCGCCCGAACCGCCGCCGTCACCATCTGGCCGGTCCAGACACCCGCCACATCGGAGGCTGCGCCCAGGGCCACCCGGATCATCACGGTCAGCGCGGCCAGCGTGATCAGCGTCGGCTCCAGATCGTTGCCGGCGATCAGGGCGGCGATCAGGCCCGCGATCATCCAAGCTTGCGCGACCGCCACCAGGCCGGAGGCGTATCCGAGGCCAAGGGTGAGGGCTATGCCACCTCGGGCCTGTCCGGCACGTTCAATGAGCCATTTGGCGCGGCGGCGTTCGGCTCCTCGATCCGTTCCCTGCGCACCGGGGGGTGACGGCACGCCTGTGATATCGGCTGCGTCCGTCGATGCAAGTGGCGGGGGGTGAACTGTGTCGGTCATGTCTGGACTGCGGTAGCGCCTCTCCGAAATCCTGTCAAATCAGCGGCTCCTAGAGAACCCGGTTTCGAGCCATTTGTTGATCGAGCCGGACCGAGCCCCACATTGAAGAAAACCAAGCCTCACAAGACCCAGGACAGGCCAGGCATGAAGATAGGCAGCAGCGGGCGCAGACGCGTCGGCGTGGAGATCGAGTTCGGACGTTTGGGTCCCCCCGAGGCAGCGGATGCAGTTCAGACGGTTTTCGGCGGCACAATCACCCAGAACGGGATGCATCGGCTGGCAGTGGAGGACACCGGCGTCGGTACGTTCACGGTAGAGCTCGACTGGCGCTGGGTTCACGAGGATCTCGACAATGGTGGCCCGCTCGACAAGGCACGCGACATGCTCGGGAAGATCGGACGCGAGGTCATCCCGACGGAGATTGTCAGCCCCCCGATGCCGGCCAACCGCATGCCGGATATGGACAAGCTGGTCCGTCTGCTCGCCGATGAAGGCGCCGAGGGCACACGCGGCGGTCTGCTGAACGGCTTCGGGTTGCATCTGAATCCCGAGTTGGACGACGATGACATGACTGCGGAACGGCTTTTGGCGGTGATGCGGGCCTATTTTCTTAGGTCGCCGCTGCTACGGGCCGAGATTGATGTCGATCCTATGCGCACGCTGCTGCCGTTTATCGAGCCGTTTCCGGAACGCTATGTGGTCCAGCTTCTGGACGACGACTACTCGCCCGATCTCGACCAACTGATCGACGATTATCTGAAATTCAACCCGACCAGGAACCGGGAACTCGACATGCTGACCGTGTTCACCCATCTGGATGAGGAACGGGTGCGCGCCGCGCTCGACGATCCACTGATCTCGGGTCGGCCGACCTTCCATTGGCGATTGCCGAACGCCGATCTCGAGGATCCAGAGTGGACCGTCAGCCGGGAGTGGCGCCGCTGGCTCGGCGTGGAGCGCCTTTCGCTGGATCCGGAGGCCATGGCCGAGCGCACCAGAGCGGCGCGCGAAGAGGCTCTCGCGGATTCGGATATGTGGACGCGCCTGTTCCGGTAGAACCAAAGCCTATGAGTGTAATCAGGAAACGCCCACGCATCGGCGTATCGACCAGCCGCCACAAGGGCCGGATGATGCTGTTCTGCAACCAGCTTGCCGTGCTCGCCGCCGGCGGCTGGCCGGTTGCGATCGGTCCCGGACGCCATGCGGACCCGGCCCAGCAATTGGAGACTCTCGACGGGCTGATCATCGGCGGCGGGGTCGATGTGACGGCGCATCTCTACGGGGTCGATATCACCGACGAATGGCCATATGACCCGGACCGGGATGCTCTCGAACTGCAGGCTCTCGACTGGGCCGACCGTGAGGGCAGACCGGTCTTCGGGATTTGCCGTGGCGCGCAGCTCATGAACGTGCATCGCGGCGGCACCCTGATCCGGGACCTGAAGACCGCTATGCCGGACCGCCGCAACCCACGGTCGGTTTTTCCCTGTAAATGGGTGGAGATCACGCCGGGCAGTGTGCTGCACGGCATCATGCGGCGCCAGCGCACCCTGATCAACGCGTTGCATCATCAGGCGGTGGACCGGGTGGGCGAGGGGCTGGCGGTTGTGGCACGAGAGACCGGAGGGGTGGTCCAGGCGATCGAGGGCAGCGGCCCCTTGTTGTGGTTCGGGGTGCAATGGCATCCGGAATTCCTGTTCCTGCGGCCCTCACAGTTCCGGCTGTTCCGGCGTCTGGTGGTCGAGGCTCGGAAGACCGTGCAGACCGCCCTTTAGACACGCTTCTATCCGGGTCGCTAGACGGACGCCCGGTCTTCCAGGAACCGCACGAACCGGTCCGAGGACAGGGCTTGTGAGTAGAAATAGCCCTGCGCGAAATGACAGCCCAGCTCCGACAGATAGCGGGCCTCTGCCTCGGTTTCGACCCCTTCGGCGACCACCGTCATGCCGAGTGCCTTGGCCATTGAAATGGTATTGGAGACGATCGCCTGATTGTTCGGGTCCCGGTCGATGCCGGTGACGAAAGCCCGATCGATCTTCAGTTCCGTGAACGGGAGCCGCCGGAGCTGATCCAGGGTCGAATTGCCCTGACCGAAATCGTCGATCGACAGGCCGTAGCCCCGCAACCGCAGGCGCGTGGCCCCTTCCAGGAACGCCATCGGGTCGCCGCTGACAGCGGTCTCCACCAGCTCGAACATGATCTGGCTGCGCGGCAGCCCCGACTGGTCGATCCGCGTCATCACCTGCCGCATGATGGCGAGATCCTCGAACAGGGCGGGTGTCAGATTGACCGACAGGTGCAACCTCCCGATTCCGCATGGCCATCGCGCGACCGAGGCCAGGGTCCGGTCCACCATCTCCATCGTGAACCCGGCCATCATGTCCCGCTCGGCCAGCCGTTCCAGAAACGTCGCCGGCAGTAGGATCGAGCCGTCCGGCAGGGTGAGGCGGGCCAGGATCTCCGCACCGTGCACCTCGCCGTTCGTCAGGTCGATCTGCGGTTGGAAATAGGGCTCGAATCCGCCGCTTTCGATCAAAACGTCGATTTCGTCGGTATCCAGGGAGGGCGCATCGGCCTTGGGGGGCTTCTGGGCGGTATCGGTGGCGAGCGCGTCGAGCACCCCGACAAGGACGGATTTGGTCAGAGGTTTCCGCACGCTGGCCATCATGCGCAAGCCGCGGGCGCGGCCGAGGCCCTCGACGCTGTCGAGCAGTTCGCTCGGATGGCCGCTGAGAATCATCATGGCGGGGGGTGACGGAATCGTAGCCAGACGCCGGATGAACTCCATCCCGTCCATGCCCGGCATGTCCAGGTCACAGATCACCAGATCGATCGCCGTCCGCTTGGATTCGATCAGGGTCAAGGCGGCATCGGCCTCGGCGAGGTCCAGGGCCGGCGGCAGCTCCAGGGATCGGCACATCAGGGTGACGGCAAGCCTCTGAGTTGGCTCGTCGTCGATCACCATCACCTGCAGGGCGTGTCGGCCCATCGCTGCCATCAAATGCATGTCCACTTCATATCCTCAGATATCGGGCGCAGTATTGACCGGATTCCGCTGTCAGAACACCGGTTCCCTTCAAACGGCCAACTCCCGTTTGATTTCAGCTACAACCTGCGTTCCGATCTCGCGCGCGGATAGCCAAAGCGGCTCCAGCGTCTCAGCCTCGCCTCGGGCGGCGGCGAGTTCTAGATCCTGGAGGGCGGTCTTCAACGACCCGGCGCAGGCATTCGCCGCAGCCCCCTTGGCGGCATGAGCCGCCTCCCGTAGGGCCTTATCGTCCCCTGTCGAGAGGGCGGTTTCGATCCGGTCGACGAGATCGGTATAGGAGTCGACGAACAGGCTCAACATCGCGGTGGCGAACTCTGGATCATCGCTGCCCAGGATCTGCGCGAGCAGATTACGGTCGATGAGCCCGGTCCTGGAACCCTCGGAACTGGCTGTTGCGGCGTCTTCCGGAGGACCGGCGCGCTCACCCTCCGGATCGACCTGGAGCCAGCGCCCTAGGGTCTGTCCCATTACGCTCAGGGGCACAGGTTTTGCCAAATAGTCGTCCATTCCCGCCGCGAAACAGCGCTCGTCCTCCCCCGCCATCGCATTTGCCGTCAAGGCCACGATCGGAACGCGCCGATGCCTTCCGGATGCCGCTTCCGCGTCCCGGATGGCAGTGGCCAGTTGATAGCCGTCCATATTCGGCATGTGACAATCGGTCAGCACCAGGCCGTAGTCCTTCCGATGCCACATGGCAAACGCCTCCACGCCATCCTCCGCGGCTTCAGCGGCGTAGCCCAGCAAGGCCAATTGGCGACGGACCACCAACTGGTTCACCGGGTTATCCTCGACCACCAGAATCAGGCGTCCCTGGGCCAGAGCCTCATCGGCCGTTGGCAGTTCGGCCAGGTGGACGACCGAGGCGACCGGATCCGCCACGCTGACCAGATCCGGGCTGATCCGTCCCAGGACTATGCCCACGGCCTGCAGCAGGGCGGCACGGCGCGGCGGACGGGTGATGGTGTGGATCTCGGGGGAAAGGCCGGGATGTCCGAACACCCAGAGACGGCGCAGATTGGATTGGCTGTCGGTGAAATCGATGCTGGGTGCGATCCGCCGCAGTTTGGCGGCGCCAAGCCGACCGTCCACGATCACCACGTTCATATCGAGCAGTCCGGCGAACTCTCCGTCATCCTCGAACGCCGTCACCTCCAGACCGTTGGTCTCCAGAAGGTCGGAGATCATCTCGGCAGTCGGACCGGGCCGGACCACCAGCCCGACCCGGGTTCCCGCGACCGGGGCCCAGTCAGGGGCTGATGGCAGTTCGATCGCCGCCGGCTCCACCGGCAGTTCGAACCAGAAGGTCGAGCCCTGTCCGGGCTCGCTCCTCACCCCGATGCGGCCGCCCATGATAGCGACCAGCCGACGGGAGATCGTCAGCCCCAGGCCCGTGCCGCCAAAGCGCCGCGTGGTGGTGGATTCGGCTTGCAGGAAAGGCTCGAACAGATCGATCAGTCGCTCCTGTTCGATTCCGATTCCGGTGTCGACGATCTCGAACCGCATCCGGGTGTGGGAGGGGTCCGACGGCTCCGCTGCGCCCGACAGGCGGATCGACACCGCGCCCCGGGGGGTGAACTTGACCGCGTTGCCGACCAGATTGAGCAGGATCTGACGCAGGCGCACCGGGTCGGACAGAAAGGCGCCGGGCACCGTAGACGCGATCGAAAGGGCAAGATCCAGATCTTTGGCATCGGCGTCCGGCGCGACCGTGTCCAGCACCGCCTCCGCAATGGCACGCGGATCCACCGGCTCGGCTTCCGTCTCCATTCGACCGGCCTCGATCTTCGAGAAGTCGAGGATGTCGTCGATGATCCGCAGCAGGGACCGGCCAGAGTCGATGATGGTGCCGACGATCGAGCTCTGATCTGCATCCAAATTGGTCTGCTGAAGGATTTCCGCCATGCCCATCACGCCATTCATCGGCGTCCGGATCTCGTGACTCATCGCGGCGAGGAAGGCGGATTTCGCATGGGTTGCCTGTTCCGAAGCGTCGCGGGCTTCGATGGCGGCCCGCTCGGCGGTCTTCTGCGGTGTGATGTCCACGATCACGTTGATCCGCCCACCATCCGGCAAGGGGGAGACCATGTACTGAACATCGAGCCCGGTACGGTCGAAAACGAACTCCCGGGAATACAGCTCCTCCGAGCTGTAGACCCTATGCCGGTACTCCATGAACCTGTTCAGGTCCATGTCCTTGCTGCGGTTGTGCGCGGCGAAGATGTACTTCGAGTAAGTGACGAAATCCGGTTTCGCGTCCAGGACCTCCTGCGCGAAGCCGGTGATCTCGCAATAGGAATCGTTCCAGAACTCGATCCGCTGCGCATTGTCGTAGGTCAGGACGCCGACCGGCAGCGTCTGCAGGATCGCCTGCATGCGGGCACGGGTGGCCTCGGCGATTTCCTTGGCCTCCAGTGCGCGGGCTTCCTGAACCCGCCGGGCGGTGATGTCCGTCAGGGTGCGAACGGTTCCGCCGTCGGGCAGGTCACGGTCGAATGTCAGAATCCAGCGTCCATTCGGCAGGTGGTGTTCATGACGTCCGGAATCCCCGTCCGCCTGCATGTCCAGCCAATTCCCCCAGACGTCGAAATACGCCAGGATTTTCTCTGGAGACTGGTCGCCACCGGTCAGATCAAGCGGCGACGGGGCCGGGAACGGGACTGACGGATCCGGGTCTGGCATCGGAGCCGGCCCGAGAATGCGAAACGCCCGATCGTTCCAGAGTTCGATCTGACCGTCCGCATCCGTGACCATCACGCCCTGTTCCAGAGAGGCGAGCACGCCTTCCAGAAAATCGGTCTTCTCCCGAAGTTCGGTCCCGATGACCTTGAGGTTGGTCACATCCGAAAAGGTTCTGATTTCCCGCCCATCCTCCAACGGCTGGAACACCACATGGAGATAACGCCCGCCGGTGGCCTCTCGCTGATACTCGAGGCGTCCGACCGGGAGCCCCGCGCGTTTCCGGGCGAACCATTCCGCAACCTCCGGGGGAGGTGGGTCCGCGACCAGGCTCGGCTGGGAATCGTGAAACGCCTTCATTTCCTCGGAGCTGGCGTTGCGCGCGTACATCTCAACCGGAACCTCCAGCATTTCCGCCAGTCGATCATTGTAGAGTTGGATGTTGTCGTCGGCGTCCCGGACGATCACGCCCTGTTCGATATTGGCCAGCATGGATTCCAGCAGATCCCGCCGCGCCTGCGCCTCCCGCTCAGCCAGCTTGCGCTCGGTGATGTCGGTGAAGGTGCGGACATGGCCGCCATCCGGCAGGCGCCGACAAAGGACCAGCAGCCAGGTGCCGTTTTTTTGCAGACGTTCGTAGCCGACCCGGTCTGAGGCGCTTTCGCCGCTTTCCCACGCGTCCATCCTGGCCGTGAGCTCGGGCGACATGTCGAACAACTCGCCACGATCCTCCAGGGCCTGGACGATCTCGGAGAGCGGTGTCGGCCGGTCCAGGATGTCCAGCGGGAAATCCAGCAATTCGCATTACCTGCGGTTCGCCATCACCTGGACGCCGTCGGCGTTCACCACCGACAGACCCTGATCGATATTGTCGAGGGTGAGCTGAAGCAGGGCGCTCTTCCGGGCGGTTTCCTGCTCGGCGCGGACCGTTTCCGTTGAGTCGATCCAAGAGCGCACCCACCCGCCGCCCGGCATCGGATGGTTCTCGACCCTCAGAATTCGTTCGGCCTTGGTGGTGCGCATGTAGCCGAATGCACCCGCGGTCGTCTTCAGCCGGTCCCAGGCCTTGATTTGCGCGTCGAACTCGCCCGGCTCCAGATGATCGAAATCCCCCCGGTCCTGCCGGAACTGGTTGAACTGGTTGCTGCTCAGTTCCCTCGAGAGCAGGCCTTCTGGAACCTCGAAAAGGTCCACAAACTGGTCGTTGCGGTAGAGGAACCGGTCGTCTGGTCCGACGACCGCGATGGCATTCGGAATCGATTGCAGAACCGAATCCAGCACCTCTCCCTGACGGCGGATGTTTTCGAGAAGATCCGCGTTGACGAGCCGTTCCCTGATCTGATGCACCAGGGAAGCCTCGAAGCGGCGCGAGAACCGGTCGAAATAGACCAGGGTCAGCAGGAACATGGCGGCGATGATCGCCAGATCCAACTGCGCCTCATAGGCCAAGGCCAACACGGTCGGCAGGATGAGAGCGGCGGCGTAGAACCGGAACGCCCGCGCATGCGCGGACAGGGTTCCGAGCGCGCCGCCAGCCATTCCGGCGAGGACCAGCAGAATGCAGGCGGAAATCTTGAAGTGCTCTGACTGGACGAACAGGACCGGGAGCGCGCCGAAGGTGGCGCCGGAGATAAGGGCTATGATCTCGAAACGCCAGGCCCAGATCCGACTGCGCCCGGCGCTGCCGGCCTCTTTCGTGAATCCGCGATAGACCAGCAAGCGGGCGGCCGCGACCGACAGCATCACGAGGATCCACGATGTGAGCTTTGTCAGGTCCACCCCGAAATCGAACAGCAGGATGCCGACCGCCGCGCCGATCACGGTATGACCGACCAACGCGTCCTTGGTCTGCTCGTGAAAGACCTGCAGTCGCTCCGCCAGAATCCGGGCGCCCATCTCGGGCCGGCCCGGGGCCGCGCCGTCATCCACCACCGCCATTCGTCCCTCCCCCTCGCGTCCTCGACCTGCACGGCGTTCAAGCCGTGGAGCCGACGGTATCCAAGCGGGGACAGACTAAACGAAACCCATGCGAATGTGCGCTGCCTATCTGGTCTGCGCGGCGCCGGGACGGTTATTACTTCATAGGCGAATGCGGTCCCGGCATCAGCACCGTCGCATGCATCTCTTCCAGCATCTCGGGGCCGTTTTTCAGGAACGCCTGCCAGTCCGGATCCTGCATGCAGGCGGCGCGCGCCTCGGCCCGGTGGTTCAGACTGTCATAGACCCAGAGATGGGAGATTTCGTTCGGCTGCCCGGCTTCGCTCAGGAAGATGCCGCAGTTCTTGGAATATTTCTCCCGTACCGGCATCACCTCCAAGAGCTTGTCGGCGAAGGCCCGGGCCTTGCCGACCTTGCAGCGGTAGAACCGGTACTCGTAGACATGCCCTTCGCCGCTTGGCGCCGACAGCGGCCGGACGGCGTTCATGATGCGGATGTCCTGGCGCTGGATCATCGGACCGGCGACCGGGAGATATTTGGTGCGCCAATCCTCGTTCTGGCCCAGGGCCGCGCGCAGTTCCTGGCGGGTGTTCAGATCCTTGTAGGACCAGAGGTGCATGACCTGATTCAAGGGGCCGATCTCGGTCAGCCAATAGCCTTCGAGCTTGCCGTAGTCGTCGCCCCGGATCTCGCGTCCGATCTCCGCCGACAGCTTGGCGAGCGCCGGCGCTTTGCCTATCGGGGTGGTGTAGGTGCGGAATTCGTAGATCATGTGGTCTCTCCCTGGGGTGGTTCTTTTCTTCCGTCCGGGAGAGTGTCGAGAAAAGTTCATCGAATGGGAACCTGCATCATGATCGAACTGATCGGAACCTGGCGTCTGGTCGATACCGAGTCCCGCACCTTGGACGGCGCGCTCCTGCCGACCCCCTATGGCGACAGTCCTACGGGGATCGTGACGTTTCGCGCGGACGGCCGGATGCTGGCGGCCCTCTGCGACGGCCGCGCGGAGCTTCCGGACGGCACACCCAGGGAGTTCGTCTCCTATTGTGGGAACTACACCTATGACGGGGCGCGGCTGGTGACGCGGGTGGATGCCACCTCGGACGCGGCTCGCCTGGGGACCGAACAGATCCGGTCGGTCAGCGAGCAGGATGGGTTGCTGGTGCTGCAGCCGCCGGTGGAGACCGTCGGCGACATCCGGCGGCAGCGGACCTTGCGGTGGGCGCGGGTCGGCGACGCGTAACGGCCCCCAGTCCCCGACTCCTACTGCAAGGCGACAATCCGTCGGTCCAGGCGGCTGAGGCGCAGGTAAAGCGCCCGGCTCAGGCGGAGCAGATCGCGCAGCCGGCCAGGCATGTTCGGGTCGTGCTCATGCCCGATCGCCTCGCAGACCGGTTCGCCCCCGATCCGGTTTTCAGGCAGACGGAGCGCCTCGGCGGGGATCTCCCCGCATCGCACAGCGCGCTGCATCAACAGCCAGGCCAGGCACTGGCCCAAGCGGCTGGTGATCCGGAGGGATTCACAGGTCAGGATCAACCGATCCACCCCCTGCAGGGCCTGGCATTCGGGGTGGTGCGGTCCGGCGCGCGCGAAATCCCGCGCGTCTTCCAGCAGGTCCATGACCTCGTCATAGGTCCGATCGAAGGGTTCGATCGTGGCGGTCTCGGACTCAAAATGGTTAATTTGATCCGGCATCGAAATGATTATGGCATCGGTCTCCGAGGGAGTCGACACGAAGGCGGTCAAAAAAATTTAATCCCCGGTCGCGACGAAGATCTTGAACCCGAAAAACGCCCTTCCCACTTCTACCATGTTAGGTCGCCCAACATGGGGGCCTGACGGCAACCCGCCCTGCCGGTCTCCGGAGGGCAAGTGGAAAACCGTATCGCTTCAAGGAGGATACGATCATGCGTACGATCGACTTTACCCCTGTATTCCGCTCCAGTGTCGGTTTCGACCGGATGGCCCGTCTTATGGATCACGCCCTGCGCGCGACCGAAGCGGCCAATACCGCACCGGCCTATCCCCCCTACAACATCGAGAAGCTGAGCGAGGATGATTACCGGATCTCCATGGCGGTCGCCGGTTTCGGCCAGGACGACCTTGATATCACTGTGGAAAACGGCAGCCTCGTGATCACCGGCAAGATCGCGAAACCCGAGGGCGAGGAGGCCGACAAGACGACCTATCTCCATCGCGGTATCGCGACCCGGGCTTTCGAGCGGCGCTTCGATCTGGCCGACCACATCAAGGTGGTGGACGCCAGCATCGAGCACGGTCTGCTGCACGTGACCCTGGTACGCGAAGTGCCCGAGGCAATGAAGCCCCGCACCATCGCGATCACCAACGCAAGCGGCACCAACCGCCCGGCGATCGAGGGCAGCAAGGCGGCCTAGTCGCCTGATCGACGACTGAACCGGGGGCCGGTCCCGTATGGACCGGCCCTTTTTCCGTCAGGACGCCAGGATCGCTTCCATCGCCGCCCGGTCTTTGTCGGGGATTGCGGTCGGGGTGCTGGTCGCACGGTCCACATAGACGTGGACGAAATGGCCGAAGGCACAGATCTCGGCCTGACCCTGTTTGAAGATCCCGACTTCGTAGGTCACGCTGGACCGGCCGATCCGGGCAACCCGGATGCCCACCTCGACGGTGTCGGGGAAGGCGATTGGGCGCCGGTACTGGCATTTGGTCTCGACCACATAGCCGACCGACTGTCCCGCCAGATAGTCGAGCCCGCCCTGCTGGGTCATGTACAGATTCACCGCCGTATCGAAATAGCTGTAGTACTGGACGTTGTTCACGTGGCCGTAGACGTCGTTGTCCATCCATCGGGTGGTGATGGTGACGAAGTGCCCGTAATCGGCGCGCCCCGGATCGGTGGGTTTGTCGGTCATAGCGCGATCCCTTTCAGAAAATCGCGCATCACGTCGAGCACCTCGTCTGGACGCTCCAGCGTCATCATGTGGCCGGTCGCCGGCAGGACCACCCGGTGGCAGTCGGCCAGCGCCTCGGCCAGCGGCTGGGCCGCCTTGGCCGGGGTCATCCGGTCGTCGTCGCCGAGCAGCAGCAGGGTCGGGCAGGTAACCTGTGCCGCCGCCTCCAGGGCCCCGTCATACGCATTGCAGAGCTTCAGGTCGGCACCGAGTGGCCCGGCCAGTCCACGCTCCAGCACACGCAGACCGGCGCCCGCGATCCAGCTTCCCGGTGCCCGGTTGCCGCCGATCTGCGCTGGACGGCCGAAGCCCCAACCGACCATGTTCTCGACCGCACCGTGGTGATGGCCGTCGGCGGCGGTCTGCAGATCCGGATGGACCGCCATCTTCGGCACGACACCCAGCAGCATGCAGCCCAGGGCCGCCGCTCCGGCGCGCGCCGCCGCTTCCAGCGCGATCAGCGCCCCCATGGAATGCCCCGCGAATACCGCGCGGGTTCCGCCGGCCGCCGTTACGACCACTTGCGCCCACGCGGCCAGGTCCCCCAGATCGGTCAGGGCCGGGCCGTCGGACCGTCCGTGTCCCGGCAGGTCGACCGCCAGCACCGACCAGCCGTGATGGGCGAAATATCGGGTCTGCAGGGACCAGACCGTGTGGTCCATCCCGGCGCCGTGCAGAAAGATCACGGCAGGTTTGCCCGCCTCGAATGGGCGCCCACCGGTAGCGGCGAACACGGTCTTTCCATCCACTTGAAGTCTCATGCTCAGGCGACCTTCGCGACACGGGCCGCAGACCGCAGCGCCTGTTTCAGATCGGCGATCAGATCGCGCGGATCCTCAAGGCCGACCGACAGGCGCACCAGATCCTCGCTCAGCCCCGCCGCCCTCATCGCGGCTGGATCCATCTGCTGATGGGTGGTCGAGGCCGGGTGAATCACCAGCGACTTCGCGTCGCCCACATTGGCGAGATGCGACCAGACCTGCAGGCTGTCGATGAACGCCGCCCCGGCCGTGCGTCCGCCCTTGATCCCGAAGGCGATCATCGAGCCGGCGCCGTTCGGCAGCAGCTCGGCGGCCAGCGCCTTGTCCGGGTGGCTGTCCAGCTCCGGATAGGCGACCCAGGCCACCTCCTCGGCGCCTGACAGAAACTCGACGACCTGCCGGGCGTTCGCCACATGCCGGTCCATCCGCAGGTGCAGGGTCTCGATCCCCTGCAGGATGTGGAAGGCGTTGCCGGGAGAAAGGCAGGCGCCGAAATCGCGCAGCCCCTCGGTCCGCGCGCGCATGATGAAGGCCTGCGGGCCGAACTCCTCGGCGAAGACGATGCCGTGATAGCCGGCATAGGGCTCGGTCAGCGTCGGGAACTTGTCGGACGCTCCCCAGTCGAAGGTGCCGCCGTCGACCAGCACTCCTGCAATGGCGACCCCGTGCCCGCCCAGCCATTTGGTCGCCGAATGCATCACCAGATCGGCCCCGTGATCGATCGGCCGACACAGATGCGGGGTGGCGAAGGTCGAATCCACCAGCATCGGCAGCCCATGGCGATGGGCCACCGCCGAGATCGCTGGAATGTCCAGCACCTCCAGCCCCGGATTGCCGATGGTCTCACCGAAGATCAGCCGGGTTTCCGGCCGGACCGCCGCCTCGAATGCCTTCGGATCGCGCGGATCCACCTTGGTGGTGGTGATACCGAAGCGCGGCAGGGTCTGGTCGAACAGGTTGTGACTGCCGCCGTAGAGTGCGGAGGAGGCCACGATATGCCCGCCTTGGCCCATCAGGGTGGTAATCGCCAGTACCAGGGCCGCATGCCCGCTCGATGTGGCGACCGCGCCGACCCCGCCCTCAAGCGCGGCGACGCGCTCTTCCAGAACCGCGACGGTCGGGTTGGAGATCCGGGAATAGATGTGGCCCGCGCGCTCCAGATTGAACAGGGACGCTGCGTGCTCGGTATCCGGAAACACATAGGAGGTGGTCTGGTAGATCGGGACCGCCCGGGCCCCGGTGGTCGGGTCCGGCTGCTGGCCCGCATGAAGCGCCAGGGTGTCGAATCCGAAGACGTTGCCGTCGGACGCATTGGGTGATTTGGGCGGGGTGTTCGGGGGACTCATCGGGATCTCTCCAGCGTGGCGGTCGCAACCAATCCAGCCGGTGGAGACGATGGGCTCTCCATCCGGCGGGCCGCACTTTGGCACGGAACGCGGCGGAAGACATAGCCCATGTGTCCGGTTCAAAAAACAGGGCCGAACGGTTACGAGGTCGCGTTTTATCGCGACCCCGCCCGTTTTTAGCCCCCGTGAGCTCCCCGCTCAACTTGCTTGTGTCGGCAAGCTAACGACGCATTTCCGTAACGTCAAGCAGGCGCCGGTCGCTATGGCGTAGGGAGAGCCTCAGGCCGGGTTTCGGGATACCAGCTGCTTGGCGATGATGATCCGCTGCAGTTCGTTCGTGCCCTCTCCGATCGCCAGCAGCGGGGCGTCGCGGTAGTAGCGCTCGATGTTGAATTCCTTGGAGTACCCGTAGGCGCCGTGCAGCCGCATTGCCTCCAGGCTGTTGTGAATGGCGGCTTCGGTGGCGAACAGTTTGGCCATCCCCGCCTCCATGTCGCAGCGCTCGCCCCGGTCGTAAGCGGCGGCGGCCTGCGCCACCAGCAGCCGGGCCGCCTCGCACTGGGTCGCCTTGTCGGCCAGCTTGAACTGGATCGCCTGATGCTCGGCGATCGGCTTGCCGATGGTCTTGCGTTGTTGGGCATAGCGGACGCTGTCGTCGAGGCTGGCCCGGGCGATGCCGACGCCGCGCGCCGCCACGTTGATCCGACCCAGCTCCAGCCCGCCCAGGATCTGCTGCAACCCGCGACCCTCGACCCCGCCAAT
>JANSYC010000006.1 GCA_024742605.1 Alphaproteobacteria bacterium | reverse complement strand
TCACGTGCATCGCGCTGTAGGCCGCCCCCACCCCGCCGATGGCGGCGATGCCCTGAATGAACCGACGACGCGTCAGACTTGGCTTTCTCGTGGCCATCTCGACATCTCCCCCAAGTGTTTTCGTTGATCTTCTACTTTTGAGAGAAATAATAAGAGGCCTTCCGGCGGAGGCTCAAATCATTTCTTTCCGCACGGTCACTCGGCGGCTTGGTTCACCCCGGACCCGCCCGGCAGGCGGGACCGCGCCCGGGCCCGGACGGCCGCGCCGAAGGCCTCGAACAGGGCCGCGTTCAGCGCGCCGACCGGCCGCGGCCACTCCGCATGCCACTGCACGCCGATGGCGAAGGCCGGGGCGTGGACCACCCGGATGGCTTCGATCACCCCGTCGGGCGCGGTCGCCTCGACCGCGATCCCCTGGCCCGGCGTGCCGACCGCCTGGCCGTGCAGCGAGTTCACCAGGTGCGGGCCCGGACCGGCCAGCCGTTCCAGGATTCCGCCCGGTGTCAGGGTGACCGGATGGGAGGGGCGGTATTTCCAGTCATAGGGCACGTCGCGGCGCATCCGGTGGTCCAGACGGCCGGGATCCTCCTGGATCTTGTCCAACAGGCTGCCGCCGAAGGCGACGTTCATCTCCTGGATGCCCCGACAGATCCCGAACACCGGAACCCCGGCCGCGACCGCCGCGCGAATCAGCGGCAGGGTGACCGAATCCCGCGCCGGGTCGTGCTCGCCGTAACCGTCCTCGGTCGGCTGCTGGGGCGGACCGCCATAGTGCGTCGGATCCACATTCGAGGGGCTTCCGGTCAGCACCAACCCGTCAAACCGGGAGATCAGCACGTCCACATCCAGCCCGCCCTCCAGGGCCGGGATCAGCACCGGACAGGCCCCGACGATCTCGGAGACCGCGGTCACGTATTTGTCGCCCACCCGATGGCCGGCCATGGTGCCGTCGCGCTTCAGACAGCAGGGCAGACCGACCAGCGGGATGGGGTCCGGATGGGTCATGGTCTGGTCTCCTCATCGATCAGGTTGATCAGAAAGCGGTTGATCAGAAAGCGGACAGGGCGGGGCCGTTTGTCGCGGTCAGCTTGGCGCAACCCGGCAATCATGCCATATGGGAGACGCCATGGACACGCCCAGCTTCACCTCGGAGATCACGGTTCTCACCGCCTACAAGGGCGTCATCGTGGTCGGATGGATCGCGCTGCTGCTGATCGCCGAACGGGTGGCGCCGGCGGTGGCCCGCCCGCGTGATCCCGGCGCCGGCCCCCTCGGGTCCTGGGCCCGGATCGGCCGCAACCTCACCCTGTTCGCCATCAACGGGGTTCTGTCGCGGGTGGCGGTGATCCCGCTGACCCTGGCTGCGGCCACACTTCCGTGGGACTGGCGGCCGGAGGGTCTGGGGCTGGGGGCGACGGGCTGGGCCGTGATGGCCGTCGATCTGGTGATCCTGGACCTGTGGATCTACTGGTGGCACCGGGCGAACCACCGAATTCCCTTCCTGTGGCGGTTTCACGAGGTGCATCATCTGGACGAGTTCCTCGATGTCAGCTCCGCTGTCCGGTTCCACGCGGGCGAGGTGCTGCTGTCGGCAGGCGTCCGGGCAGTGGTCATCATCGCGCTGGATATTCCGCTGGCGACCGTTCTGGTGTTCGAGACCCTGGTCCTGCTCTCGTCGGTCTTCCATCATTCGAACGTCAGGCTGCCGCGAACCCTGGAACGCGCTCTGTCCCGGGTGATCGTGACCCCCTCGATCCATTGGGTGCATCACCACGCGGTCCGGCGGGACACGGATTCGAACTACGCCACCGTGCTGTCCCTGTGGGATCGGGTCTTCGGCTCCCGAAGCCCCACGTCACGGACCCCGGACATGCCGATCGGCACCGAGGGACTGCGGGAGACGCGGCTGCTCGGCCTGCTGAAGCGACCGTTCAAGACTTAGCGCCCCTGGTCGGCATTCCGCTCAAAGGAATTCGGCGTGAAGGTCTTGGCGGGAATATCGACGCCAAACACCGGATCGAGAAGCGCCACCTTGACCTCGACCCCCTGGGCGTCCTGCACCACCCATTGCTTGAGCGCGAAGGGCTGCTCCTGGAAGGTCAGGGTCACCTTGCCCTGCTCCAGCAAGGTGTCACGGCTGACGGTGACCCGCAGCACGTTGTTCTCCCGGATGACCGCCTCGACCCTCAGATCCTCGTCGAACGCGACGGTATCGTCCACGATCACCCCGATCGCGGAGGTCGCCAGCGGCACCCGGCTGGTCTGTTCCAGCTCGTTGTCCTGATAGGTCAGCCACAACCCGTCCGCCGTGATCAGAATCGGCGACGGCGGGGCGTACTCGAACCGCACCCGGCCGGGCCGCTGGATCCAGACCGTGCCCTGGGCGATGTAGCCGGTGGAGCTGGCCTGAATGAAGTTCGACCTGACGGTGGTCATGGCGTTGAAATAATTCTCGACCCGCCGCAGATCCGCCTTGTCGGCCTGGGACAGACGCAGACCGGGCGCAACGCTGAAGGCCTCCTGGGCCAGGGCCGGACCGGGCAGCGCCGCCGGGGCGGCCAGCAGGGCGGCGGCGAGAACTGTCGTGAGCGTGAGGATGCGCGTTTTCATAGCCTTCAGATGCCCTCAGCCGGACCGGAGATCAAGCGGCCATTTCAAGGCAAGGGCGCAGCCGGGCCGGGCGCGGTCTCAGGCGGCCGCATGGGCCAGCTCCGCCAGCCCGTCGGCGACCGAGGTGAACTCCCCGCCGCTGCCGATTTTCCCGGCCCCGAACAGATCGGCGAACAGGCGGCGGACGGCGGGGGTGTGAGCGGTGCCGCCGGTCATGAACACCTGATCGATCCGCTCCGGCGCGATCTGCTGCTGCGCCAGCAGATCCAGCACGCAGGTCGAGATCTGCGCCAGATCGTCGGCGATCAGCGTCTCGAAGGTCTCCCGCGTCAGCTCCAGGTCGAGATCAAGACCGATCTCGCCCAGCGGGATGGTCGCCACATCGGCCTGCGAGAGCGCCTCCTTGGCACCGGACACCGCCCGGTACAGGTTAAACCCGGTGCCGTCGGTGATGATCTTGATCATGCGCTCGATCTTCTCCGGTTCCAGCGAGGCCCGGCGCAGATCGTCCCAGGCCCGCAGATCGGTCGGATTGTTCATCAGCGAGATCCGGTGCCAGACCAGATCGGAGCTGTTCCAGGGCACGGTCATGACGGTGTCGAAACTCTTGAACTCGGTGCCCTTGCCCAGATAGGGGGCGACCACGTGATTGACGATCCGGGAATCGAACCGGTCGCCCGCCAGACCGAGCCCGGCATGGGCGATCGGCTGCAGCCCGTCCGGCCCGTCCTTGAGGATCGAGAAATCGCTGGTCCCGCCGCCGAAATCGGCCACCAGCACCAGGTCCTTGCGGGCGTTGGTGCGGGCGTATTGCGCCCCGGCCGCCGCCGGCTCCAGCGCGAATTCGATTCCGCCCAGGCCGGCCCCCTCCAGCGCCCGGCGCAGGCGGGCCAGGGCCAGGGCCTCGTCCGGCCTGGCGCCGGCGAACACCACCGGGCGGCCGACCCGGATCCGATGCCCTGCCCCCCGGAGCGGCACGTCCAGACGGCCCAGCAGGTCGGTCAGGAAATCGACAATGATGTCCTCGATCCCGACCCGCCGGCCGAAGATCTGGGTGCCGGTGAAGCTGGCATCGCCCAGATAGGACTTCATCGACATGATCAGCCGCTGGTCCGGCCCCCACTCGATATAATCGGAAATGCCGTAGGGCCCGGAGCTGTGGCGGACCTCCGGCCGGGCCCGCTCCACCTCCTGCCAGTAGCAGATCAGCGACCGGAAGCTGCGCCCGGTGCCGAGCGGCGACTCGAACACATGATGCCGGCGCGTCCCCTCGGCGGTGATGGTCGAGACCACCGTGTTGGTGGTCCCGAAATCGAGCCCGATCGATATCGGCTGCGTGGTCATGTTCGGCGTCATGGCACACCCCTGTCCGGTCAGCGGACGGGGGTGATAGCCGATGCGGCGGCGTTAATCCATCGATGATGCGGAATGATCGCCGACCAGGACCTCGCGCTTGCCCACATGGTTGGCCTGGCTGACCACGCCTTCCTGTTCCATCCGTTCGATGATGCTGGCGGCCCGGTTGTAGCCGATCTTCAGATGCCGCTGGATGAAGCTGGTGGAGGCCTTGCCCTCGCGGGCCACGATGGCGACCGCCTGATCGTAGGTCTCGTCGCCCGAGCCGCCGTTGCCGCCGGAAATCTCGTTGCCCATGCCCAACGGGTCCGGCAGAGCGTCGTCGTCCTCGGTGATCGACTCGTTGTATTCCGGCTCGCCCTGGGACTTCAGGTGGCGGACCACGTCCTCGACCTCCTCGTCGGAGCAGAACGGGCCGTGCACCCGGGTGATCCGCCCGCCGCCGGCCATGTGCAGCATGTCGCCCTGGCCCAGCAGCTGCTCGGCCCCCTGCTCGCCCAGGATGGTGCGGCTGTCGATCTTGGAGGTGACCTGGAAGCTGATCCGGGTCGGGAAGTTCGCCTTGATGGTGCCGGTGATCACGTCGACCGAGGGACGCTGGGTCGCCATGATCACGTGGATGCCGGCGGCCCGCGCCATCTGCGCCAGCCGCTGGACCGCACCCTCGATGTCCTTGCCCGCCACCAGCATCAGATCGGCGACCTCGTCGATCACCACCACGATGAACGGCAGCGGCGTCAGGTCGAGCGGCTCCTCCTCGAAGACCGGCTTGCCGGTCTCCACATCGAAGCCGGTCTGGACCTTGCGCTTCAGCACCTCGCCCTTCTTGACCGCCTCGGCCAGCCGCGCGTTGTAGCCGTCGATGTTCCGGACCCCGAGCTTGGACATCGCCCGATAGCGGCTCTCCATCTCGCGCACGGTCCATTTCAGGGCCACTACCGCCTTCTTCGGATCGGTCACCACCGGCGACAGCAGATGCGGGATGCCGTCATAGACCGACAGCTCGAGCATTTTCGGGTCGATCATGATGAAGCGGCAGCGCTCCGGCGGCAGCCGGTAGAGCAGCGACAGGATCATGGTGTTGACCGCCACCGACTTGCCCGACCCGGTGGTCCCGGCGATCAGCAGATGCGGCATGCGGGCCAGATCGACGGTCACCGCGGTGCCGCCGATATCCTTGCCGAGCGCGATCGCCAGCTTGTGCTGGCTCTCCCGGAACGGCTTCGATTCCAGGATATCGCGGAAGTAGACGATCTCGCGGTTGGCGTTCGGCAGCTCGATGCCGATCACGTTGCGTCCCGGCACCACGGCCACGCGGACCGAGACCGCGCTCATGGAGCGCGCGATGTCGTCGGACAGACCGATCACCCGGGCGGATTTGGTCCCCGGCGCCGGTTCCAGCTCGTACAGGGTGACCACCGGCCCGTAGCGGACATTGCCGATGGTGCCCTTGACCCCGAAATCCTGCAGCACGCTCTCCAGCATGCGGGCGTTCTGCTCCAGCGAGCCTTCCTCCGGGCCCTGGCTGGTCTCCGGCGCCTCGGTCAGCAGGTCGAGCGGCGGGAATTCGTAATCACCGGCCGCCCCGGCGCCCTGTCCGAGATCGAAGGTGGCCTGACGGCTGTCCTTGCGCGGCCGGTCCGGACGTTTCGCCACCGGAACGGGGGTGGGCGCCGCCGGAGCGGGCGCCGGGCGAGACGGGCGGGCGAGGGATCGGCTGACAGGGGCCGTTTCCGGCGCATCCTCGTCCTCATTCTCTTCCCCCGGCGCGTCGTCGGTCAGGCGCGGCTCCCGACGGAGCACGGATTCCCCGGTCCTCCAGGCCTGACTGCCGGCCTTCGCCCCCATGCGGCCGCCGGCGACCGCCCCCCGGGTCAGGGTGCGGGCCAGCCAGGCGCCGCCGGTGAAGGCCGCGACCAGGGCGGTGATGCCGTCGCGCACCCGCAGGCCGAGGATCCAGGCCGCCAGCACCAGGGCCAGCAGCCCGGCCGCCACCGCAAGGGCGAGAATGCCGCCGACCGGTTCCAGATAGGGCGCCAGCTCGGCCGCCGGATTGAGCATCAGGGACCCCAGAAACCCGCCCAGACCGGCGCGCAGGGGCCAGGCAAGCGGTACCGGCGCCAGGGCGAGGGCGAAACTCGCCAGCGACAGGGCGAACGGGGTCGCGGTCAGCCGCAGGGTCAGGAGACGCGGCCGCTCGTGCTGCAGCACCCGCCACCCCCAGATAGCCGGGATCAGCACCAGCAGGGCGCTTGCCATGCCGAGGGACTGCAGCACCAGATCGGCGACCAGCGCGCCGGGTCGGCCGAGCGGATTTGCGACGGTTGTCGCGGCCGCAATCGTGTTGAGGGACGGGTCGCCCGCATCGAAGCCGAGCAGCGCCACCGCCAGCAGAGCGGCGGCCCCCATCAGGGTCAGCCCCAGGATCTCCTCGCCCCGGCGCTTCAGATAGCGGTTGGCCGCATCCGGCAGGAATCGCGCGCGGCTGCCCCTCGACGCATCCGCGCCACTTTCCGATCCGGGATGCTTTGCCGCGTCCCGCGCGCTTGTCCGCGCCATGGTCAACCCCCGTGCCGGTTTTGTTCCAAATAGAGAAGCACTCTATCCGACAGAGGGTTAGCAGGCAACCTTGAAGCGCAAGCTAAAGAAAATGCACCGGTGGTCACGAAAATGGCCCGGCGGTCGGAACCGTCGGGCCATTTCACGAGAGCGTCGGGGGTCCAGCGACCGCAGCCGCCGGACCGGAAGATGCAGGCTTAGATCGTCTGGGAGCCCTTGCCGAACTCCGGATAGGCTTCCATGCCGCATTCCGCACGGTCGAGGCCCATCATTTCGTCCTCCTCGCTCGGACGCAGCCCGATCGAGACCTTGAGGATGAACCAGACGATGCTGGTGGTGATGACCATGAAGGCGCCGATCGCCACGATACCGGTCAGCTGGGTCACGATGGACGCCCCGCTGAACACCACGGCGATGGTCCCCCAGATGCCGGCCACAAGGTGGACGGAGACCGCACCGAACACGTAGTCGACCTTCATCTTGTCGAGCAGCGGGACCGCGAAGACCACCAGCAGACCGCCGATGCCGCCGATGAAGACGGACATCATCGGACTCGGAGCCAGGGGCTCGGCCGTGATGGCGACCAGGCCGCCCAGGGCGCCGTTCAGCGCCATGGTCAGATCAACCTTCTTGTACAGGATCGCGGTCAGGATGATCGCGACCACCACACCGGCCGCCGCGGCGAGGTTGGTGTTGACGTAAATGGTGGCGATCGCGACCACGTCGGCCGCCGAACCCATGGCAAGCTGCGAGCCGCCGTTGAAGCCGAACCAGCCCATCCACAGGATGAACGTGCCCAGCGTGGCGAGCGGCAGATTGGCGCCCGGCATCGGATTGATCGAGCCGTCCGCGTTGTACTTGCCCTTACGCGCCCCGAGGATGATGGCGCCGGTCAACGCTGCCCAGCCACCGACCGAGTGCACGATGGTCGAGCCCGCGAAATCGCTGAAGCCCATCTCGGACAGCCAGCCGCCGCCCCAGGTCCAGGAGCCCTGGATCGGGTACAGGATGCCGGTCAGCACGACGGTGAAGATCAGGAACGGCAGCAGCTTGATCCGCTCGGCCAGAGCGCCGGACACGATCGAAGCCGTGGCCGCGACGAACACCATCTGGAAGAACCAGTCGGAGGCGGCACCGTAACCGGCCGCGTCGTCACCGGTGAACGCGCCTTCGGCATCGAACGGATCCTCGGCGGACCAGATTGCGAACGAGCCCATGTAGCCGCTCACGTCCATGTACATCAGATTGTAGCCGACGGCCCAGAACATGATGCCCGCGATCGAGTACAGCGCGATGTTCTTGGTGAGCTGCATCGTGGTGTTCTTGGTGCGCACCAGACCGGCTTCGAGCATGGCGAAACCGGCGGCCATCCACATCACCAGCACGCCATGGAACATGAACGACAGGGTGTTGAAAATAAAGGCCGTCTCAACCGAAACCTCGGCGGAGGCAGACTGGGTGAAGCCGATGAACGCGGCCGAAGCGGCCACGGCCGTCAGGCTCAATTTGTTAAACTTCCTCATCTTTGAGATCTCCCGCGTTCCGGTCAGAGGGCGTCCGCGTCGGTCTCGCCGGTGCGGATCCGCACGGCTTGAGCGACGTCGAGGACAAAGATCTTGCCGTCGCCGATCCGACCGGTATTCGCCGATTTCTGGATCGATTCGACAACCTGGCCGACCAGATCGTCAGGAACGACGACCTCGACCTTGACCTTGGGCAGGAAGTTCACCGAGTACTCAGCACCCCGGTAGATTTCGGTTTGACCTTTTTGCCGTCCGAAGCCCTTGACCTCGCCCACGGTCAGACCCTGGATTCCCAGGGCCGTGAGCGATTCCCGGACCTCATCGAGCTTGAAGGGCTTGATGATGGCCATAACGAGTTTCATGTCTCGTATACCTCGCGCGTATCGTGTTCCCCAAAGCCCACCCGGCGTCCGGACACCTCAGGATCAAGGCTCCCACCACATGATGGAAGCCGTGACACCGAGACGCCCGCGCGCCGGGCGGACCGCCCACCGCCGGTGGACTCCGGGTTGTTACATCAAGAAGTATGCCGGATTCACGAATCAGAATTTTCTTCTATTTTTCAGATTGTTAGATAGAGGTTCCGGAATCCTGATCCGATCCCCTCCAGGGGGCGTGATTAAAAAAGCGTCAAATTCGTCATATCGCCTGTTTTTTAATCTCTGTTGAGATCAGGACGCGACCGAGGGACGCGGATCCGGTCGGCGCGGCGGTTTCACCTTGCGATGGCCCGGCACCGGGTTAGCTTAACGGGTACCGACCCATCGACCGGAGACGCCCCGAATGACCCAGCCGAACCAGACCCGGCCGACACAAACACAGCCGGCACCCGCGGATGTGGTGATCGCGGGTGCCGCCCTGTCCGGGCTGGCAACCGCCGCCGCCCTGGTCTCCGCCGGGCTGGACGTGGTTCTGGTCGACCGGGCCGACCCGCGGGACGCGGCGGTCGCCGGCACCGATATCCGGACCACCGCGATTTCCCTGTCCAGCCGGCGGATGCTGGAGGTCCTGGGCGCCTGGGAGGGCGTGGCGGAAACCGCCGAGCCGATTCTGGACATTCGGATCTCGGATGCCGGATCCCGCGCGCACATGCACTACGACCACGCCGAGGTCGGCGACCAGCCGATGGGCCACATCGTCGAGAACGCGGCGCTGAAGCGTGCGCTGCTCAAGGTGATCGCCCAGGGACCGGGCCGCGCCGACTTCCGGGTCGCCGCCGTGACTGCCCTGACCGTTGATGCGCGTCAGGCGCAGGTGACGCTGGATGACGGCGCGGTGCTGACGGCGCCGCTGGCGGTGGCGGCGGACGGCCGGAACTCGACCCTGCGCGCGCTGGCCCGAATCCGGGTCCACACCCTGCCCTATCGACAGAGCAGCGTGGTCGAGACCATCGCCCACGAGAAATCGCACGACAACGTCGCCCATGAACGGTTCCTGCCCGGCGGCCCGCTGGCGCTGCTGCCCCTGCGCGGCAAACGCTCGGCCCTGGTCTGGACCGAGCGGACGGCCACCGCCGAGCACATCCACGGCCTCGACGACCGGCTGTTCGGCGCCGCGCTGCAGGAACGGTTCGGCGACACGCTGGGCAAGCTGACGCCGCTCGGGCCGCGCCGGATCTACCCGCTGTCCCTCTCGGTGGCGGAGGCCTATATCGCCGACCGGGTCGCCCTGGTCGGCGACGCCGCCCACGCGATCCACCCGATCGCCGGACAGGGATTCAATCTGGGCCTGCGGGATGTGGCCTCGCTGGCCGAGGTGGTGGCCGACGCGGCGCGTCTGGGGATGGATCCGGGGGCGCGGCTGGTGCTGGAAGACTACCAGGGACGGCGCCGGTTCGATTCCATGACCCTGATCGGCGCCACCGACGGGCTGAACCGGCTGTTCTCCAACGATGTGGGGGCGATCCGGGTGCTGCGGGACCTGGGTTTGGGGCTGAGCCGCCGGATCGGGCCGTTCAAACGCGCCGCCGTCCGCCACGCCATGGGCACCCTGGGGACGCTGCCGCGCCTGCTGCGGGGCGAGCCGCTCTAGCGCGACAGCCCTTTCGCCTCGAGCTCCGCCAGATAGGCCGCCATCAGCCGGTCGCCCTCGGTGCCCAGCTTGTAGAGATAGCGCCAGGTGTAGAGCCCGGTGGCGTGGCCGTCGTCGAAGCCGATGCGGACCGCGTAATTGCCGACCGGCTCGACGCTGGCGATCGCGACCTTGCCTTTTCCGGCCACCACCTGCTTGCCGGCGGCACTGTGCCCCTGAACCTCGGCGGAGGGGCTTTCGACCCGCAGCAGTTCGGCCGGGATCTCGACCCGTTCGCCGCCGTCGAACCCGACGGTCAGGGCGCGCTTGTCGGACGCGACCCGGATCTCGGTCGGCCAGTGGCGGGTGACGAAATCCTCGCTCTCGGCGATGGTCATGAGTCGGGTCCTGCCTTGGTCTTGGCGGCGCCCAGGGCCTCGGCCCCCTCGGCGACCGGATCGGTGAAGGCGGTATCGGTGCGGCGGGCCTCGTCGACCAGCATGATCGGAACGCCCTGCCGGATCGGGAAGGCCAGCTTGGCGGCCTCGCTCACCAGCTCGCCCGCCTCCGCCTCCAGGCGCAAAGGCTGCTTGGTCAGCGGACAGACCAGAATTTCCAGCAGCTTCGGGTCGATCCCCAGACCGGAATGCCCAACCGCCGGGTCGGGAGTCCGGTCAGCTTCGGGGTCGTCAGTGTCGGGCACCACAATCGCCTCCGCTTTCGCCGATCACCGCCATCTCGAGCAGAGTGAGCATCATATCCGCCCGTTCCTGCAAGCCCGGCGTTTCCAGCAGCGCCTGTTTCTCGTTCGGCTCGAACGGACAGATCATGGCGAGCGTGGTGATCAGCGGATCGTCGGCGGTGTTGCGGATGGTCTCCCAATCGGCGGTGATGCCCTGGCTGTCGAAATACCGGCGCAGGCTGCCGTCGAACCGCTCCCGGTCGAGATCGACCTCGCAGTCCGGCGTCAGATCCGCGCGGTAGTCGCTCCAGTCGGCGATCACCCGGCGATAGCCCCGCATGGAGGCCACCTCCTGATCCACCCGGAACCGGCAGGCACCGGTGAGGGTGATCATGAACCGCCCGTCATCGGTCTCGGCGAACTGGGTGATCCGACCGGCACAGCCCAGCGGGTACATCTCCGGCACCTCCGCCGGGTCGTTCGGCGTGCGCGGCTGGATCATCCCGATCAGCCGGTCGGTCGCCAAAGCGTCCCGCACCATCTTGAGGTAGCGCGGCTCGAACACGTTGAGCGGCAAGCGACCCCCGGGCAGCAGAAGCACACCGGTCAGCGGAAACACCGGCAGGGTGGCCGGCAGGTCCTCGAAACGATGTGCAAATGGGTTCGCCGTCATTCAATCTGCCTTCCGGCATTGTGCCGTCTTCGTAACGTCGATCAGGAGAACAGGATGGACGACAAGCGTCGCCGCGCGTCCTGTGTCACCGGATCGGTCGGCCCCATGGCCTCGAACATTTTCAGTAGGGCCTGGCGCGCCGCCGCCTCGTTCCACGCCCGGTCGATCCGGATGCTTTCGAGCAACTGGTCGACCGCGCCCTCCTTGTCCTTCGATTTGTACAGCGCCTCACTGAGATCGAGGCGGGCCTGATGGTCCTTCGGGTCGGCCTCGATCTTGGCGCGCAGACCGGCGATCTCGCGCGCCTCGACCGGCGGCGCGGCCGCCAGATCCATTTCGGCCTTCACCGAGACCAGCGCCTGTTCCTGAAGCATCTCCGGCGGCAGCTGCTCGTACATCATGGTCGCCTGCTCCAACCGACCGGCGCCGATCATGCAGCGCAGGAACCCGGCAAGTGCGCGGACGCTGCGACTGTCCTGCTGCAGAATCTGCTGGAACAGGGCACCGGCCTGCTCGAAATCCTCGGCGCCGAGAAGCGCATCGGCCTGGTCCAGCGCCGCATCGAGCGCCGCGCCGCCGGATGCACCGGCCGTCACCTTGTCGATGAACGCCCGCAGCTCGCTCTCCGGCTGGGCGCCGGCGAATCCGTCGACCGGCTGTCCGTCCTTGAAGGCGTAGACCGTGGGGATCGACTGGATCCGCAGCTGGCCCGCCAGTTCCTGATTCTCGTCCACATTGATCTTCACCAGCTTCACGGCACCGCCGGCGGCGCGCACGGCGGATTCGATCGCCGGCGTCAGCTGCTTGCACGGGCCGCACCAGGGCGCCCAGAAATCGACGATCACCGGGGTCTCGCGGGAGGCCTCGATCACGTCCGCCATGAACGTGTCCTGGGTGCCGTCCTTGATCAGGTCGCCACCGCCGGCGGCCTGTGGCGTGGCCGACAATCCGTCTGCGTTTAAGATCGTGTTCATCGTCGGTGATCCTCTTCGGTCAAACATCTAAGGCCCCGCAGGACCCCGGCAAGCCGCCCGCGGGCGGATTCGTGAATTTCATCGCTCCGATTCGGGGATCCGTCCCCGGCCCGGCTAGACCTCGGCCAACCGGTCCAGATCCACCACCGTCGGGCGGTGGCCGCAGGCCTCGATGAAGCGCATCAGCCCATCCGGCGACACGGCAATCGTCATGTCGTTCCGCAGGGGATGATAATTCAAGGGGTCATGGCGCAGCATCTCGGCATCCAGCAGCACCTGCACCGCGACCTGGGAATCGTTGATCAGCGTGAACGGGGACACGGCCCCCGGGGTCACCCCGAGCACCCGCAAGAGCCGGTCCGGGCTGCCGAAGGACAGCCGGGCGCCGCCGAGATGCGCACCCAGGGCCTTGAGGTCGATGGCCCGGTCCTCGAGACAGACCAGAAGCCACATGGCCCCCTTCTTGTCGCGCAGGAACAGGTTCTTGCAGTGACCGCCCGGCAGACTGCCGCGCAACGCCTTCGAATCGTCGACCGTGAACAGCGGCGGATGGTCGTGGCGGGTGAACCCGACCCCCAGATCCGTCAGCCGGGCGAACAGATCGTCGGCGGTCTTCGGGGCGGGACCATCGGAGGCGGGATCGGCCATCAGTCTACCTTCTTGCGAACGGTCTTGGGCGTGCAGTCTCGGGACATCCGTCGGTTCGGGACCGCGCCGGAAAGCGGCCACACCCGCCGCACCTCGCCGTGGAGCACCGCCCGGAGCACCCGACGGGCACCGGAAACATATTGGAACGCTTGGGT
Source organism: Alphaproteobacteria bacterium (assembly GCA_024742605.1). GTDB lineage: Bacteria > Pseudomonadota > Alphaproteobacteria > Thalassobaculales > Thalassobaculaceae > JANSYC01. The sequence goes on along the minus strand of JANSYC010000006.1, from coordinate 80,342 downwards.
TTCTAGCGCATTCGGCCAGCGGAATGGAAGCCCGGGCCGGGATCTATCGCGCTCCCGGACGCCGCGGCCGAGAATTTGTGGGCCCGCATGTCGATTTTGTCGAATGACCGCTTGCATTGCCGAAAGCTCTGAGTATTATCCGCGACCTCAGCGACCGAGTGATCTCGGTTCTGGAGCGCGGGCGTAGCTCAGGGGTAGAGCACAACCTTGCCAAGGTTGGGGTCGTGAGTTCAAATCTCATCGCCCGCTCCAATTTTTCCGCACATCGTCGACCGTTAATCTTCCCCTTCGGGGGCCTTCTTCTGTCCGGACCCCGGGTGCTGCCGTCCGATCCGCGTCAGGTCGTCGGTCAGCTTGGCGCGACGCGCGGCGAGATCCGCCTCCAGATCGGAGAGTCCGGCGGCGGGCGGGGACGCGTCCGGTGCGTGGCGCGCGGCGTCGCGCATCTGCGTCCATGCGGCCAGCGTCTCGATCTCGGCACGGGAGCCGGCGCGCCCGGCCGGCGCGGCATGGGTCTCGGCGCCCGTGCCGAGCTCCGCGCGCTCCATAACCTGCGTGAAGAATGCAGCGATTGCGGCATCGACCACCGAGCCGAGCGGCACGTCGAAATGTTTGGCCAGGGCCCGGATTCTGAGGTCGGTCGCCGGCTCCAGATCCCGGAACCTATGGACCCGAGACGTCCGCCTCTCGCCGTCCGGACTTCGATCCCGCCGTCCTCGAAGCTTCATGCCCGCTCCTTTTCCGACCCGCCGCAGCCTCTGCGATCCGGTCCGGCATCGCCGCATCGCCGGACCGGGTATCCTACGGAGATTCCTATCATTTTCTGATAAATCTTCAATCAAACACGGGTGAGTGTAAGGCTATTCCTCCTGAGGTGCATAATTACCAGTCGAAAAAGTCACGATAGGGGGACGGTTTCAGGTTCCGCAGAAGAGGGTATCCCCTAGGATGGCCGAAGGGCAGTCTTTGGACTCGAGCGCGACATGGACGAACTGGGGAGGGGGAGTGCATGCCGGGGCGGATTCAGGATCTGACAGGCGAAGATCTGCGCGCGGCGCTGGGATATCTCAAATGGACCCGGGAGCGGCTTGCCCAGGAATCCGGTGTCAGCCCGGCAACGGTCTATCGGATGCTGGCCCAGGACGGCCCGGTCAAGGCCCGCGGCAGCTCGATCGAACAGGTTGTGGAGACGCTCAACACCGCCGGGTCGTTCCAGCGGTTCGGCGAGGCCGCGCCCGATCTCGCCATCCATGTGGAGCTGGAGCACGAGCTGCTGAGACGCCTGCCGCCGTCCTTCGCGGCCCTCGGCAAGCTCTGGCAGGTCTCCGGGGAGACCCGGGACCAGAACAAGATCATGGAAGCCCTGCAGGGCTCACTCGATCGGGTGTCCTGCATCTACGAGGATTCGGCCGGGGACCTGCGCTTCGACTATGCCGGGTCCGGCATCATCTGGTCGCGCCTCGATTACGTCGACCGGAAGCTGCTGGAGGTGATCGAACTCGACGTCGCCCGCGCGATCGCCCAGAGAATCTACAAGTCGATCATCACCGGCGATCCGGTGTTCGCGTATTGCCGGATGCGGGCATTGGACTTCACGGTCCTGACCGTGCCGTGCCAGATCGGCAACCGGCCGGGCGTGATCTCGGTTTCCCAGCGCGGCCGTCCCGATCTGTCCAAGTAGCGGGCCGCCCGCCCGGCCGGTTTCCCTCGCGGTACCGGCGTCCGATCCGGAGCCGTGACTTGAAACCTTAGGATTTCAAACGCTTCCGCGCATCCCCCGCTTGCGTTAGGCTGTGGCAAACTCGGTGCGCACGAATTGTGACGGGCCGAGCGGCGACAGCGGGGGGAAATCGCGATGGCAAGCCGGACCGACACATTGAAGCAAGAGAAGATCGAGGCGGTCGCCGCCCTGGTGCGTGAGCGTTTGGAAGGCACCAAGGCCGCGACCGCGGAGCGCTTCGTCCGACAGTTCTACGTGAACGTCGCCCCGCAGGATCTGGTGCACGAGGAGGCGGAAGACCTGTTCGGCGCCGCCGTCGCCATGTGGAGTTTCGGGCGCGAACGGGACGCGAAAACCCCGAAGATCCGGGCCTATAACCCGAGCTTCGAGGAAGTGGGCTGGCAGTCGCCCCACACGGTTCTGGAAATCGTCAACGACGACATGCCGTTCCTGGTCGACTCGGTCACCTCCGCCCTGAACCAGCGGGACCTGACCGTTCATCTGGTGATCCACCCGATCATGCGGGTGACCCGGACGCCCAAGGGCGCCGTCAGGGAGCTGGTGGACAGCGATGCCGAGGCCGGCGACGGCACGCTTTCGGAATCCTTCATGCACCTGAAGATTTCGGAACAGACCGACCCCAAGATTCTGGGGGATATCGAGCAGACCATCGCCGATGTGCTGCGCGACGTGCGCTATTCGGTCGAGGACTGGCGCCCCATGCGCAAGACCATGGTCGACGTGATCGCCGGTATCGAAAAGACCCCGCCGGCGGCCGCCAATGGGGACGTGGACGAGGTGCTGGCCTTCCTGCGATGGATCGAGGACAACCACTTCACCTTCCTGGGATACCGGGTCTACGACTATGTCGGTTCGGGTGCGAAACAGGAAATGCAGGTGGTCGAGTCCTCCGGGCTCGGCATCCTGCGCGACCCAGATGTCAGCGTGTTCGGCGGCCTGCGGGAGCTGGGCCAGCTGCCCAAGGACGTGCGGGACTTCCTGCTGGCCCCCAGCCTGCTGAACATCATGAAGGCGACCAAGACCGCCACCGTGCACCGCCCGGTGCCGCTGGACGCGATCAGCATCAAACGCTTCGACGCCAAGGGCCGGGTGGTGGGCGAGCACCGCTTCCTCGGTCTGTTCACCTCGGTCGCCTACAACCAGAGCCCCAAGGAGATCCCGCTGCTGCGCCGCCGGGTCGCCCGGATCGTCGAGCGCGCCGGATTCCGGCCCGCCAGCCATGACGGCAAGGCGCTGGTCAACATTCTCGAGACCTATCCCCGCGACGAGCTGTTCCAGGCCGGCGAGGACGAGCTGTTCGAGATCGCGATCGGCATCCTGCACCTGCAGGAACGCCAGAAGACCGCGCTGTTCGTCCGGCGGGACGCGTTCGAGCGCTTCATCTCGGCCCTGATCTTCGTGCCGCGCGACCACTACAACACCCAGCTCCGCCAGGCCTATCAGTCGATCCTGGAGCAGGCCTTCAACGGCAAGGTGACGGCGTTCTTCACCCAGATGTCGGATTCGGTTCTGGCCCGCCTGCACGTGATCATCGCCACCACCCGCGGCGAAGTCCCCGATGTCGATGTCCACGAGCTGGAGGAGCGCCTGGTCGAGGCCGGCCGGAGCTGGACCGACAAGCTGCACGAGGAGCTGATCGAGACCAAGGGCGAAGGGGCCGGCAACAAGCTCTACCGCCATTACGGCAGCGCCTTCCCGACCAGCTATCGCGAGGCCTATCACGCCCATGCGGCGGTCTTCGACATCGAGCGCATGGAGGACCTGGAGGAGGCCCAGGAACTGGCGATGAACCTCTACCGGCCGATCGGGGCGGAAGAGGACGTGCTGCACCTGAAGATCTTCATCCGCGGCCGACCGGTGCCGCTGTCGGATGTGATGCCGATGCTGGAGAACATGGGCGTGAAGGTCCTGGCCGAGGTGCCGTTCGAGATCTCCGGCAAGGAGCTGGACAAGCCGATCTGGATGCACGATTTCGAGATGCGGCTGAAGGACGAGAGCGACTGCGAACTCTCCCAGATCAAGGCCCCGTTCCAGGAGGCCTTCGCGGCGGTCTGGGACGGCCGGATGGAGGATGACGGCTTCAACGGTCTGGTGCTGGGGGCCGGTCTGACCTGGCGCCAGGTCACCGTGCTGCGGGCCTATGCGAAATATCTGCGCCAGGCCGGGTTCACCTTCTCCCAGGACTACATGGAGGAGACCCTGCTGGCCAATGCCGGTCTGTCGGAGCGGCTGGTCGCCCTGTTCGACGCCCGCTTCGACATCGGACTCACCTTCGCCCACGACACCAGTCGGGAGGCGCTCTGCACCAAGATCACGGCCGATATCGAGCACGGGCTGGAGACGGTCGCCAATCTGGACCAGGACCGGATCATCCGCCGGTTCCTGAACCTGATCCAGTCGACCCTGCGGACCAACCATTTCCAGCCGGCGGCCGATGGCGGGATCAAGTCCTACAGCTCGTTCAAGCTGGACAGCCGCATGGTCGAGGATCTGCCCCTGCCGCGCCCGCTGCTGGAGATCTGGGTCTACTCGCCCCGGGTCGAGGCGGTGCATCTGCGCGGCGGCAAGGTCGCGCGCGGCGGCATCCGCTGGTCCGACCGGCGGGAGGATTTCCGGACCGAGATCCTGGGCCTGATGAAGGCGCAGCAGGTCAAGAACGCGGTGATCGTGCCGGTCGGCTCGAAGGGCGGTTTCGTGGTCAAGCGCCCGCCGGCGGGCGGCAGCCGCGACGAGTTCCAGGCCGAGGGGATCGAGTGCTACAAGACCCTGATGCGCGGGATGCTCGACATCACCGACAACATCAAGGGCCCGGACATCGTCCCGCCCGCCGACGTGCTGCGCTACGATCCGGACGACCCCTACCTGGTGGTCGCCGCCGACAAGGGCACCGCGACCTTCTCCGACATCGCCAACGGGGTCAGCCAGGAGTACGGGTTCTGGCTTGACGACGCCTTCGCCTCGGGCGGCTCCGCCGGCTACGACCACAAGAAGATGGGCATCACCGCCCGCGGGGCCTGGGAATCGGTCAAGCGCCACTTCCGCGAAATCCATCACAACATCCAGACCACGCCCTTCACCGTGGTCGGCTGCGGCGACATGTCCGGCGACGTGTTCGGCAACGGCATGCTGCTGAGCGAGCACATCAGGCTCCTGGGCGCGTTCAACCACATGCACATCTTCGTCGACCCGGATCCGGACACCAAGGCCAGCTTCGCCGAGCGCCAGCGGATGTTCGCGCTGCCGCGCTCGAGCTGGACGGATTACGACCAGAGCAAGATCTCCAAGGGCGGGGCGATCTTCGAACGGTCGGCCAAGTCGCTGAAACTGACGCCGCAGATCCAGAAGGCCTTCGGGATCGAGACCGACACCATCACCCCGAACGGGCTGATCCGCGCCATGCTGGTGGCCAAGATCGACCTGCTGTGGTTCGGCGGCATCGGCACCTATGTGAAATCCTCCTCGGAGAACAACGCCGAGGTCGGCGACCGGGCGAACGACGCGCTGCGGATCAACGCCACCGAGCTGAACGCCGAGGTGCTGGGCGAAGGCGCCAATCTGGGCGTCACCCAGCGGGCGCGGATCGAGTTCGCGCTGCGCGGCGGGCGGATCAACACCGACGCCATCGACAATTCCGCCGGCGTCGACTGCTCGGATCACGAGGTCAACATCAAGATCCTGCTGGGCGCGGTGGTCCAGGACGGCGACATGACCCTGAAGCAGCGGGACAAGCTGCTCGAGGCCATGACCGACGCGGTGGCGGAGCTGGTGCTGGCCGACAATTACGACCAGACCCTGGCGCTCACCCTGGCGCGCAGCCAGGGCGCCCGGCTGCTGGACCAGCAGATGCGGCTGATGCGCGATCTGGAGCGCGGCCATCTGAAGCTGAACCGGGAGATCGAGTTCCTGCCGAACGACGAGGCGATCGCCGAGCGGGCGGCGGCGGGCTCCGGGCTGACCCGGCCGGAGCTGGCGGTGCTGCTGGCCTATGCCAAGATGGAGCTGTACGATTCGCTGCTCGAAAGCGAGCTGCCGGATGACGGCTATTTCGGCGGCGATCTGGCGCAGTACTTCCCGCCCCGCCTGCGCGAGACCTACGCCCAGCCGATCTCCGAGCACCGGCTGCGGCGGGAGATCATCACCACCACCGTCACCAATTCGATGATCAACCGGGTGGGGGCGACCTTCGTCAACACGATCCGCGAGCAGACCGGCGCCACCGCCCCGGACGTGGCCCGCGCCTATACCATCGTGCGCGACACGTTCGGGCTGCCGGAGCTGTGGGAGGCGGTCGAGGCGCTGGACAACAAGGTCCCCGCCGAGGTGCAGACCAAGATGCTGATCGAAATGCAGAATCTGGTCACCCGCGAGACCGTCTGGTTCCTGCGCAACGGCAAGCAGCCGCTCGACATCCGCGCCAGCGTCTCGGAATTCCAGCCCGGCGTCGCCAAGCTGCGCACCTGCCTGGTCGAGGTGCTGAGCGAGAACGACCGCAAGCAGCTCGAGGCCCGCGCCAAGGTCTATATCGACACCGGCGTGCCGAAGGACCTGGCCCGTCAGGTGGCCAGTTTCGACCAGCTGGTGGCGGCCTGCGACGTGGTCCGGCTGGCCGGCCTGTCCGGCGGCGAGATCGAGGCGGTGGCCCGGGTCTATTTCGGGGTCGGCGACCGGTTCGCCCTGGACTGGCTGCGGGAGAAGGCGATGACCCAGACCGCCGACACCTACTGGCAGAAACTGGCGATCGGCGCCCTGGTGGACGATTTCTTCAACCACCAGAGCACCCTGGCCCAGGACGTGCTGGGTCTAAACAAGAAACCCGGTAAAAAGGTTAAATTCACATTTGCTCAATCCGCGGACAAGAAAACGAATCAAGCGGTCTTAGATTGGATCGAAACCCGTCCCGACGCGGTCAGCCGCACCGACCGGCTGCTCGCCGACATCCGGACCAGCGAGCCGATCGATCTGGCCATGCTGGCGGTCGCCAACGGCCAGTTGCGTGCGCTGCTGGCCCGGTAACCGGCAAACCAACCGGCCCGATCACAGGGAGAGCCTCCGCTGAGCGACCGACCGACGACCTCCGATGACGGCCCCCTGCTGACCCGGCCGGTCATCGGCTGGTGCCTGTACGACTGGGCGAATTCGGCCTTTCCGACGGTGATCTCCACCTTCGTGTTCGCGGCCTATTTCACCCGGGGCGTGGCCCCGGACGAGACCACCGGCACCCTGCTCTGGGGCAACGCCACCGCCATCTCGGCCCTGCTGGTGGCGCTGATGAGCGCGCCGCTGGGGGCCATCGCCGACCAGAGCGGACGGCGGAAACCCTGGCTGGCGGCCCTGACCGCGATCACCATTCTGGCCACCCTGGGCCTGTGGGGGGTGCTGCCGGACGACGCCTTCATCACCCGCGCCCTGGTGCTGGTGGTGATCGCCACCGTCGCCTTCGAATTCGCCTCGGTGTTCTACAACACCATGCTGCCGGAGATCGCCCCGCCGAAGGCGATGGGCCGGATCTCCGGGATCGGCTGGGGGCTGGGCTATGCCGGCGGGGTGGTCTGCCTCGCGGTCTCCCTGTTCGTGCTGGTGCAGGCCGACCCGCCGCCCTTCGGCCTCGACGCCGAGACCCAGGAGCCGGTGCGGGCGACGGTGCTGCTGGTGGCGGCCTGGTTCGCGGTGTTCAGCCTGCCGATCTTCCTGATGGTGCCGGAGCGCCTCCGCCCGAGGCCCGCCGGGCCGAAGGCCTCGACCGCCGCCATCGTGCGCGGCGGCCTGGCGGAGCTGTGGCGCACCCTGCGCGCGCTCGACCTGAAATCGCCGGTGGTGCGGTTCCTGATCGCCCGCATGTTCTACGCCGACGGGCTGACCACCCTGTTCACCTTCGGGGGCATCTACGCCGCCGGCACCTTCGGCATGCCCTTCGCCGAGATCATCCTGTTCGGCATCGCCCTGAACGTGACCGCCGGGCTGGGGGCGGTCGGGTTCGGCTGGATCGACGACTGGGTCGGCCCGAAACGGGCGATCACCTGGGCGCTGCTGGGACTGATCGGGTTCGGGGTGCTGGCGCTGGCGGCGCCGAACGCGTTCTGGTTCTGGATCGCGGGCATGGCGCTGGGGATCTTCATGGGCCCGACCCAGGCGGCCAGCCGCACCCTGATGGCCCGGCTCGCCCCGCCGGAGAACCGGGCCGAGATGTTCGGCCTCTACGCCCTCAGCGGCAAGGCCACCAATTTCGCCGGCCCATTGATCTTCGCCTGGACCACCGCCCTGTTCGACAGCCAGCGCGCCGGCATGGCCACGATCATCGTGTTCCTGCTGGCGGGGCTGGTGCTGCTGCGCCGGGTGAAGGATGGGTGAGGGGAAGCCCCTACTTCAACAGCCTATCGCTAAAACTAATCATGGAGGCGGCAAGGGTTATCGCCGAAAATCCCGCATGACGGCATTTACAAAATTTAGGCCGCTCACCAAGATTTAATCATCAACCCCGTTGTCAGCAGATTCTTTTGCGGGCGACCAATAGGTGTCCATGTAAAGACACAGAAGGTGCAGATTTTCTCTGTCACTTTCAGCACCTTCGTCCGATATTTTAAAAAGACATGAGTTAAGATCTCTTTTATGCTTTTGGCTAATAGCGCTGGATTCAATTTTCATAAACATCTTCATTGAAGTAAGCGCAAATTGAAGCACCGCGTAATCATAATGGGATTTGTCAAGTTTGCTGCGAGTCGTGAAAAGCGGTTCTTCGCTGGTAGCAATTGCATATGTAGTTATAGCCGCCTTTTTGGGGCTGTTGATCCTGTTGCCGTCTGGAAAAAAATTTTTTTGTTTAAACTCGTGCACCAACTTCCAATACCGAGCGTTGAAACGAAGGTACGTTTGCGCGCTAGAAACTGCCACGCAATTTTCTAAGCCGTGCTTCTTCTGAATCGCTAAGGAGGTTCTATTCGCCACCATATAACCAATGCGTGTAAGATTATCGAGGCGACCACGAAATACCTTTTCCGGTGGCAACATATGTTCGCTTAACTACTGATTTTCTGGAATAAACGCAGCGTAGTCGTCATCAATTTCTTGCTGGAGTCGCTTCTCAATCTCGTCCAACCGCGCTGCATGGACAGCTTCGTCGGAAGCCGTATCCGTATTCACCATTCTGGGATGGTGAGTAAGCCACATTGGCGGCACAGTTGCCGCATCTGTGTTGTGCTGTGTCATTATCTTGTCCCCGAATGCGCGTTTACAGTGTTTACAAAAAAACGCATTTTTCCTTCTACTCACATGTCAACTACCTAAGACGCAATTCCTAACAGTACGCGCGCATGATTTTTCTAGTTGACACCCTAAATCTGTTGCGATTCTAACACACACTTGGGCATTAAGCAGAACGAATCAAGCACAATGCGGCAAGCTTATTGACACAATAACCGATCTCAACAGGCAACGCGTTTCGCCGATTCGCATCTAGATAGCAACGCCGCACCGCGTCGGATTCGGGACCTTTCAGCACCTCTGTGTATCAAGAGTGGCCCCCCACCTGCACGGAGAAATCCAGGCTGAAGCAGGAGCTTAGACACGTTTCGTGGTTCGCCCTTCAACGCGGACTTCGCCCAACGCCTGCCGGTGCAAGCTGCGCTAAGCCGAGCTCAAAGTTAGAAGTGTTTGTAGGTTTACCCCGTTTTCAACAAAAGAGATGGTTTTGGTCTCTTCTCTCTTGAGAGTGGCTCAGTATCACGTCAAACCCTCATCCTGAGGCGTCGACAGCCGCCGAGGGATGCCTCGACCCACCCTCACGCGGTTCCGGCGACCGCGCCGATCTCGGACCCCGAGTCCCCGCCCATGTCGCCGCGCAGTTTCTGGCGGAAGGCGTCGATCGGGACCGGCTGGCCCCGACGGTCGGCGTGCCAGAAGGTCCAGCCGTTGCAGGCGGGCGCGCCCTGCACCTTGGCGCCGACCTCGTGGATCGAACCCTTGTGGCGCTCGGCGATCAGGTGGCCGTCGGCCCGCACTTTGGCGGTCCAGCGGCGGCGGGAGTCGAACAGCACCTCGCCCGGCTTGATCAGCCCTTCCTCGATCAGGCGGCCGAAGGGAATCCGCGGCAGGTCCCGCTTGTTCGGCAGGGCCAGCGCTTCGGGGTCCTCCACCGCCACCACTTTGGCGATCCGGTCCTTGGCTACCTTCGCATAGCCCTCGTCCCGCTCGATCCCGACAAAGGTGCGGCCCAGCTTCTTGGCGACCGCACCTGTGGTGCCGGTGCCGAAGAACGGGTCCAGTACCACATCCCCCGGCTTGGTCGCCGACAGGATCACCCGGGCCAGTAGGGATTCCGGCTTCTGGGTCGGGTGCGCCTTCTCGCCGGTGGCGGCGTCGCGGATCCGCTCCGGGCCGGTGCAGAGCGGCAGATACCAGTCCGAGCGCATCTGCTGGTCGTCGTTCAGGGCCTTCATGGCGTCGTAGTTGAAGGTGTATTTCCGGCTGTCCTCGCTGCGCGCCGCCCAGATCAGCGTCTCATGCGCGTTGGTGAAGCGCTTGCCCCGGAAATTCGGCATCGGGTTGGCCTTGCGCCAGATCACGTCGTTCAGGATCCAGAACTCCAAGTCCTGCAGGATGGTGCCGACCCGGAAGATGTTGTGGTAGCTGCCGATCACCCAGATCGAGCCGGTGTCCTTGAGCACCCGGCGGCATTCGAACAGCCAAGCGCGGCAGAAGGCGTCATAGGCCGCGAAGCCGCCGAACCGGTCCCAGGCGTCGTCGACCCCGTCGACCTTGGTGTTGTTCGGACGCAGCAGCTCGCCGCTGAGCTGGAGATTGTAGGGCGGATCGGCGAAGACCAGATCGACGCTGGCATCCGGAAGCCCCCGCAGAATCTCGATACAATCGCCGGTCAGAATCCGACCGGTCGGAACCTTGAGTTTTGTCATGGGCCACGTCCCCCGCACCGCGCTGTCACCGGCCGGGGCCGACGAATCCAGGGCTCAGACTCCCACGGGCGGGGTTCCGCGTCAAACCTGAAATTCGAAAGACTAAATAGAGTCAATGTGTTACAAGTCATACTCAATATGTAGTGGTAAGACTCTCTTCTAACCTCCGTCTGAGGTGGCCCCGGCCAGCAGGGTTCGGACCGGCGCGAAGCTTTTCCGGTGCTGCTCGGTGACCCCCAGACTGAGCAGGGCGGCCTTGTGCGCCGCCGTGCCGTAGCCGGCATTCCGCTCCCAGCCGTAACCCGGGTGGTGCAGGGCCAGCCGGGCCATCTCGGCGTCGCGGGCCTGCTTGGCGGCGATCGAAGCCAGCGCGATCGACAGGCAGACCGCATCCCCCTTCACCACCGCCCGGGCGGGATGGGACCAGGGCGGCAGCCGGTTGCCGTCGACCAGGATCAGAGCGGGCGGTCTTTTGAGATCGTTCAGCAGGGTCTCGACCGCCCGGGACATGGCCAGCAGCGCGGCGTGCAGGATGTTGAGCCGGTCGATCTCCTCGACCGAGGCCCAGGCGACGGCGGTTGTCGCATGGGAGGCTACGGCCTCGAGCACGGCGGCGCGCTTCGGCTCGGACAGGGTCTTGGAATCCGCGATCCCGGCGCGGGCGGCCTCCGGCAGGGTGGCGAGGTCGATCCAGGCGGCGGCGGCGGTGACCGGGCCCGCCAGCGGACCGCGCCCGACCTCGTCCACCCCGATCACCAGCCTGCCGAGATGGGCGCCGGCGGCCCGTTCCAGCGCGTCGGTGGGCGCGGCGGGCCGCGGGGTCGGGGCGGCATCGGGGAGGGGTTTGGCGCGGGGCATGGCGCAAGGGTATCGGAACCGGCGGGAAGGTCGAGGGGAAACCGCCGGGCCGGGCTCGGGAGCGCCTGCGGAAACTCCGTTGTCAGTTAATCACTATCCCGAAAGCGCTACCTCCTATTTTTCATATATTACAGAATATTAGGGTGTTTTCTTCATACCCTGTCGCACCTTCCGGTGCCCCCGAAGGTTGCCCCGGGTCTCCCCCGCCCGGCCCAAGCGGGGCGGCCGCTCAGAACAGCGACATCTGCGCCGTGCCCGCGGCCGTCTTCGCGCTGTCCGGAACCGTGAACCGGGCGCGGTCGAGGGTGCCGGTCCGCCGGGCCAGGCCGAGCCGGGCGCAGGCCAGCCGGAACCGCTGGGCGATCATCTGGGCATAGGGCCCCTCCCCGGTCATGCGGCGGCCGAATTCGGACCGGTAGAGTTTTCCGCCCCGGCTCTGGCGGACCAGCGACAGCACCCGCTCGGCCCGGTCCGGCACATGGGCCTCCAGCCATTCCCGCATCAGATCCTCGATCTCCAGCGGCAGCCGCAGCAGCACCCAGCTGGCGGACCCGGCCCCGGCCTCGGCCGCGCGCTCCAGGATCGCCTCGAGATCGTGGTCGTTCACCGCCGGGATGATCGGGGCCACCAGCACGCTGGCCGGCACCCCGGCATCGGCGCAGGTCCGGATCGCCGCCAGCCGCTTGTCCGGCCGGGGCGCCCGCGGCTCCAGGGTGCGGGCCAGGTCCCGGTCCAGACTGGTGACCGACAGGCCGACCTTGGCCAGCCCCTTGGCCGCCATCGGGCCGAGAATGTCCAGATCGCGGGTCACCAGATCGGATTTGGTGACGATCATCACCGGATGCTCGAACTCGGCCAGCACCTCCAGCAGCCCGCGGGTGATCCGCATCTCCCGCTCGACCGGCTGATAGGGGTCGGTGTTGGTGCCCAGCGCCAGGGTGTCCGGATCGTAGCCCCGGCGCGACAGCTCCCGGCGCAGCTGTTCCGGCGCGTCCGGCTTGGCGGTCAGCCGGGTCTCGAAATCCAGCCCCGGCGACAGCCCGAGATATGCATGGGTCGGCCGGGCGAAACAGTAGACGCAGCCGTGCTCGCAGCCCCGATAGGGGTTGACCGAGCGGTCGAAGGGCACGTCGGGCGAGCTGTTGCGGGCGATCACCGTGCGGCTGGAATCGATCGCCACCGTTGTCCGGTTTCTGTCCGGCAAAACCTCCGGCTCCGGCGCTGTCCCGGCGGCGGGCGCCCAGCCGTCATCCACCCGGTCGGTCACCTTCGGCTCGAACCGTCCGGCCCGGTTGGAGATCGCCCCCCGGCCCTTGCGCGGCTGTGGCAGGGCGGCGGCAAAGGCGTCCGGATCGTCGTCGCAGGCCTCCCAGAACACCGGGTCGGGGGCGTCCTGCAACATGTCGAGCAGCGGGTCGGGGCGGGGACGGGCGGGGGATCTGGCCATGCCCCGAGACTAGCGCTCCACCCTGAGTTCATCAAGAACAAAAGAGGAACATATTCGCGTTGAGGGCCGGTGTTCGACGCTAGCCTTCGGAGTTCGGCTCCGGCCCCTCGGCCCGCTTGTGGCCGTCCAGCCGGGCCCGGTCCCGTCCCCGCTCGGCCTCGGTCGCGCGGGTCTCGGCGCCGGAGCGGCCGTGCCGGCGCCGGTTGGCCTCCGCCGCCGCGTCCTTCTCCGCCCGCGCCCTGCGCTTACGCGCCTGCCTGAGATTGATCAGCTCCGCCATCCGCAGAACATGGGACAGAGCGGGGTGCGGGGCAAGTTCAGGGTGCGTGGCGGACGGGACCATGGCCGATCTGGTGGCGCGGTTTCCCGGTTTCGCGCAGTGGGAGGCGGATCTGCGGAACCTGGAACGGGGTCGCAGGATGTGGCTCAGAAGGTGTCGTGCGCAATTCCGACTGCACCTCACGGGGACGAGTGGGTTCCCACCTGCGCGAGACTGACCACAGCGGCGGGATTTAGGGCGCTACCGCCAACCCTCCCGCGCGCGCTCCATCATTTCGGGGTCGACGAAGCGGGCCAGACGGCGGGCCAGGGCGGCCTTGGCGGCGTCGGGGTCGGCCAGCGCCATGGTCAGGTCGGTGCGGGCGGCCCAGGCGCAGGCCCAGCTTGTGGTGCGCAGCCAGACCAGCCGCCGATAGGGGATCAGCCAGGGTTCGGCGGCCTCGGCAAGCGCGGGTGGCACGGCGGCGCGCCAGACGGCGTGGAACTCCCGGATGTCCGACGCGCGCACCTCCTCGCCGCCGGTCACGCCCGGATCCCAGACCAGCGAGGTCGGCAGGCTGGCATGGCCCAGATCCAGGCCGGGCGAATCGTAGACCGGCCGTTCCACATCCAGCAGCACCGCACTGCCGTCGGCGCGGATGCGGAAATTGCCCGGATGGGTGTCGGCGAAGGCCAGCACTTTCGGCGGCGTCCGGTTCCGATCCCGGCAGGCGGCGGCGAAACCCCGCGCCCAGTCCCGTTCCTCGGCCAGAATGCGGGCGGCGTCGGGCGGCAGGGCGTCGGCGACCGGGGCGAGCTGGTCCTCGGTCACCCCGAGCAGATAGCCGATCGGATCGGCCGGGTCGAGCAGCGGCGCCCGGGCCGCGGGCTCCGGCAAGGGCAGGGCGTGCAGGGCGGCCAGCGCCCGGGCGATGGCCGGCAGATCGTGGGGCAGGACTGGCGCCCGTCCCTCGATGCGCTCCACCACCAGCGCCCCCCAGGGCAGATCCTCCGAGACCGGCAGCACACGCTCCAGCCCGGGGGTCGCCCCGCTGGGGGCGGCGCGGGTGAAGGCGGCGGCCTCATAGGCCAGATTCTCGGCCGGCGGCAGGGCCAGATGGCTCATCCGCGGGACCCGCGCCAGCAGGTTGTGCGGCAGCGGGAGGTGCACGTGGACCCGGCCCGGAATTCCCGGAGCGCCGAGACTGCGCTCTGGCAGATCGAGCGCCCGGGCCAGCGCCAGACGGATCGGTCCGAGATCAAGACGGGCGGGGGCGGATCGGTCTACCATGATGTTCCCGTAGCACATTTGGCCCGCACCGCCATGCCCTCCAGACCGCCCATGGACCCGCCGCACCTGCCCCGGCCCCGCGCCCTGCGGAGCAGGGAGGACGATGTCGAGGCCGCCACCGACCGGCCGGCACCGAAGCGGCTGTCCCTGTCGGTGGTGATTCCGACCCTGAACGATGCCGACCGGCTGGCCCAGTGCCTGGAGCCGCTGGCCAGCGCCACGAGGCGGGGAATCGATCTGGACGTGGTGCTCGTCGACGGCGGCTCCACCGACGGGACCCTCGCGATCGCCGAGCGGGTGGCGGGACGGGAGAGTGGAGAACAGGGGGTCGGGGGGCTGGCGGTCCAGGTGCTGGTGGCCGAGGGGGCCGGGCGCGGCGCGCGGCTGCAGGCTGGGGCGCGGGCCGCCGCCGGGGAGTGGCTGCTGTTCCTGCGGCCGGAGAGCTGGCTCGACCGGGGCTGGGACGCGACCATCGTGGTGTTCGCCAGCGAGGAGCGCAACCGGGACCGGGCGGCGGTGTTCGATCTCGCCCCGCTGGGCCGGACCGAGGACGCGGTGCGCGGCCGCCGGATCGCCCGCTGGCGCAACCGCTGGCTCGGCCTGCCGGACGCCCGGCAGGGATTTCTGATCCGGCGGCGGCACCTGTCCCATCTGGGTGGGGTACCGGATCTGCGCAGCGGCGAGTCCCTGGTGCTGGCCCGCCGGATGGGCACCGGCCGGATCGCCCTGTTCGACGTGGCCGTACGGGTCGATACGGATGCGCAACGATCCCTCTGGGCGAACGCGGTGAAGCTTTTCCTGTTCAGCCTGCGGATTCCGGCGCGCTGGCTGCAAGGCTTTGGAGATTAGAGGTTTTTCGGAGCGTTAGACTGGTGCGAAACCGCCTATCCGGCGGATTTGACCTTCTCGCGGGCACCCTCGTGCTCCCGCAGGCGGGGCATGATCTCGACGAAATTGCAGGGCCGGTACCGGAAGTCCAGCTGGTGGATCAGGATGTCGTCCCAGGCGTCCTTGCAGGCGCCGCTGGAGCCCGGGATCGCGAACAGATAGGTGCCGCGCGCCACCCCGGCCAGGGCGCGGGACTGGATCGTCGAGGTGCCGATCTTCTGGTAGCCGAGCTGGCGGAACAACTCGCCGAACCCCTCGATCCGCTTTTCCATCACCTGCTCGAACGCCTCGGGGGTGACGTCGCGGCCGGTCAGCCCGGTACCGCCGGTCGACAGCACCACGTCGATCCCGTCATCGGCGATCCAGGCGCGCAGCCGGGCGGTGATCGACGGGATGTCGTCGGTCACGATCTCGCGCCCGGCCAGGACGTGGCCCGCCTCGGTCAGACGCTGGACCAGCACGTCGCCGGATTTATCGGTCTCAAGCGTACGGGTGTCCGACACCGTGAGCACGGCGATGTTGACGGGGTGGAAGGGACGGCTGAGGTCGAGACCGGGCATGGGTTCGGATCCAGGGCTGGGAGATCAGGACTCCCGGTCTGCCGGGAGCCTCAGTAGCGCGCGTGCCGCAGAATGTAGCCGGCGCGGTCGTCGATCCGCTGGTAGACCGGCCAGTCGCCGGCGGCCACCTTCTCCAGGCTCGGCGCGTCCTGTCCCAGACGATAGCGATAGACCCAGATGTTCGCCAAGACCTTCTCGATGAAATTACGGGTCTCGCGGCTGGGAATCGATTCGATGAACATCAGCGGATCGTCGTCGAATTCGACCTCCCTGTTCCAGCGGTTCAGGTTGCCGGGGCCCGCGTTGTAGGCGGTCAGCAGCCGGAACATGTCGCCTTGCACCCGGTCCATATCCAGCAGGTATTTCACATAGCGCTGGCCCAGCGACAGGTTCAGCTCCGGATGATACAGCGCGTGGCGGCCGGCCAGATCGTCGTCGTGATCGATATAGTTGGCGGTCTTCGGCATCAGCTGCATCAGACCGCGCGCGCCCATGCCGGATTTGGCTCGCGGATCGAAGCCGGATTCCTGCCGGACGATGCCGAACAGCACCGCGCGGTCGACCTTGAAGCCGTCCTCCGGCGCCCAGGAGGGCACCGGATACAGGGCCGCGTGATAGGTCCGGCCGGTGGTGACCCGCAGGATCCCCGCAAGCCGCACCGCCAGGCCCGGCATGTTGTGGGTGGTGGCCAGGGTGACGAGCGGCTCGCGCAGATCCGCGTCCAGACGCGGGAACAGCTTGCGCCATTCCTGCTCGGCCCGCTCGCTCTCGCCGATCTGCATCAGCGCCAGCGCCCTGCGCCCGCCGTCGAATTTCATCAGCCGTGCGATCTTCGCATCGGTCACCCGCGGCAGCGACCAGTCGAACGGAACCTCGACACCGAGCGCGCGGCGGCCGAGCAGCCCGTAGAAGGTCAGAGGATACTGCGCGGCCCGCGCCAGCCAGCGGGTGGCCTCGGCCGGGCGGCGCTCCCGCAGATGGCCGCGCGAGGCCCAGAAGGCGCCGGCGGAGCGCTGGGCGCGGGGCGAGCGTTCGGACAGGGACAGTTTCTCGAAATGCTGGGTCGCCACGTCGACCTGGCCCAGACGCCAGGCCGCCAGCCCGGCGATCCAATGCGCCAGCGGCGCCTCTTCCCCGGCCTGCTCGGCGCTCAGGGCTGCAAGCTCCAAGGCCCGCTTGTTCTCGCCGAAGATGAAGTACCCCTTGGCGATGGTCGCGCGCGCCTGGGCGTATTCCACCTTGTCCAGCAGATCCCGCGCGTAGCCGGTGCCGAGCTTGTCCACCGCCGCGCTCATCCGGCCCTTGCCGATCAGCCGGCGGATGCCGCGCTTGAATTCGCGTACCTGCGCCAGTTCGGAATTCGACCGTTTGCGCGGCGAGACGTAGAACTTCACATCGATGACCGCATCGGCGCCATTGCCGCCCAGATAGCCCTTGACCGGCGCCCGCACCGAGGCCGCGGCATTCGGCTTGCGCCCGTTGGCGAGCTTGAAGATCCGCTCGGCATCCGGCTGATCGGCATAGGCCCGCAACCAGGCTTTCAATTCCTTCCAGCTCGATCGGTAGGCGGTCGGATGCAGATAGCGTAGCGCCATCACGTGACCGATCAGCAGTTTGTCGTCCAACCGTCGGATCAGCCGGTCGGCGGTCTTCCAGTCGCCGGCCTCCTGGTGCGCGAACAGCTTGCGGTAGGTCTTGATGTCCGAGTCGGAGAGGACCTTCGGGAGGTCCTGGACCTGGTCCCGCTCATCCCCCAGCACGTCCACCGGAAGCACCGCGGTCGGCCCGACCCGCTCGCTCGGGGTCTGGGCCTGCGCGCCCGACATCGCCGGGGCAAGCAGAAGCGCCGCAATCAGCCCGGTCGCGGCCGACAAAGCCAATATCCTCGAAGTCGCCCGGGAGGTCGCCCGGCTGCGGTTCGTGCACGGCGTTGGAAAGCGCCTGACCGATCGCACGAGGGCGAACGAATTGTGGCTGGATTGTGGCGGGATCATGCAAAAACAGTTAAGCGATTAGGTAAAGCCCGGCAAGCCATCGGCCCTCTGACCAGACCGGATATCTGTGGATAAAATTCAGATTTCCAGACGAATTATTAACAATTGTTCAGATATTTCGCAAAACCACCGCATTTTATTATTTATATATAAAAATATAGATCCTTGTTTTGTAAAATTTCCACACTGTCACGATGCGTCCGAACCGGCCGACATGCCGGCCGCAACTTCACCCGCCATCTGCTTTAGCGCCAGCAAATCCTTCCACGCATTCGCTTTCTGGGAGGGCGAGCGGAGCAGAAACGCCGGATGGTAGGTGGCGAGGGCCGGAATCACCCCGCCCGACGGGGTGTGCCAGTCGAGCCATTTTCCGCGCAATCGGGTGATTCCTTCCTTCCGGTCGAGCAGGGCTTTGGCCGAGGTTCCGCCGACCAGAATCAGGATCCTGGGCGCCGCCAGTTCGATATGGCGCTGGATGAAGGGCAGGCAGGTCGCCATTTCCGCCGTTGTCGGCGGTCTGTTGCCGGGCGGGCGCCAGGGCAGGATGTTGGAGATATAGGCATTCTCGGTCCGGCTCACCCCGATGCTGGCCAGCATGCGGTCGAGCAATTGGCCGCTCACACCGACGAAGGGCTTGCCCTCCCGGTCCTCGTCGGCGCCCGGCGCTTCGCCGACGAACATCAGCGGCGCGCCGACCACCCCATCGGCGAACACGGTATTGGTGGCCGTGATCTTGAGCGGACAGCCCTCGAAGGCCTCGATGGCGGCTTTCAGCGCCTCCAGGGTCGGGGCGGCCTGCGCCGCATCCCGGGCCGCGCGCGGGGCGTCCCCGATCTGAGCCTCGGGCGCCATCGGCGTGACCGGGCGGGGGGCGGCGGGGCGGGGTGTCTCGGGACGGGGTGTCTCGGGGCGGGGTGTTGCGGGGCGGGGTGTTGCCGGACGGGCGGCGGCGGGCGGAGCGGCCCGCTCGGGCGGCGGCCGCAGCCGGTCGACCGGCGAGTCCAGAACCGCTTCGGTCACCCCCGCATCCACATACCAGGCCAACAGCGCCCGCGCGACCGCCCGGTCAAGCGGCGGTGCTGCGCTGGGATCGCCGGGTCCGGATGATGTCGGGTCGCTCACGCCAGGGTCCTTGCTGAGGCTTCCATGCCGGGGGTCCGTCCTCGCTCGCGGCGCACCATCCGGGATGAGCGGCGGTTGACCGCGCCCCCCTGGATTGGTGCCCTGGGGTGATATATGACAGATAAAACCTATTTGGACCAAGAGAGTGACACCGCAGACGACCCGATATCCTGATCGGCAGGCGGTGACGAGGAACGGGAGAAGGTGATGGAACGCGAGTCGATGGAGTGCGATGTGGTGATCGTGGGCGCCGGCCCGGCCGGTTTGTCCGCGGCGATCCGCCTCAAACAGCTCTGTGCCGAGACCGGAACCGACCTGTCGGTGGTCGTGCTCGAGAAAGGCTCGGAGGTCGGCGCGCATATCCTGTCGGGTGCGGTGATCGAACCGCGCGCCCTGGACGAGCTGATTCCGGACTGGAAGGACAAGGGTGCGCCGCTCAACACCCCGGCGCAGGACGATACTTTCCTGTTCCTGACCAAGGGGGGCTCCTACAAGCTGCCGACGCCGCCGCAGATGAACAATCACGGCAATTATATCGTCAGCCTGGGGAATCTCTGCCGCTGGCTGGGCGAGCAGGCGGAAGCGCTGGGCGTCGAGATCTTTCCCGGTTTCGCCGCCGCCGAGATCCTGCATCACGAGGACGGCAGCGTGAAAGGTGTCGCCACCGGCGACATGGGGGTCGGCAAGAACGGCGAACACACCGCCAACTACACTCCGGGCATGGAACTGCACGCCAAGCTGACCCTGTTCGGCGAAGGCTGCCGCGGGTCGCTGGCCAAGCAGCTGTTCGAGCGGTTCGGACTGCGCGAGGACTGTGACCCTCAGACCTATGCGCTCGGCATCAAGGAACTCTGGGAGATCGCGCCCGAAAAGCATCACGAGGGAAAGATCGTCCACAGCATCGGCTGGCCCCTGTCCCAGGACACCTATGGCGGCTCGTTTCTGTATCACCTGGAGGGGAATCAGGTGGCGGTGGGGTTTGTGATCGGGCTCGACTACCCGAACCCGCATCTTTCGCCGTTCGACGAGTTCCAGCGCTTCAAGCAGCATCCGGACATCCGCCCGATCTTCGAGGGCGGCCGCCGGATCAGCTACGGCGCGCGGGCGCTGAACGAAGGCGGAATTCAGTCGATCCCGGAACTGACCTTTCCGGGTGGGGCGATGATCGGCTGTTCGGCCGGGTTCCTGAACGTGCCCAAGATCAAGGGCACCCACAATGCGATGAAGTCGGGCATGACCGCCGCCGAGGCCGCGTTCGACGCGCTGAAGACCGGCGACGCGCCGCGGGGACTCAATCTGGTCGACTATCCGGAGCGGCTGAAGAAAACCTGGATCTGGGAAGAACTGCACAAGGTGCGGAACATCCGGCCCGCCTTCCGGGCCGGCATGTGGGCCGGGCTGGCGTATTCCGCGATCGACACCTATCTGTTCAAGGGCAAGGCCC
Organism: Alphaproteobacteria bacterium; assembly: GCA_024742605.1. Lineage (GTDB taxonomy): Bacteria > Pseudomonadota > Alphaproteobacteria > Thalassobaculales > Thalassobaculaceae > JANSYC01. Next base: position 59,833 of record JANSYC010000006.1, on the reverse strand, counting down.
CCTGGACCCTGCACCACCATCCCGATCACGAGGCGTTGAAGCCCGCCGACCACTGCATTCCGATCGACTATCCCAAGCCGGACGGGGTGATCAGCTTCGACAAGCCCTCCTCGGTGTTCCTGTCGAACACCAATCATGAGGAGAATCAGCCGGTTCACCTGACCTTGCGGGACGGTTCGGTTCCGGTGTCCTATAATCTGTCGATGTTCGACGCCCCGGAGCAGCGCTATTGCCCGGTCGGAGTCTATGAGATCGTCCGGGACGATGATGGCGACAATCCGCGTCTGCAGATCAACGCCCAAAACTGTGTGCACTGCAAGACCTGCGACATCAAGGATCCAAGCCAGAATATCAACTGGGTGGTGCCGGAAGGCGGGGGCGGTCCGAACTACCCGAACATGTAACCCCTATTTGCGCGAGGCCGTCTTGGTGACATCTGCATCTTCCGCGACTCCGGTGCTCCCGACGCCGGCGCGCTCGACCGGCGCCCGCAAACGGTTCCTGGGGTGCCTGCTGGCGGGAACCCTGCTGGCCGGGATCTCGCTGCTGCCGGACCGGGCCATGGCCTCCCAGGTCCCTGACGGGGCCGGTGACGGGTCCGTCGATATCACCTCGGTCTCCGGAGCCTATCTGTCGGGACGGCACGCCCTGCAAAGCCGGGATATCCGCTCGGCCAGCCGGTTCTTCGATCTGGTGCTGGCCGCCGACCCGACCAATCCGGCGCTGATCCGCCGCGCCTTTCTGCTGCGGCTCGAGGACGGGCGGTTCGCATCCGCTCTGCAGTTGGCCCCGACGCTGACCGCCGACGATGACGCCGATGCTCCGTTTGCCCGTCTCGCCCTGATCGTGGACGCCACCAAGCGTGCCGACTTCGCCGCCGCTCTCGCCTTGACCGACGCCCTGCCGGACAGCCGGCTGAACGCGGTGCTGGCCCCGCTTCTGGGCGCCTGGGCCGCTCTGGGGGCCGGCGATGTGGCGGACGCCAAGAGGCGGCTCGACGTGCTGGCGGATATGGACGGGTTCCAGGCCTTCCACATCCTGCATGACGCCATGCTGCTGGAAGCGGTCGGCAATCAGACCGAGGCGGCCAGCGCCTTCGCAAGCCTTCTGCGCTCCCAGCAGCGGGACTCCCAGCGCATGGTACTGCTGGCCGCCCGCCAGCAGGCGCGCGCCGGGCATCTGGACACCGCGCTCGCGATGGTCGAGCAGTTCGCGCCCGAGACGTCGGATCTGACGGCGATGATCCGCCATCTGGAACGGGTGCACGCCGCCGCGACCCGGTCCGAGGGCGAGGACCCCACCAAGCCGGAGCCGGCGCGCGGGATGGCGGAGGCCTTCTTCGACCTGGCGAGCGCCTTGCAGCAGGACCGCGGGTCGGAAACCGCGATGGTGTTTGCCCGGCTGGCGACGGAACTCTCGCCGCAATTCGACCTGGCGATCCTTCTGGCCTCCGAAATCCAGGATGACCGGAAACGCCCCGCCGCCGCCCTGGCCCTGTCGCAAACCATCGGACCGGACTCGCCGTTCCATACCATGGCGACCCTGCGCTCCGCCGACAGCCTCGAGGATCTGGACCGCGAGGAAGAGGCCGTCGCGGTTCTGGAGACCCTGGCCGCGGAACGGCCGGATCTGGCCAGCCCGCTGATCCGGCTCGGAGATCTGGAACGGGGCCGGGAAGCCTGGGACGCCTCGATCGCCGCCTATGACCGGGCGCAGGAGCGTCTGTCGAAGCTCGGTCGCGAGGATTGGGCGGTCAGCTACACGCGCGGCATCGCGCTGGAACGCTCGAAACGCTGGCCGGAAGCCGAAACCGCCTTCAAGAAAGCGCTGGAACTGCGCCCGGAACAGCCCTTCGTGCTGAATTACCTGGGATATTCCTGGGTCGATCGCGGCGAGAACCTGGACGAGGCGCTGGAAATGATCGAGCGGGCGGTCGAGCTGCGGCCGCGGGACGGCTACATCGTCGACAGTCTGGGCTGGGCCTACTACCGGCTGGGGGATTTCAAGGCGGCGGTCTCCCATCTGGAACGGGCGGTCGAGCTGAAACCGACCGACCCCACCATCAACGATCATCTCGGCGACGCCTATTGGCGGGTCGGCCGCACCCGCGAAGCCCGGTTTCAGTGGACCCGCGCACTGACCTTCGACCCGGACGCCGAATTGGCCGTCACCATCGAGCGCAAGCTGGCCGACGGCATGCCGGAGGACGTGCAGGCCGAGCCGGCCGGCACCGCGCCGCCCAAAAAGGGCTGACCGGGGTCCCCGGACCTCCAGCAAGCGGAGAGCAGGGCATGCGGCGCATCGCACGGGCCAAGATCAACCTGTGCCTCCACGTGGTCGGCCGCCGGCCGGACGGCTACCACCTGCTCGACGGCCTCACCACCTTTGCGGCCCTGGGCGACCATGTCTCGCTCGAGCGGACCGGAAGCGGGGCGTTCCTGCAGGTGTCCTGCAGGGATCTGCCGCCGGGCTCGGAGGTAGTGCCCACCGATACCGGCAATCTGGCCTGGCGGGCCCTGGCCGCGGTGCACCGCGACGCCCTGGCCCAAGGGACACGCCCCGAAGTGCCGAACGGGTCTCTAACCCTCTCCATCGAAAAGATCATTCCCAGCGGAGCCGGCCTGGGCGGCGGCTCCGCCGATGCCGCCGCCGCCCTGAATCTGGTCAACGACGCGCTCGGCCGGCCAGTCGGGCCGACGCAACTCGCGGAAATCGGGCTGACGCTCGGTGCGGACGTGCCGGTTTGCCTCGCCGGGTCCTGCAGGCGCGTGCAGGGAATCGGCGATGTTCTGAGCCCGGCCCTGACCCTGCCGCCGCTCCCCGCCGTGCTGATCTGGCCCGGTGCGCCGGTCTCCACCCCCAAGGTTTTCAGCCGCCGAGGCGGCGGTTTCGACCGGGCTTTGACCGAGGCCGAGCTGAACCGGGTCCTGTCCGATCCGATTGCCGGGCTGGCGGCGCTTCACAACGGGCTTACCGAAGCGGCGATCTCCCTGGAGCCGCGCATTGCGGACGCCCTTAAAGCCTTGGAAAACCTGAAGACATGCCGACTGGCGCGGATGAGCGGCAGCGGCTCGGCGGTCTTCGGACTGTTCGAGACCGGCGGCGAGGCCGACGCCGCCGCCGATCGCCTGCGGGCCGCCCAACCGGACTGGTGGGTGCGGGCCACCCGCCTGGGCGGATGACCCGGCCACCGGCCGGTTCACGACCGGTCATACTTTCAGGTATGACCCTGCAGATGGCGCAGAAGCCCTGTTGACGGGAGCCCGGTGACCGGCAGGTCCTCGCTCGCCTGGTAACGCCCGATGGCCGCGCGGGTCTGCGGGCCGGCGATGCCGTCGACCGCTCCGGTGTAGAACCCGATCTCGCTCAGACGCTCCTGGATCGCGGCGATCTCGCGGACGCCGACCGTGCCGGTGTTCGAGGTGGTCTCGGCCAGGTCCAGCAGCCCGTCGCCGGCGGAGGTCGGCGTCTCTCCGGCAAGCCGCTGGGCGGCTCCCCTGTGGCCCAACTCCTTCGCTCGCGCGTAATAGGCCATCGCCTGTTCCATATCGCGGGTGCGGCCGAGCCCGCCCTCCAGCAGCACCGCCAGATTGTAGGCCGCCGCCGGAACCCCGCGGGCCGCCGCCCGCTCGAACCAGACCGCCGCCTCGGCATAGGAGAGCGGCACCGCCCGCCCGGCCGCGTAGAGGATGCCGAGATTGTACTGCGCCAGCGGGTGCCCCTGCTCGGCCGCGCTGTGGTACCAGAGCAGGGCGCGGGTCTCGTCCTGCCGCACGCCGAGCCCGCGCTCGTAGAGAACCCCGAGATTGTACTGGGCGCCCGGAACCCCCTGGATCGCGGCTTCCCGGAACCAGTTGGCGGCCTCTTCCACATCGGGCGGGTCCTGCCCGATCAGCCGGGACGCAAGATCGTTCTGCGCCCGTGGATCGCCCGCGATCGCCCGCGCCCGCAGCTCCGCGATCGGCAGCGCGGGGGCCTCCGGCGGCAGTGCGGCGGTCCTGTCCTGAAGCGCCGAGGTCACGTCCCGCACCGGGGCCTGCTCCGGGCTGCCGGAGGCGGCCACCGGCGCCGCCGGAACGCTCTGGTCCGCTGCCGGCTCCGGCGTCGTGCCGGACGGGGCGGCGGAGGCTGGACCGACCGCCGGGGCAGGCGGCGGCGGGACCTGGGCCAGCTCCTCGACCACCGGCGCGGGTGCCGGGGCCGGAGGCGGCATCACATCGGCCGGATCCTGTCCCGGGGCCGGTGCCCGTGCGGTCTCGACCTGTGCAGCTTCAGCCTCCGGCGCCGGAACTTCGGCGGCCGGTTCGGCCGGAGCCTCCGCGAGCGTGCCGGCAGGCGGGGTCTCGGCCACCTCGGGTGCGACCGCGGCCGGCTCCTGGGGCTGCATCTCGGACCCCGGGGCAACGGTCGGTTGCGGGGCGGTCGGTTGCGGGGCGGTCGGTTGCGGAGCGGTCGGTTGCGGCGGGATCGCCTCGCCGACGACGTCCGGCACGGGCGGCTGTCCAGGTGCGGGCGCCGCCGGGGTCTCCGCCGTCTCGAGCACCGGCAGGTCGGCTTTCGGCGGCTCCGCGCTCTCCACGGGATCGACAGGCGCGGGCCCAGTGTCCGGGCCGCTCTCCGACGCGATGTCCGGCGGGAACAATCCGGAGACCCCGTCCTGCGCCTGATGCCAGGCCTCCGCGGCCGCATCGGTGACCGAACGCTGGGCCTGCGCCAGCCGTTCACCGAGCGCCGCCATCATCCGATCCGGATCGGTGATGCGCCCGCCGCCGCCAAACCACCAGGCACCGAAGACGGTTCCCAGCAGGAGGACGGCCGCCGCCAGCAGCATGGCGGCGGTCCGCGCCCCGGACCGGCGGGGTCTTTCGGACGCGTCCGAGACCGCCGTATCGGCCACCTCGGGCGCGATGCCCTCCTCGGGCAGGACCGGCAGCGGATCCGGCCTCTCGGCCCCCTGCAGATCCCCAACCTGCAGACCCCCGAGCAGGTCGTCGGGCGTCAGGTCGCCGCGCGGCGGAACCGGATCGGGTCGCAGGCCGGTTTCGAGCGCGGCCGGGGCCGCGTCCGCGGGGGTCTCCTCTGTCCGCGCGTGGCGGCCGACGGTGTCGGCGCCCGGATCCGGCAGCCCCTCCGTCGCAAGCGGAAAGTCGTATCGGGGCGGCTGCGGAGCCGGACGGGCCTTGAGTTTTGGTGCCGGGGGCGCCGGAACCGCCGGAATGGAAATCTCGAGGTCCTTGGGGTCCGGCGCGGCGGGACCGGTGTCCGCCGAAAGGTCAGGACCGCTCTCAGGCTCCACCTCGGGCGTCGTGTCCGACTCCAACAAGTCCGGATCGGCCCCCTGGACGTCAGGGCCCTCCAAATCAGGGCTCTCTATGCCGATACCCGGCGCGTCGGCGGCCGGCGCGGCCTCTTCCGGACCTGCGAGCACCGCCCGCTCGGCGGCCGGCTCCTCCGCTCCAAGAGGGTCCGTATCGGGGTCGGCTGCTGCGGGTTCGTCCTGCAGGGGGCCTGCGAGTTCCTGCGGGGGAGCGGCATGGGCCGCGCGCTCGGCTTCCACCAAGCGAACCGCCAGATCGTGCAGGCTGTAGGCGATCGGACGCAGGGCGGCATCCATTCGGGCGTCGGACTCGTCCAGCCGCCGATGCAGCTCGGCCATCACATCGGACGAGACCCCGCCAACCCCGCGGCGGTCACCGGTGGCCGGGCCCGTCCGCGCCGCGGTCGGGTCGGGTGCGACCGACAGGCCCTTGCTGCGGGCATCCTGCAGGATCGCGCGATCGATCCACTCGCCGATGGTCAGACCGGAGGCTTGTGCGGCCCGCTTCGCGATGTCGCGGGTCGCCTGATCGATCCCCTTGACGCTCCACGCTCCGCCGGATCGGGCCAATCGCTGTTCCTCGGGCTGGCGCGCCTGCAGGCCGCGCGCGTATCAGACTTACTAAGTAACAGAACTTTATAGGAGTAGCGCCAAAATTGAAAGCCGGATCGCGGGGTAGCGCTACCGGTGCTAACGCCGCCGCCGGAACAGACGGGCCATCAGCGACCGCCGCGGGCGATCCTCGGTCAGGGTGGTTTCCTCTACCCGCTGAAGCCGTTCCGACAGCCGCATGACCGCGCGCTCGATCGGCGCCGTCACGGGGGTGACCGGCTCCGCGCCGCCGCCGTCCGGGCGGGCCATCAGCTCCTTGACGTCGCCTTCGATCCCGGACACCCGATCCAGCAGCTCCTTCGGGATCTCCGGTTTCGGCGCCGGACGGTCGGCATCGGACTCCCGGCGGATCTCAGGCCGCGACGCCATCCGGACTTCCACGTCATCCACGCGCTCGGCGAGTTGCTGCAGACGCTGGGACAGCCCGCCCAGACGCCGCTCCACGCCCTGCAGCGCTTCGACCCGTCCCTCGAGATCCCGAAGATGGCGGATATCGCGTTCGAGCTTGGAGACCCGGGCCGGATCGATCTCCGGCAGGACCCGGGGCGCCGGGTGCGGACCACCGGACGGGGCGCTGTCGGCCGCGTCCCGCGACGCCGGACGCGACGGAGCCCGCCAGGGGACCGGCGGCTCACCGGCCGGCTGGGCGAAGCCGCCGAACCCGAACCGGCGCTCGCGTGCCTCCGGCTGGGCTGGCGTGGGAGGTGCCGCTTGAGATCCGGGGCCGGCGGAGTCCGACGGTGGGGGATTGGGGCTGACCGTTTGGCTGGGAGCTCGGTCCGGCGTCCGGCCGTCGCCGTTTGCGGCCGAGCGGATCTGTTCCGACAACCAGCGGCCGATCGGCACACCGGCCCGCCGCGCCGCCAGCTTGGCGAGCTCGCGCTCCTCGGGCGAAATGCCCTTGACGCTCCAGGGTGAGTTTCCGGCCATGCTGCCTGGGCTGCCTTGGGTCGCTATTGCACATACGGACATGTGGACCTGGGGCATACCCACCGTCAGACCCGAGGTCCGACCAAGTTATCCACAATTTGAGCAATATACGGTAATTCCGCAGAAAAACAAGCGGCTTGCGGGGTTTTCCTGCTTATCTAGGTCCACTCAACCAATTGATACTCGGTTAGGTAGGGGCCATACATTTGGTGGTAGGGAAGCGGACCCCGGACGGTGGGCCCGGGATTTCGGATCGCCGGTCAGTTCAGAAGCGTGGGCGTGCCGGTCTCATCCGACCGGGCCGAGCCCTCGCCGCGCGGTCCCTCCAGGTCGGGATCCCGGCGGCGATCATCCGGCAGGGCGGCTCCGGTCTCGGTCCGGCGTTCCAGCCGCTCGAGACGATCGCCGAGCGAGACGATGATGTCCTCCAGATTGCCCAGCAGTCCGACCAGACGCTCCTCGGTCGCGAGGATCCGTTCGGAGACCATCTCAATCATTTCGCGCTCGTCGATCGGCTCGGCCGCATCCCGGCCGTCGCCACCGCCCGACGCAACCTCGGTGGAGGGTGGTGGGGTCTCGGCCGGCACCAGCGCCTTGCCCGAGGCCTCGGCGGCGCCGATCCGGCGGACCACGCCGCTCAGCCATTGGCCCATCGTGGCCCCGGCCTCACCGGCCTGATCCTTGGCCAGGTCGCGGGCCGTAGGGGTCACGCCTTTGACACTCCAGGGCAGACTGGCCTTGCCACCCCCCGATGATCTCACCATGGCTTGCTCCCGTTGCCGTCCGATATCCTGCGACTCGGGAAGTTTAGCGAAGGACCGGGCGGGATAGAACCCTCAACCCAGCGGGCGCAGGGAGGGGCTTGCCCGCGCCGAGTGATTTGGCTATGTCCTTTGACATGTTGGGGCATAGCCAAGCGGTAAGGCACCGGTTTTTGGTATCGGCATCCCTGGTTCGAATCCAGGTGCCCCAGCCACTCCTCTTCGAACACGACGATCTCAACGCAACGTCTTCGGGCGACCGTGGAGTTGTGCGGGTGTTTCCATCAGATATCCAGCCAGGCTCATGACACGAGCCCGGGGCCAGGAAAGCAAGACGGAAGACGATGCGGGGATCGATCGTGACCGCGATCACGCTGGGCTTCGGAGTGCTGGCAGGGCTCCTAGGGGAAAACCGACGGTTCCGCAGGCCCTTGCCGTCGCGGCGAAATGGGTCTCCGTCAGTCCGTCGGCGATCGCCTATGGGAAGCGTGGGATCAACCGGGTCCCGACGGGGGATCTCGCCGGTGGCCAGAGCGACTACAAAGCGTCGTCAACACGCCCCAAGACCTGATCCGGCAGCGGTCCCTGCAGCTTCTCGGCATCTGGCCGGGCGAAGCCGATGGCAAGGCCCGCCCGGAGACCCGCCAAGCCGTAGAGGAGCTTCAACGCCGAAACAACCTGGCTGCTTCCGGCATCTTCGACACCGTGACGGTGAACGCCATGAAGAAAATGATCGCCGACAGATTTCCCCGATAGGATCTCGGATCCTTTCGCTCTCACCTCTGAAATCGAGCGCAACAGGGCCCGCCCCGACCTCAGTGAGTTCCTCTGTGGTTCAGGAAAGGCCGCCCAGCGCCGGCCCGATCTGTCGCCAATCAATGGAAGCGGCGGAGTAATTTCCTGCAGATGACGGAGCAATCAAAACCCGATTGGTTTTAACGCTTATTAAAGAATTATAAGTCATTTTCACCAGGGCGGCCGGAACATGTCGAATCCTCAAACCGGCCGCCATAGCGGATAACTGATTATTGAACTTGGAGCTCAGAGTGACAATACGTTCCGTGCTACAAAGACTTGCATTTTCATCGGCTGCAATATTCGGGTTCTTCGGACTCATAGCTGCAGTATTGATGAGCAGCGCGTCTGCAGAACCGACAGATCGCGAGAAGCTGGCTCTGAAAACCGAAGTCATCCAGCACATCCAGGCCCATTCGGACGGAGACACCTACTTCTTTGTTGATCAAGAAGATGTGAAACTTCATACGCTTACATTCGTTGCAATGCATCCGGTCGTTTTCGAACACCCGGATGGAATGTTCGTTCTTTGCGCGGATTTTGAGGATTTGCAGGGTGAAAAATTTCTCGTCGACTATTACCTGCGCAAGATCGGGAATCGGTATGTCGTATTATCCTCGGTGGAGGGAAAGCGGTCCCTCCTCATGAAATTAGCCGAGAAATTCAGTCTCAATTAAATAAATATCTTCCGAGTTCGCTAGCTGCACAACATATCGAGCCGTGATTTTTGCGGCGATTCAATCTAACCGACATCTTCTCAAGTGGCGGGGGGTCGCCGAGGAAAACGCAGAGGCTCGATCGTGGCACGCTGGACAGACAGACATGGAGGCGGCTGGCAATATTCTCTACTCCCGATCCTATTGGGATTGCTGGGTGTTATGCTCGTCGGGTTCATTTTCTCCATCCATGTGGCGAGCGAATACGAGAAACACACTCAGAACATTCGACTTGCCGAAACGTTCAGTAAGCTGGTCAGCCTCGCCGACGAGCGGCCGGAGCAGCTGGGCGCGTCCTCCGACTTCCCGACCTCGGTCATCCCCCTCGGTCGCGACGAAACATCCCTGACCCAGATCTTCGATGCCGCGACGCTTCACACAAGGCGTGTCCTCATCGTCAGCCGGTACCAGGACCGGGTCCATGTCTTCTATCGGGGCTATTCCGAGGCCGAAGCGGAAGATTGGGTTCAGCGGGTGGAGGGAGCGAGCGCCGGCGCGCTTCAGCGCGGCCTCACCGATCAGGGGTCGGTCCTTCAATCCGCGCCGTTCGGCCGTGACCCGTCAGGATGGCTTCTGTTTCTTCCGACACCGGACTCCGGCCCCTTCATCATCGATTTCGTCTTCCACAAACTGTGGACGTTTCTTGCGATCGCGGTCCTCGGTTCGATCGTCATTGCCCTGATCGCGCATCGGTTCGTGCGACGCCGCTACGATGAAGTGGCCTTCGAGCGCGCCCGGTTTGTCGATTTTGCCACGTCGTCTTCCGATTGGTTCTGGGAAATGGACGAGAACCTGCGTTTCTCGTACTTTTCCCACCGGTTCACGGAAGTGACCGGGGTTCCCCAGACCGCGCTTCTAGGGATTACACGGGCTGAGAACGGCAATCCCGGCGCCACGGACGCGGACTGGCGCGACCATCTCGAAAATCTGGAGGCCCGCCGTCCGTTCCGGAATTTCGTGCATCCGAGGGTCAAGCCGAATGGATCGGTTGTCTGGCTGTCGATCAACGGCACCCCGGTCTTTGAGAACGGCAGGTTTCGGGGGTATCGCGGAACCGGATCGGAAATCACGGAACAGCGGGAGCTCGCTGCGCAACTGATCGCGCTCAAAGAAGAAGCCGAGCGGGCAAACGCGGCGAAATCCCAGTTTCTCGCCAATATGAGCCATGAGCTCCGCACCCCGTTGAATGCGATCCTTGGCTATTCGGAGATGTTGTCGAGCGAGATGCTGGGCTCGCTTGGGGGCAAGAAGAACATTGCGGCTGTCGAGATGATCCACCAAGCGGGCAGCCATCTGACAGGGCTGATCAGTGATATTCTCGATGTTTCGCGGATCGAGATCGGCGCCTTGGAAATCGAAGAAGAGACTCTGGACGTCCGGGCCCTGGTCGATGAGGTGATTGCCCTGGTCCGGCAGAGCGTATCGGACCATCGCATTCAGATCACAACCCGGGTGCCCGAGACCCTGCCCCCGCTTTTTGGCGATCGGCGGCGGATCAAGCAGGTGCTGCTCAATCTCCTGAACAACGCGATCAAGTTCACCGCGGCGAACGGCGCGGTTCGGCTGGACTGTGCGGCGCAGACGGATGTCGGCATGGTGATTTCGGTGAGCGATACCGGAATTGGAATTGGGCAGAAGGACATCCCACGCATCCTCGAGCCGTTCGGACAGGTCGCCGATGCCCACAGCAGAGACCACGGAGGAGTCGGACTGGGTCTGCCGATCTGTTCCTCCCTGATGGCCCTGCATGACGGCACTTTGACCATCGAGAGCGAGCTGAACGTCGGCACCACGGTCCGCGTGCACTTTCCGACTGAGCGCGTTCTGTGGGAGGGACAGGCGGCACCGGCTCTCAGCCGAGATCGTCCCGCGACATCCGCATAGCGCGCGGAACGCCAGCTCATGCCTTGTCATCTGCCCGGACGCGCTTAGGTGAAAAGCACAACCGGAAAGAGGAAAACGCTGAGATGCCTACCCCTATCGCTATCACCAAGACCGAGGCCGTGACCCATGATGTGGTTCGGCTGACCGTCGAAAAACCCGACGGCTATCGCTTCACGCCGGGCCAGGCGACAGATGTGGCGCTGGACAGGAACGGATGGCGCGAAGAGACCCGGCCGTTCACCTTCACGGCCCTGGCCGACGCCGATCATCTCCAGTTCGTCATCAAGGTCTATGACGACCATGGCGGGGTGACGCAGCAGATCGGCGGCCTGCGCGAAGGCGACCGGCTGCTGATCGACGAGCCCTGGGGCGCGATCAAGTACACGGGACCGGGCACCTTCATCGCCGGTGGCGCCGGAGTCACCCCGTTCATCGCCATCCTGCGCGATCTGGCCGCGAAGGGCGATCTCGCCGGCAACCGGCTGATCTTTTCCAACAAGACCGAGCGCGACATCATCATGCGCGAGGAATTCGAGGCGATGGAGGGGCTGGACTGCCTGTTCACCGTCACCGATCAGCCGGACAGCGCGCTCGCCCGCGGTCTCGTCGACCGGGACTTCCTCAAAAAGCATGTGACCGATTTCGGCCAGTCCTTCTACGTCTGCGGCCCGCCCAAGATGGTGGAGAGCGTCTCCGCGGATCTCGAGGCGCTGGGGGCCCAGCCGGATTCGGTGGTGTTCGAGGATTGAGGGCTCAGGACGCCAGGACCACCAGGTCCATGGGAGTATCCACACCCTCGACCGCACGGGACCACAGGATCCGGTGCGGACGGCCCGTCCGGTAGCCCTGGGATTTCGCCCGGTCGTAGGTCTCGTGATCGCAGAGCGCTTTGACCTGTTCGATCTTGGTGTGCTTCTCCAGCCGGGCGGACAGGTTGACCGCGCGCCCGATCACGGTGATCTCGCGCCGGTCGGCATCCCCCACCGCCCCGAACACCACCCGTCCGGACGCCGCCGCCAGACCGTAGCCGGGTGCCGGCGCACCGCGCGCCGCCCGGGCCGACTGCCAGTGCGACAGGGCCTCCGCCACCGCCTCGACCGCCCGCACCGCATCCGCCGCCGCCGTCCCGCTGGGATTGGTCGCCCCGAAACTGGCCAGAATGCCGTCGCCCAGGAACTTGTCGATGCTGCCGCCGTACCGGCGCAGGATCGGCACCACCAGGGCCTGATACTCGGACAGGATCGTCAGCACCTCATGGGGTTCGATCCGGTTCGACAGCGCCGAGAAGCCGCGGATATCGACCTGCACGACCGCGGCGTCGCGGATCTCCCCGTGGCCGATCGCCATGTCGCTGCGCATATCGGCGATCCGGGCGGCCACGTCCCGATCCATGAACCGCGACAGTTCCTCTGTCGCCAGCTGGTCGGTGACCGAGCGCACCAGCAGCCGCCGGGCCCGCACGATCGCCCAGACCAGAATGCCGGTGACCATCAGGATCGAGATCACCTTGTCGAATTCGGCGCCGATCAGGATCGCGTTCGAGGTCAGATAGAACACGTAATCCCGGGTCACCGGGGCGGCGGCGGGGTCGAAATGGATCGCGTAGACCACCATCCCGATCCACCCCAGGGCCGCCACGCCGCCGGACAGGGCGACGAAGACCGGCTCGAACCGCAGGGTCCGCAAGGCAATGAAAATGAACACGTAGAGCAGGGTCGGGGCCTTCAGATAGAAACCCGCCGGCTGCATGTACTGCTGATGGAAGCTCCAGATCGTGCCCATCAGCAGCGCCATGTCGACGATCACCGACAGGGCCAGCACCCCGTTGGGCAGTTCGATCCGATAAGCGAGGATCAGCCGCAGCAGGGTGAAGGCGGCATAGGCGCCCAGAACCCACGGAATCGGCACGAATTCAGCCTCCGCGGGGAAGGTCTTGGGGGACAGCCAGTACAGGGTGCCGAAGGCGGCCACAACGGCAAGCTGCACCCATCCGATCAGGATTTCGCTGGAACGCTGCTGCCGTCTGAGCGCGTCCTGGACCCGCGGCGGCAGGCGCATACCCTGCAGGGGCGCAATCGACGGAATCTCCGCCTGCGGCGGTTCCGGCGGCGCCTCGAGGGCGGCGGAGGGTCGGGTGTCGGTGCTCACGGCCGCACTCTACTCCGCCCGGGCCTACACATCGCCTCAGTTCTCCGTGATCGCGGGCACTGTTTTGACGGTCCAGAGACTGGTCTCGATCGCCTCCACAGGCCTCGGGATCGCGGCCACCGCCGGCGGCAGCAGGTCCGCCATCCTGGACCGGGCCCAGGCGCTGGAGAACACCACACGCAGCCCGCCGGCCGCGAGCCAGGACGCCACCGGCAGATGCTCGCCGTAGACCCGCCAGCGCCAGGTCTCCGGATAGGGATCCGGCAGCAGGATGTCGTGGACATGGACCAGAACCCCCGCCGGCAGTCGCGGCAGCAGCCGACTGAAGATCAGGTCCACATCCGAGCCCGGCAGGGCGAGATGGCTGGAGTCGACGAAGAGCACATCGCCCGCCGCCAGTTCCGGTAGTGCCGACAGCTCGGTTTCCTGCAGGGTCCTGCTGAAAAACTGCGCTTCCAGTGCGGCGATGGACGCCCTGGGCGCCGGGTCGATACAGAACAGTTCGGTGTCCGATCCGCCGTCCAGGATCGCCCGGGCCAGGAACCGGGTCGAATGGCCAGAGCCGATCTCCAGAATCCGGCGGGGCCGGTGCTTTCGGACCATGGAATAGGCCGCGGCCCCGTCCAATCCGGGGAACCAGGACTGCTCCCAGCGGGGATCCGGCGGTTCGGCCCCCGAAAAGGCCTCCCAGCGCTCCCGGTAGCCGTCCATTTCGGCCAGCAGGTCGACCATGCCGGGCTGCGCCGCGCGGAACAGCGGCTCCAGTTCCGGGACCGGCAGATCGGGCAGAAGGGAGTGGGCATACCGATGCGGCACGAACACGCCACGCCGGGTCATACCCAGTGCGGTTGAAACGGCATTGATCTTGCGTTTCAGAGACTTAGGAATCATGCGGACAGGCCTACCACGTGAGTATCAGCCCCTCACGGGCAACAATCGTCTTCGCCCGATCCTCCGCCGCCTCGACGGCGATCCGATCCATAACCGCGTCATCATGGGTCGGGTCGTGGTGAAACAGGATCATGGTCTCGGCCCCGGCCAGTTCGGCCAGCCGATTGGCCTCGCGCCAGGTGGAATGTCCCCAGCCGCGATAGGTCTCGAATTCCTCGTCGGTATAGGTGGCGTCGTAGATCACCGCGTCCGCACCCTGCATCAGGGCCAGCGCGCTTTCGCTGTCCTCGCCCGGCACATGCTCGGTATCGGTCACATAGGCGATCACGATCCCGCCGAAGCTGAGCCGGTAGCCGCAGGCGCCGCCGGGATGGTTGAGCCCCCGGGTCTCGACCCGGATGCCGCCCGGCAGCTCGAAGCTGTCGCCGGGATCGAATTCCTCGAAGCTGGTGGTGGCCTGATAGACCTCGATCGGCACCGGAAACAGCGGCGGCGACATCATCTTCGCGAGGATCTGACGCAAGGTGATATTGGTGTCGAGCCGGGCGCCCCGGAACCGCAGGGTGTTCTCCCGCTTGAAGGCGGCCGAGAAGAACGGCAGCCCCATGATGTGATCCAGGTGATAGTGGCTGAGCAGCACGTCCGCCTCGATCGGCGCCTCGTGGCGCATCTTGGCGCTGAGCCCGCGGATGCCGCTGCCGCCGTCGAGGATGACCAGGCGACCGCCCATTCGAACTTCGACACAGGAGGTGTTACCGCCATAGCGCACGGTCGAGGGCCCCGGGCACGGCAGGCTGCCGCGCGCGCCCCAGATACGGAGTTCGACATCGTTCCCGCTCACCCCGTCCTCCAGAAAATCCGCCTGACAGCCTTTCGAATTCGTCATAACACATTGCTCCCCGGCCTGGAACGTCACCGCTTGCAGCGGCCGAGGCTGTCGCGCAGACTGCGGCCCATGTCCAAACGGGGCCACTGAGATACAAAGGCCTTACCACCCTATGCCGGCGACCGTGCCGCCATCCCCGGCCCCCTGCCGAGGTCCACAGCCCCTGTCCGACAGCGGAATTCCCCATGCCCTCCTCGACCCAAACAGACATGCGGACCAATTGGACCGGCGTGATGTTCGGATTTCTGCTGGCATCGCTGGCGGCCTTCCAGCAGTTCAAGCTGCCGCCGATGCTGCCGGAAATGCTGGCGACCTACGACTACCAGCCGACCCTGGCCGGCGGTTTCATGTCGATCTACGCGGCGATCGGGCTGGTCGCGACCCTGCTGATCGGCCGCCTGATGCAGCGCTACGGCGCCATCCTGCTGCTGGCCGCCGGGTTCGGCCTGGCGCTGTCCGGGAACGCGCTGGCCCTCGCCATCCCAGGCGACGGCTATGTCATGCTGGGGGCCCGGGCGCTGGAAGGTCTGGCCTTCGCCGTGTTCGCGGTGGCGGGCCCGGTCTACACCAGCCGGAACGCGGCACCGAAGCATCTGCCGCTGGCGATCGCCCTCTCGGCCATGTGGATTCCGGTCGGCCAGCTGGCGGCGAGCGCGCTGGTGCCGCTGGCGGAGATCACCATCGGCTGGCGGCTGCTGTGGCTGGCCACGGCCGGGGCGACCCTCTCCCTCGGGTTCTGGGCGATCTCGATTCAGACCGGCGGCCGCGCCTCGCTCGACCTCAAGCCGCCGGCCAGTGCCGCAGGCGCCACCCCGGTGCGGATCAGCGGGCTGGAATGGGCGGCACTGAGCCTGGGGGCGGCCCTGTTCACCCTGTGGTCGGCGCAGTATTTCGCCTACATGACCTGGCTGCCGAAATTCCTGGTGGACCGGCACGGGCTGAGCCCCAACCTCGCCACCCTGGCCTATTCGGTGCCGGTGGCGATCCTGCTGGTGTTCGCGATCCTGACCTCCTGGGCGCTGCGCCGGGGGGTGCCGGTGGCCCTGATGCTGATCACCTCAATATGCCTGCAGGCCGCAGTCTGGTTCGCGCTGCCGGTGACCGACACGATCACGCTCGGGGCGGTCTCGCTGGTGCTCTACGGAATCGGCATCGGCTTCACGCCGGTCTGCCTGTTCGCCCTGCCCAGCACCATCCTGGGCTCGAAACGGGCCGGGCCGAACGCCTTCGCGGTGCTGATGACCGGCCGCAATATGGGTGTGCTGATCGGCCCGATGCTGCTGCCGCAGGTGCTGCTCTGGACCGGCCAATGGGAGATGAGCGGGGTGGTGTTCGGCAGCATCACCGCGCTCGCCGCGGGCGGCGCCGTGGTGCTGGGGCTGATCCTGCTGAAGCTGGGCCGCAGCCGCCCGGACTGAAGACGTGACGAGGAGTCGGACCGCTAAGGGATCAGCCGGTACCCGCCGCTGTCGGTCACCAGGATGCTGGTGCGGGCCGGGTCCGGTTCGATCTTCTGCCGCAGCCGGTAGACATGGGTCTCGAGGGTGTGGGTGGTGACGCCCGCATTGTAGCCCCAGACCTCGTTCAGCAGGGTGTCCCGCTTCACCATCCGGTCGCCGGCCCGGTACAGGTATTTCAGGATGGCGGTTTCCTTCTCGGTCAGCCGCACCTTCTTGTTGCGGGCCTCGTCGTGCAGGATCTTGGCGGCCGGCTTGAAGCTGTAGGGGCCGATGGTGAAGACCGCGTCGTCGCTCTGCTCGTGCTGGCGCAGCTGGGCGCGGATGCGGGCCAGCAGCACCGCCACCTTGAACGGTTTCGGCACGTAATCGTTGGCCCCGGCGTCCAGTCCGAGAATGGTGTCGGAATCGCTGTCCTGGGCGGTCAGCATGATGATCGGCGCCTTGACCCCCTGTTTGCGCATCAGCCGGCACAGGTCGCGGCCGTCCATGTCCGGCAGGCCGACATCGAGCAGGATCAGGTCGAAATGCCCGTCCTTGACCGCGTGCAGGCCGCCGGCGCCGTCACCGGCCTCGATGGTGAGGAATTCCTCGTGGAGCTGCAGTTGCTCGGACAGGGTGGTCCGCAGGGGTTCGTCGTCGTCGACAAGCAGGATCTTCCGTCGTGTGGTCATCATCCCGTCCGCTGTTTTTTGCGCGTGATTCGTTTCGTACCCGAAGCGACTATAGCCTTAAATGGTCTCTCACGCTTCCACGTCCACACTTTTCCAGAACGCCACATAGCCCTCCATCCGGCGGGCCTTGCGTTTCGTTCTCGTGTAGGCGAAGGCGGCGTCGCGATCCTCCCTGTCGCCGACCCGCACGGTGTAGTAGGTCGCGACCCCGCGCCAGGGGCAGGCGGTGCGGGTCCGGGTCGCCTCCAGATGCTCGTGCTTGACGGTGTCGGGCGGAAAGTACTCGACCCCTTCGATCGAGATCGTCTCGTCGCTCTCGGCCAGTACCACGCCGTTGAAGATCGCCCGCGCCATCCGTCGGCCCTCTTACAGCGACGGGGCGTGGATCTGGCGCAGCATGGCCAGACACAGCTCGTGATGCGGATCGCCGAACGCTTCCAGGGCGGTGAAATGGTTGCCACCGGGCACCTCGACCGCCAGCGCCGGCTGCTTCTTCGCGTGCAGGGCGGCCACCAGCTGATCCCGCTGCCGCAGGTATTCCGGGCCCTCGTCGCCGCCAACGGTGGCGATCAGCGGCGGCAGCCTGGTCCCCGCCGCGATCTCCTCGGTCAGGGCGATCGGGCTCAACCCCGGCACGTCGCCGGGCGCGAGATTGAGCTGTTCGTTCAGATAGCTCAGCCGGATCGGCTCCAGATCGTGCAGGCCGGAGATCGAGCAGCCGCCCTTCAGCAGCTCGGGCACCCCGCGCGGCCCGCACATCATCGCGGTCAGATGCCCGCCCGCCGAATGTCCGGCCACGTGGATCCGGCGCGGATCGCCGTTATAGGTCCGGGCATTGGCATGGATATGGCGCAGGGCCTCGGCGACATCGGCCACCACGTCGCCGATCCCCACCTCCGGGCAAAGCCGGTAGTCGATCGAGATGAAGGTCACATCCGACGCCACATAGGGCGGGGCCAGGAAATGGACCAGATCCTTCTCCCGGCTGTGCCAGTAGCCGCCGTGGATGAAGGCCAGGATCGGACGCTCACGCCCCTCGGCCGGAAACACATCGTAGCGTTGCCTGGGGTGGGGCCCGTAATCCACGTCGGTCTCACAGGACATCAGCCGCCGCACCTCGGCCCCCGTCTCGGTCCAGCGGGCGCCGATCCCGGCGGCGTCGACCACCTTGTCCCGGTTGTTGTATTCCCGGTCGAGGGCGGCCTGATCGTAGGCCCCGAAGACCGGCGGAGCGGGTGTCGACATGCGGAACGCCTCCAATAAACCGAGCGGAACATCGGCGGACTTTGGCCGGGGCGCGCGGGCCGTGCAAGACCCGTGGACCGATTATGGCTTGACCCGCCGGGACCTGTCGCAGATATCCGGTCCATGACAACAGTCCCGACCAGCCCGCCCCCGATCGCCGAAGGCGCCACCCATCCGAGCGGCCGCGCCCGTGACCAACTGGCCGTCGACCGCGCCATCGCCGAGCTGCGGCGGGGCGGCGTGGTGGTGGTGCGGGCCGGACGGGAGCTGGACCGGATCGCCCTCGTCACCGCCGCCGAGATGACCATCGAGGGCAGCCGGGCGCGGCTCTCCGGCCTGGCCGGCTCGGAGCCGTCGCTGGCGATCACCGGCAACCGCGCCACCGCCCTGGGGATGACCACCCGGGCCCAGACCCTCACCCTCGCCCTGTCGCCCAGCACCGGTGTCGACGAGATCCTGGCCCTGGCCGATCCCACCGTGGCGCCCGGCTCGAACCTGCCGCCGGCGCTGGCCGGGCTCCCGGTCCTGCCGGAACGGGAGGACGATCCGGCGGCGGTCGGCCTCCGGCTGGCCAAGCTGGCCCGGCTGCTGCCCTGCGTGATGATCGCCACGGTGCCGGCGGTGATACCGGCCGGACTGGAGGCCTGGGCCTTCGAACGCTCCCTGCTGGTGGTCGAACGGCCGGCGGTCGACGCCCATCGCCCGGAGACCGCGGCACGGCTGGTGCGGGCGGGCGATGTCCGGGTCCCGTTGGCCGATGCCGAGAACACACAGCTGATCGCGTTCCGGCCCCTGGAC
Source organism: Alphaproteobacteria bacterium (assembly GCA_024742605.1). GTDB lineage: Bacteria > Pseudomonadota > Alphaproteobacteria > Thalassobaculales > Thalassobaculaceae > JANSYC01. The sequence goes on along the minus strand of JANSYC010000006.1, from coordinate 40,719 downwards.
GGCGGCACCGAGCATATCGCCATTCAGATCGGCCCCGACGGCGCTTCCGAACCCACGCCCGTCGACCCGGACGCGCCGGTGCTGGTCCGGCTGCATTCGCAATGCGTGACCGGCGATCTGCTGGGCAGCCTGCGCTGCGATTGCGGCGATCAGTTGCGCGGTGCCATCCGCATGATCGCGGCGGCCGGCGGCGGGATTCTGCTCTATCTCGCCCAGGAGGGGCGCGGCATCGGGCTGATCAACAAGCTGAAGGCCTATGCCCTGCAGGATCTGGGAGCGGACACGGTCGATGCGAACACCGCCCTGGGATTCGACGATGACGAGCGGGTCTATTTCGAGGCGGCCGAGATGCTGCGGCAGCTGGGCGTCGACAAAGTGCGGCTGCTGACCAACAATCCGCGCAAGATCGACCACCTGGCGGCCTGCGGGGTTCAGGTGGTGGAGCGGGTGTCCCACGTTTTCCCGGCGAACCCGCATAATGAAGGCTACCTTCGGACCAAGGCGGAGCGGTCGGGGCATCTGCTCTGAGGGCTGGGCACGATCTGCCGCCTCGGTTGGCATGGTGATTGCGTGATCTCCCCCTGAGAGGAGCGCGAGATGAGCATTGCCCCCGATATCATGGTCCATCCCCGGCCGGCCCTTCCGCCGGCGCGCGGATCCGTTTCCGGCAGCGAGGCCGGCAAATCCGCGCCGGTCGCCGCCGCGCCGCGTCCCGCACAACCCGAGGAACCGGCTTGGATGCGGGAGCAGATGGCGGCCGGTGAAGCCGACGCCCATGGTTTCCGTCAGCCCAATGGCGAAGAGCAGGATCTGGGGTTCTTCGACCTTCTCGACGTGATCAACCCCCTGCAACATTTGCCGGTCGTCGGCGGAATTTACCGCCAGATCACCGGCGATCAGATGTCCCCGGCGGCGCACGCGGCCGGCGGGTTTCTGTGGGGCGGGCCGCTCAGCCTTCTGGCCGGCGCCATGAACGGGGCAATGGAAGAAGAGACCGGCAAGGATATGATGGGCACCATGTTGGCCTGGCTCGAAGGCGACAGCCCGGCCGATCTGCCGCCGGGATCGGAGCTCGGCACGGTGACCGATGCTGCCGGAATCACCGCCGCCAACGGCCAGCAGAAGGCCGAGACCGACCAGACTGCCCAGACTGCTCAGACCACCATGACCGCCACGGCCGCCGCCGAGTCCGATCCGAACGATTTCCGCGGGGCCGCGGCAAACCGCCTGGACGCCTTCATTCGCGCCAACGGCAACCCTCAGACCGCCGCCCAGAACACCGTGCGCAATACTGCGCCGGGCGCACTGTCACCCGCCGCCATGGACGCCATGGCGATCCGGCAGAGCCTGCGGCTGGACATCGATACCGCCGATCTGCGCGATGCCGGGACCGCGCGGCGCGCGCCGTCGGACGCGCCCACACTCGCCAACCGGACCCCGGTGTCCGGCCCGGCCACCGCCCCCGGTTCGGTGGGCAGCTGGATGACCCAGGCGTTGGATCAGTACGATACGATGAAGGCCGACCCGGCCCCGGAACCGGCCGTCGGCAGAACATGACCACATGCCGGGGGAGCGAAACCCCGACTGACGGATAGATGACAAGACTTCGGACGCAGACCGCACGACGGAAGGGGGATCCAGATGTGCATTTCGGTTGAAGCCAAGGCTGGAGAGACGAAGGGCCTGCTGCGCTTTGAAGACCTGGTCTTCCCGTGCGCCTTGGGCCGCTCCGGCATCACCGAGGCCAAGCGCGAAGGCGATGGCGGCACGCCGCCGGGCCGCTATCCGCTCCGATCGCTGTTCTACCGTCCGGACCGCGCCCCGCCGCCGCCCGGCCGGTTGCATCCGATCCCCCTGCAGCGCGACTACGGATGGGGCGACGACTGCAACCACCCGGAAACCTACAACCGGCTGATCCTGCTTCCGGCGGCCAGCGGCCATGAGGTTCTGTGGCGCGAGGACGAGATCTACGATCTGATCCTCGTCATCGGCTACAACGACGCCCCCCCGATCCCGGGTCGCGGCAGCGCCATCTTCCTGCATCTGGCCCGCCCGGGTCTGACGCCGACGGAGGGCTGCGTCGCCCTGGCGCGGTCCGACCTGCTGGCACTACTCGACCGCATCGGACCGGAAACGCCGATGGAGATCCGGGAAATCCCGTGACCTCGGCACCGAACCTCCGAGCGCTCGGTCAGCCGTAATCCCGCGCCCCGAAGATCGCGGTCCCCACCCGCACATGGGTCGCGCCCAGTTCCACGGCCAGTTCGTAATCCCCGCTCATGCCCATGCTCAGAACCGGAAGGTCGTGGCGCCGGGCCATCTCCCGGAGCAGCGCAAAATGCGGCGACGGCTCGTCATCGACCGGTGGAATACACATCAACCCTCTGATTGGTAAATTAAATTCGGCTCGGCATTCTTGGATGAATGCGTCCGCGTCGGCCGGAAGAATGCCGGCTTTCTGGTCTTCCTCGCCGGTGTTCACCTGAATCAGGCAGCCCGGCCGGCGACCGGTTTTCTCCATTTCCTTGGCCAGGGCCTGGGCCAGCTTCGGCCGGTCCACGGTTTGGATGATGTCGAACAGCGCCACCGCTTCGGCGACCTTGTTGGTCTGCAGCGGCCCGATCAGATGCAGCTCGATCCCGTCGAACGTCTCCCGGAAACCGGGCCACTTGCCCTTGGCCTCCTGCACCCGGTTCTCACCGAACACCCGCTGCCCCGCCAGCAGCGCCGCCTCCACCCGCTCGTCGGGCTGCACCTTGCCGACGGCGATCAGCTCGACCTCCCGGGCGTGCCGCCCCACCCGTTCCGCGGCGGCCGCGATGCGGGCCTTCACATCCGCAAGATTCCGCGCGATATCAGGCATCTGGTCGCTCATCCGTCGCTCCCGTTCGGTGATGTGTCCGGTCCCTCAAGATATCCGTAGCGGCGCCGTTCCTCGGCCAGCCGCCCGGCAACGGCCCGCATCGGCGCGCCCTCGATCTCAGCATACCGCCGCCACCGCGCCAACGCATCGGTGTAGATCGGGCGGGTCACCTGGCCGGCGCTGGGGGTCGCCAGGCGGGTCCTGGTGCGGGCGTGGTCGTGAAACCGGGCCAGGTCCACGCGCCACTGCAGGCCCAGAAAGCCGAGGACCGGCGTCACCGCGGCTTCCAGATCGGCCACCATATCCTCGTAGCGAATCCGGACATGCGGCAGAGTCAGGGTTTCGCAGGCCCGCTCCCAATGGCCGAAAACCGCTGCGTACAGCTCCGCCGCCCGGTCCAGGCTGAGGAAGGCGGCCATCCAGTCGTTCAGCTGGAAGGCCTGCATGAAACACGACAGGACCACATCGCAGGGATCCCTCAGCGACAGGATGAACCGGGCTTCCGGGAAGACCTGTCTGATCAGCGCGGCATGCGCCAGATTCAACGGCATCTTGTCGATCACGATGGTCCCGGGGGACGGATCGATCAGCCGGTTCCGCGCCGCCAGGTAATGATCCCGCAGGTTTTTGATCTCGGATCCCGTAAGGCTCTCTAATCCCTCAGGGTAGTGCTTGCCGAACTCCCCCAGTCGCGCGATGGTTTCGGGGATGAGCGGGCGCTCCTCGATCACCGTGATGTCCGGATGGGCGTCCAGGACCTGATCCAGCAGGGTGGTGCCCGATCTCGGGAAGCCCACGAGGAAGACCGGCGCGTCGGCACCGACCAGTCTCTCGCCGATGCCGTCCGGTTGCGCCCGCCAGCCGCCGTCGAGCAGGGCGTCCAGGGCGCGGATCTGGTCCAGGATCCGGTCGGCGTCTCCGATCCGCGCGGGCGTGGCATCCCGTTGTGCCACATTTGCCGCGGCAAAGCTTGCATAGGCCTCCGCCGGTCGGTTGAGCGTGTCCAGAGCCTGCCCCAGCTCGAACAGCAACGGGTACCGACGGGCCGGTTCCGACTCCGTCTCCAACCAGTTTCGCGCCAACACTACCGCCTGCTCGGACTTCTTCAAGCGCCTTAGTATTCGGGCTTTTAGAAGACGCCCAGAGGTAGTGCTTGGATCGAGACTCAGCGCGCGCTCGACCCAGGACCGAGCGCGTTCCAGATCGGCCCGGTTCTCCGCCAGGTCGGCCACCACGGCGGCATGCGCCGCCACCCCCGGCTCCAGAAGGACCGCTCTGCGGGCCGCCCGCTCCGCCGGGACCGGTTGGGACAGGGCCCGCGCCGCCAGCGCCAACTGCCGGTGCAGGGCGGCCGCCTCCGGCGTCTCGCTCAGGCCGTCCGCGAGAACGGCCCGGGCCCGTTCCGCCTGGTCAAGCTGCATCAGCAGACCCGACAGGTTGATCCGCAGCTCCACGCCCGGGGCACGCACCCGCTCGAAGGCCGCGACCGCCTCCCGCATGCGGCCGAGCGCGCGCAGACAGACCCCGAGATTGTTCAGCAGAACCGGATCGTCGGGCGCGGCGCGTCTGGCCAGATCCAGACGGGGAACCGCCGCCTCATGGTCGCCGACCGACGCATGCGCGATTCCCTCGATCCGCGCCACCGCCGGGTTCCGGCGCAGCTCCTCCGGAAGCGGGGTCAGGAGCGCGATGGCGCGGGCCGCGTCGCCGGTCGCCAGGGTGATCTGGGCCAGATTGATGAGGATGTTCGGATCGCCCGGCGCACGCAGCCGGGCCGCCTCGATCAAGGATACTGCCAGGTCGGCACGGCCCGCCTCGGCCTCCAGAATGCCCAGACGGTAGAGGAGCGGTGCCGGCGTCGCCCGGGAGCCGATCAAGATCCGGTGGTCGGCCCGCACCGGCAGCGGATCCCGATCGGAAACCGCGCGTTCTGCCCGCTGCAGGACGGCGCGCGCGTTCGGGCCGGGGGAACGGGCCATGGATCAGAAGACCGGTTTGCCGGACTTGAGATAGCCGAGCTTTGTCAGGACCTCGCCGTTCGCCTCGATCAGCCGGGCCACATGCCGCGCCTCAAGATGTTTGCGCCAGCCGCCCACATCGCCGGAATGGAAGAATTTCTGGTTCTCGCGCACCCGCTCCTTGAAGCCGGTCCTGGATTCCTGCTTCTGAAGCTCGGAGATGCTCGAGAACCGGATCGCCCTCTTGATCCGCTCCGGGGCAGTGTTCAGACCGAGATATCTGGTGACCTTCCCGAAGGTCTTCAGCGGCTTCGCCCGCAGGTCCTCATAGCGCACCAGCAACGGCTCGAAACCCGGAACCTCATTCCAGCTCCGGTAATGGGTCGACCAGGAGTTCAGCACCTGGAAGGCCGCCATTGCCGTGGTCGGGGTGTTCATGCCCTCCCGGCACAGGCCTTCGACCGTGTCGTCGATGCTGGCATCGAAATGCCGGGCGGCCGAGACCGCCACATCGAAGACGTTCCGCACCACGTAGATCGCGCCGACGGTCAGGTTCAGATAGATCAAGGGCTTGTCGTTGTAGTCGCCGATACAGTTGTGGGTCTTCACGAAACTGCTTTCGGGCCGCTGCGCCAGCAGCTTCTGGCAGTCGTAGCGCAGGCTGTGGATATCGTCGTCGGTCAGCTCGGAGAACGGCCGGCCGGTCACGTGCTCGTACATGGCCACTTCCACATCGCCATAGCGCGCGACCCGGAAATCGTTGATGGAGATCGGCTCCGGCTCGTTCCGAAACAGATTTTCCAGAAACACCCGCATCCAGGTGTTGCCGGATTTCGGGTAGGAGGCGAGCCACATGATGCCGCCTCTGATATCTGCGTCGGGTGTCATCATGAGCCGCCGGCCATCCCTCAGACCTGAACCGGGTACAGAACGTGCCCGGCGACCAGCGCCTTCAGCGCCGCCTCGCCCGCCGGACCGCGCCCGCCATGGGCCGCCGACAGCTCGGACAGCCAGAAGGCCTCGCGCTCCAGGATCCAGGAGACCATCGCCGCATCGGCGGGATCCAGGGGAATCCGCCCGTCGCGGGCCGCGACGACAAGCCTCCCACCCTCCTCGGACAGGGTCGGCATATGCCGGGTGACGAAGAAGTACTGGTCGGAACTGCGGTCCGGGAACCGATAGCCCATCACCTTCTCGAACGCCCGGTCCTTCAGGTAGCCGACCAGGAAGTCGCCGAATTTCGGGTCCGCCAGGGCCGCGTTGAGCGCCTGCCCGATCCCCTTGAGATAGACGTCCAGCTCGGCGCGGTCCTCGAAATGCGGGATCTTCCGCCGGAAATAGGGATCGCGCTGCAGTTCGGCCCCCAGCATCTGCACAACCGTGAACCCGACCGAATGGGTGGCGCCGAAGGACAGGTGCAGAGACGCCTGATCCGTCGCCAAGGCGTCGTGAAACACGCCCCGGGGGATGTACAGCAGATCGCCGGGGCGCATGGTCACCGTCCGGACCACCGAACCGCGCATCTCGTTGAGCTTCTCGGGGCTGAAGTCATTGCTGCGCAGGCCGGGAACGGAGGTGGCTTCGGGAAACCGGCCGTCGTAGAGATTCCAGGTCTTCTCGCCTTCGATCTGGACGGCGAACACGTCCATCGTGTCGAAATGGCTGCCGTAGCCCGGCACCGCCTTCCACGAACAGAACACGTTGCAGGAGGTGTTGGTGCCGGTCAGGCGCTCGATGCAGCGGGTCAGGGCGGCGATCTCGGGATCGATGCCTTCCAGGAAGTCCAGGACGATCGTCGCCCCTTGCCGCAGGAAATGGGTGATCTTGCCGCGATCCGGCCGCATGATCTGGTCGCCTGTGCGCCCGATCCCCGGCCGCATGTAGTCGGCCGGACGCAGCATCTTGTGATTGAGGGCCATTTCCATCGACCGGCCGTCCCAAAGCTTGGGACGCTCCAGCAGATCGTTCATCTTGGCCCAGGAGAACAGCGCCTCCACGTTCGAGACCGCGCCCTGCTCGACATAGGGCGCCTTATCGAAATGGTCCCGCAGAAAGGTCGCCCGGTCGATCTTTTTCGCCAGCGCCTCGAAGCCGACTTCCATCCTGTGCTCCCATGATAGGTCCGCATGTTCTGAAAGCTGGAGTAGCAGCCTGTCCGTCGAAAGAAAAGGGCCGCGGAGCGGGCCCACGGAAGACCTCCGGGCCGCCCATGGAAAACCGGGCCCGCAACAGGAAAAGGGGCCGCCCGAATGGGCAGCCCCTTCCCCGATAGTCGGATCGGAAACCGTCCGAGCTTAGAAGCTCAGGCGAATACCGGTCACGAAGTAGGTAGCTTCCACGTCGGACACGCCGGCGGTCGAGCTGGTGTACTCGGAGTGACCCAGAGTAGCAGCAGCGGTCACACCCGGGCCCAGCGCGTACTTGCCGGACAGCATGAACGTGTCCTGCTCGGCCTGCGAACCACTGGCAGTGGCTGCACCGGAGCCTTCACGCTCGCCGTTGAGGTAGCTCAGGCTGACACCGAACGGGCCGGTCGAGTAAGACACACCCAGGTTGTAGGCGTCGCCATCGTTGGCGCCCGAGTCATCGAAGCGAGCCCAGGATGCGCCGATGCCGAAGCCAGCGTAACCCAGTTTGATGCCTGCCGAGTAGGCTTCCGGCTCGTTGGAACCCGACGGGGAGTCCAAGAAGGTACCGTAGCCACCGGACAGTGCCACGTCGAAACCACCGAAGTTGTTGACGTAGTTAGCACCGAACATGACACCGCTGGTCAGAGCGGAATCGCTGTCGGTCAGCGAGTTGCTGTCCTGATTGGTGTCGGGCGAGTAGGATGCACCGACCTGGAACCCAGCGACGCGCGGGGTGTAGTAGGTGATCTTTTCGCTGTCGTTGGCACGAGCCGGCTCAACATAGGTCGAACCGAACGGACCGCGGAACGTGCCCGAGGACGAGATCGAGGAACCCGAACCCAGGGTCCAGTCGGACTGGTCACCGGAGTTGATGCCGATGCCGAACTCGCTCGGTGCATAGTGCATCTTGTACATCGCCGAGTTCTCGGAACCGATGTTGATCTCACCGAAGGAACCCTTAACGATCAGGTAGGATTCGTCGATCTGATCGCCGCTGTTGCTGTTGGCTTCAAGCTGAACGTTGATACCGAACTCGATGCCGTTATCGAGAACAGTCGCGCCCTTGAAGTGAATTTCGGAGTCGGACTTGACGTCGAAACCGCTGGTATCGCCAGCAGCTGCGTTGTCGTCGTCAACAGAGGTGTAACCAACCCACTGCTCCATGTAACCGCCAACCTTAGCCGACAGCTTCTCAGCGGCCGAAGCAGGTGCGGTTGCCATCACGCCCGCGGCCACGAGGGCCGTCGAGCCGAGAAGAACCTTCTTCATTTCCCCATTCTCCCGAGTTCGAGGTGTTATCCGGGCACGCGTGGCCCGAGAAACGACGTCTTGCCGAAGTGTCTTGACCATCGCGTCGGCGGTATTGCTATGCCTACCGGTCTGACGCGTCAACAAAACCAAGCCGATGTTCGGTGCAAAACTGTCTCAATGTGACGAAAATGCCACAACAAGGCAGGGCGGCCCGTTTTGAGATCTCGATTTGGACTCCGGACCGGGCCGCGGGCCTGCCGTTCCACCCCGGGCGGACGGTCTGAAATCCCCGACAGTGGCGCGCGCCTCCGGCTGCGGACCTGCTTCGATGATTGCGCAGGCTCCGCGCCGCAGTTAATACAAGGGCTCTATTAAAAGGTGGTGGTGCGTCAATGACTCAGATCACGGATACCTCTTGGGCGCGGATTCGGCGCGGACCGGCGGCGGGCCTGATGCTGCTCGCCACGGTCGGCCTCGCCGGCTGCGGGTCGGACCTTCCGGTTGAATACGAATATCCGACCTCGGGACCGGGCGGGCTGCCGACCTACGAGAAGCAGGAGAGCCTGCTGGGCGATGACGGCTTCGAGCTGTTCTCCCTGGGAGAGCCGAGCAATCCGGGTCAGGGGTCGGGCATCGCCGTGAACGCCTTCCTGTGGCGGGCCTCGCTCGACACGCTGGCCTTCATGCCGCTGGCGTCGGCGGATCCGTTCGGCGGGGTGATCATCACCGACTGGTACAATCCGTCGGAAAGCCCGAATGAGCGCTTCAAGATCACGGTCTATATCCTGGACCGGGCGCTGCGCTCCGACGGCATCCGGGCAAACGTGTTCCGGCAGCAGAAGACGGGGACGGATGGCTGGGTCGATGCGCGCGCCGACGAGGCCATGGGCAAGGATCTCGAGGACGTGATCCTGACGCGGGCCCGACAGATCCGGATACAGCAGACCTCGGGTCAGTAGTCGATCCGGCCGGGTGCCGGGTTCAAGCACAACACTCAGGACGGAAGCGGCGGCGAAACGGCCATGTCGAGATATAACGTGAAGGAAAGCGAAGCCCGGTGGCAATCCGCCTGGGCGGAGGCCGGCAGCTTCGAGGTCGATGTCGACCCCACGAAGAAGAAGTACTACGTGCTGGAGATGTTCCCGTACCCCTCGGGGCGGATTCACATGGGTCACGTGCGGAACTACACGCTGGGCGACGTGGTGGCGCGCTACAAGGCGGCGCAGGGGTTCAATGTGCTGCATCCGATGGGCTGGGACGCCTTCGGCCTGCCGGCGGAGAACGCCGCGATCGAACGCAAGGTCCACCCCCATAAATGGACTCACGAGAACGTCGAGGCGATGAAGGTCCAGCTGAAGTCGATCGGACTCAGCTACGATTGGCGCCGGGAAGTCGCGACCTGCGACCCCTCCTATTACCGCCACGAACAGAAGATTTTTCTGGATTTCCTGAAGGCGGGGCTCGCCTACCGCAAGGAGAGCTGGGTCAACTGGGATCCGGTCGAGAACACCGTGCTCGCGAACGAGCAGGTGATCGACGGCCGCGGCTGGCGCTCCGGCGCCCTGGTCGAGAAGCGCAAGCTGTCCCAGTGGTTCCTGAAGATCACCGATTTCGCCGAAGAGCTGCTCGACGCCATCGAGACCGATCTGGACCGCTGGCCGGACAAGGTCCGCCTGATGCAGCGGAACTGGATCGGCAAGTCGGAAGGCGCCCATATCCGCTTCGAGATCGAGGGGCGCGCCGACCGGCTCGAGGTCTTCACAACCCGACCGGACACCATCTTCGGCGCCAGCTTCTGCGCGATCTCGCCGAACCATCCGCTGGCCGCCGAACTGGCGGACGGCAATCCCGACCTCACCGCCTTCATCGCCGACTGCAACCGCAGCGGCACCAGCGAGGCCGCCATCGAGACCGCCGAGAAGAAGGGCTTCCGGACCGACCTGTCGGTCAGGCATCCCTTCGTCGCGGGCCTGACCCTGCCGATCTACGTCGCCAACTTCGTGCTGATGGATTACGGCACCGGCGCGGTGTTCGGCTGTCCGGCCCATGACCAGCGGGATCTGGACTTCGCGCGCAAGATGAATCTTCCGGTGCTGCCGGTGGTGCTGCCGCCGAAGGCCGATCCGGCGGGCGTCGAGATCGGCACCGAGGCCTATACCGGCCCCGGCACCATCTTCAATTCCGATTTCCTGGACGGCATGGAGATCGAGGCGGCGAAATCCGAGGTCGCGGGCCGGCTGCAGGATCAGGGTCTGGGCGAGCGCACCACCACCTACCGGCTGCGGGACTGGGGCGTCTCCCGCCAGCGCTATTGGGGCTGTCCGATCCCGGTGATCCATTGCCCGAGCTGCGGGCCGATGCCGGTTCCGGAGGATCAGCTGCCGGTGCAATTGCCGGAGGACATCGATTTCGACGAACCCGGCAACCCGATCGCCCGCCATCCGACCTGGAAGGACACCACCTGTCCGGGCTGCGGCGGGGCCGCCACGCGGGAAACCGACACCTTCGACACCTTCTTCGAATCCTCCTGGTATTTCCTGCGCTTCTGCGATCCCAAGGCGGACACGGCCTTCGGGCGCGAGGCGGTCGATTACTGGATGCAGGTCGATCAGTATATCGGGGGGGTCGAGCATGCGGTTCTGCATCTGCTCTATGCCCGGTTCTTCACCCGCGCCCTCAAGCACTGCGGGTATCTTGGCGTCAGCGAGCCGTTCGCCGGCCTGATCACCCAGGGCATGGTCTGCCATGAGACCTTCAAGGGTCCCGACGGCAAATGGCTGTTCCCCGAGGAGGTGACCCGCACCGAGGACGGCGCGCTGGTCACGGTCGAGGGCGGGCTGCCGGTCACCGGCGGCCGGATCGAGAAGATGTCGAAATCGAAGCGGAACGTGATTGATCCGGCCGGCATCATCGCGGCCTACGGCGCCGACACCGCACGGCTGTTCATGCTCTCCGACAGCCCGCCTGAGCGGGATCTGGAGTGGACGGAGTCGGGCGTGGACGGCGCCTGGCGCTATCTCAACCGGATCTGGCGGGCGGTGACCGAACCGGCGGCCCCGCTCGCGGATCCCCAGGCGCCGAAACCCTCGCACATGTCCGTGGCGGCCGATGCCACCCATCGGGCCTGCCACAAGGCGATCCTGGGAGTCACGGAATCGGTCGAGCGGTTCCGGTTCAATTCGGCCGTGGCCCAGATCCGGGAGCTGACCAACACGCTGCTGACCCTGGACGGGGCGGGCGACGACGAGGCCTGGGTGCGGCGCTTCGGCTGGGAGACCGCCGTGCGCCTGCTGTCCCCGATGACCCCGCATATCGCGGAGCAGCTTTGGGTCGAGCTCGGACGGGACGGCCTGCTGGCGGGCGCGCCCTGGCCGGACGCCGATCCGTCGCTGGCGCTGAACACGGTCGTCACGGTCGGCGTGCAGGTGAACGGCAAACTGCGCGGCACCATCGAGGTGGCCAAGGGGACCGACAAGGACGCGCTGATCGCCCAGGCGATGGACCTGCCGAACGTCCAGCGTATCCTGGATGGCAAGCCGCCGCGCAAGGTGATCGCCATTCCCGACAAAATCGTCAACGTCGTCGCGTAGGAGACAGCGGGAGCCATGGCCATGATCCGGCGAATTCTGGTTCTTGCGGTTCTGGGCGGCGTTCTGGCCGCCTGCGGATTCCAGCCGCTCTACAAGGCGCCGTCCGGCGCGAAACAGGCGGTGTCCGTCCAAAGGATGGCCGCCATCGACATCCCGCCGATCCGAGACCGGTCGGGCCAGATCCTGCGGAACGAGCTGCGCGATCAGCTGCTGCCACGGGGCCGGGCGGCGCGGGCGGCGTACCGTCTGGACGTTGCATTGACGGAAACCCAGGCCGATCTGGCGATCCTGAAGGATGCCACGTCTACCTTCAGCCGCTATACCGCGGACATAAAATGGGTCCTGACCGACCTGGCCACCGACGCGCCGGTTCTGCGCGGCGACAATCGGCGGATCACCAGTTTCCCGATCGCGGAATCCGAATTCGCCTCCCTCGAGGCCGAGAAGGATGCGCGCGAGCGGGCGATGGTCCTGCTGGCGGAGGATGTCCGTCTGCGCCTGGCCTTGTTCTTCGAGCGCGGGTCCTGATGGCCTCCCGACTCCGGGCCGACCGATGAAGCTGAAGGCCGGCGAGGTCGAGCGGTTCGTCAAGACCCCGCCGCCGAGCCTCCGCGCCGTGCTGCTCTACGGCCCCGACGAAGGCAAAGTGCGGGAACTCTCCGAGCGGATCTGCAAGACGGTGGTTCCGGATCTGTCCGACCCGTTCAACGTTTCCACCCTGATGCCGGAGGATCTGGACGGCGACGACGCCCGCATCGCGGCGGAGGCCTCGGCCCAATCCCTGATGGGCGGCCGCCGGCTCGTGCGGGTGCGGGGCGCGTCCGAGAAAACCGCGAAAGCGGTGGAGGCCGCCCTGGAGGCCCCGACCGGCGACAGCCTGATCGTGGTCGAGGCCGGGGATCTGAAGCCCGCCGGGCTGCGCAAACTGTTCGAGGGCAGCCGCAGCGACCTCGCCACCATCGCCTGCTATGCCGACGAGGCGCGGGATGTGCTGAATCTGATCCGCGAGGCGATGACGGCCGGTCAGGTCCGGCTCGACCGGGATGCCGAGCAATACCTGGCCGAACGCCTGGGCAGCGACCGGATCGCCTCCCGCAACGAGCTCGAGAAACTGGCGCTGATGGCCGGGCCGGGCGGGTCGATCGACCTGGACACGGTGGTCGAGGCGATCGGCGACGGGGCCGCCTTGGCGGTCGATGCGCTGGTTTCCGCCGCCGCCGACGGCCGGCCCTCCGGCATCCTCAACGCGCTCGACCGCGCCTTCAGCCAGGGCGAGAGCCCGGTCCGCATTCTGCGGATCGCCCAGGGCTATTTCCAGCGCCTGCATCTGGCCTCCGGCCGGGTCGCCGACGGCCGCTCGCCCGGCGATGCGGTGAAATCCCTGCGGCCGCCGGTGTTCTGGAAGGCCGCCGAGCCGATGACCCGCCATCTCGGAATCTGGAGCTCCGAAGATCTGGCCCGCGCCCTGGCTCGGCTCGGCCGATCCGAGGTGCTCTGCAAGACCACCGGCTACCCGGCCGAGGCCGAATGCGGACAGGCTCTGATCGACGTCGCCCGCATCGCCGCCCTCGCCCAATGCGCCCGGCGCCGCTAGACCGCGCCTCTTCGCCAGAACAGCAGGTTTCCGCCATGTTCGATCTGACCCTGACCTTCGACAACGGACCCGACCCGGAGGTCACGCCGAGGGTGCTGGACGTCCTGCGGGCCCGGTCGCTGCGCAGCACCTTCTTCGTTCTCGGCAGAAAGCTGGGCGATCCGGTGGGGCAGGACCTGGCGCGGCGGATCCGGGCCGAAGGTCACGGGATCGCGAACCACACCTTCACCCACGCGGTCCCGCTCGGCGAGAATCCGGCCCTCGACGTGGTCGAGACCGAGATCGTCGCGACCGACCGGCTGCTGGAGGAGATCGGGACGCCCACGCGCCTGTTCCGCCCCTTCGGCGGCGGCGGCAATCTGGACCGGCGGCTGCTCAAACGCTCGGTGGTCGATCACCTGGTGGCCGAGCGGTATTCCTGCGTGCTGTGGAATTCGATTCCGCGCGACTGGGCAGATCCCGAGGGCTGGGTCGAGACCGCCCTGGACTAGTGTCGGAGCCAGCCCTGGTCGCTGATGGTGCTGCACGACCTGCCGACCGGTGCGATGGACCTTCTGGACGCATTTCTCGACACGGCGGAGGCGCTCGGTGCCCGGTTCCGCGCGGATTTTCCCCCCGACTGCGTCCCCATCCTGGACGGCGAGATCGTCCGGCCCGTCGAGGCCTACACCTCCGAGCTGGACTGACCGCTACTCGTCCGCCAAGTCCCCCAGCAGGGCATCCAGGCGGCTGTCGTCCAGATGCCGGATGCGCTTGCCGAGCCGGTTGGCGAATTCGGTCGCCTTCGGGCTGAGACCGGAGGTGTCGAGGACGACCTTGGGGCGGGAGATCTCGGCCAGCCGCCTCAGCTCCTCCGCCTCGTCCCAGTCCAGGCCGAAGAAGGCCGTCACCAGCTCGAGAAACCCCGAGGTCGGCACGCCGCGCTTGCCGTGCTCCAGCGCCGAGAGATAGGCGGTCGAGATCTGCAGGGCCGCCGCCATCTGGGCCAGGGTCAGCCCCCGCTCCGACCGCAGGACCCGGATCCGGGCGCCGAGCGGGGTCATGACGGGTCCCGCCTGCGGCGCAGCAGCACGTACCAGGCACCCGCCCCGCCGTCCCTGGGTTGGGCGGCGGAGAACGCCAGCACCCGGCCCGCATTCGACCCCTCGCGCAGCCAGCCCGGCAGCAGGCGGCGGATCACGCCGATCTCGCGGCCCTCGCCGAACGGCTCCCGGGTCTTCTGCCAGTCCGGACGGCCCTTGCCGGTGATCACCAGCACGCAGCGATGGCCCATCGCCTCCGAGCGGGCGAGAAACCCGTTCAGCACGTCCTGGGCCTGGTCCCGGCCCATCCCGTGCAGATCCATCCGGCCTTCGATCGGCACCTGACCGCGCTTGAGCCGCACCTGCAGCCGGCGGTCGACCCCGGGCGCCAGGCCGTGGGCATGGTCGCCCAGGGCGGCCGGCTGGATTTTGGGTTTCGGCGCAGGTGGCGGCGGGGCAGGCGGCTGCGGTTGCTTTTTCTTACCGGTCTTGATGCCGGTGGCGCCGCGTTTCGGCTCCGGTCTTGGAGCGGGCGGCTCGACCAGTTCCTCGAGCGCCGGGATCACCCGGCGTTTGCGGGGGCGCTTCTCATCCGGACGCTTGGCATCGGCCAGCACCCGGTTGAACAGCTCCAGTTCCTCGGGCGTCGGGCGCCGGCGTGACATCTCCGGCCGCCCCCGCGCTCAGTCTCGGACCAGAATCACGTGGAGACGGCGCGGCCCGTGGGCGCCCATCTGGATCTTCTGCTCGATATCGCCGGTGCGCGAGGGGCCGGTGATCAGATTGACCGTCCGCGGCATGGTCTCGCCGGATTCCGCTGCCCGGGCGGTGCGCAGCCGGGCCCAGGCATCCTCCAGCGGGCCGACGATCTGGTTCTCCCGCACGATCACCACATGATTCTCCGGCAGGAAGTTCAGGCTGGTCGGCAGGCTGGCGTCGGATTGCAGCATCAGGGTGCCGGTCTCGGCCACGCCCGCGAAGATCGGGGTGATGCTGGTCTCGTCGGTGCCGTCGCTCATCCCGGTCTTGACCTCGAGGGTCGGGGTGTCGGACCAGTCGAGATCGGCGGCCAGGGCCGGGGACTGGATCACCCTTGCCGCCAGGTTCTCCCGTCCCAGCCACTCGGACAGGGCCTTGGGCACCTGGTCCATGCCGGACACTTCGGACACCGAACAGGCTGCCGCCACAAGCTTGTCCTTGAACAGGCCCACCTGTCCGTCATGGTCCAGGTCGGTCCGGTCCGGAATCAGGTTGCGGGGCGGGCGGGCCAGCTTCTCGTGCAGCTTGGCCGCGTCCTCCCCGGCCAGCGCCTCCCGGCCGAGGGATTTCCGGATCGAGCCGAGGATCTGATCGCGTGCGGAACTCATGCCACCCTCTTCTTCTCAGCGTAGAGCTGGTGAAAGGTCTTGCCCTGGGGGGCCGGCATGTCGCGGACCTTGGTCCAGCCGCCGGCCAGCGGCAAGGATTTGAATTTCCCGGCTTTTCCGCCCAGTGCGCCGAGCACCCGCATGACTATTCCGGTTGCGAAACGATAGAGCTTCGGACGGGTTGCCAGCCCGGCCCAGAGCTTGAGCGCCGATTTCACCCGGGGCGAGCCCAGGTCCCGCTCGAACTCCCGGGTCCGGTAATGGCGCATCATCTTGGGCAGCGGGATCCGCATCGGACAGACGCTCTCGCAGCGGCCGCAGAAGGTCGACGCGTTCGGCAGGTGCCCGGCCTCCTCGACCCCGATCAGGGACGGGGTCAGCACCGCCCCCATCGGTCCGGGATAGACCCAGCCATAGGCGTGACCGCCGACCGCCGCGTAGACCGGGCAGTGGTTCATGCAGGCGGCACAGCGGATGCAGCGCAGCATGTCCTGGAACTCGGTGCCCAGCATCGCGCTGCGGCCGTTGTCCAGCAGCACCACGTGGAATTCTTCCGGCCCGTCCAGATCCTTCGCCCGGCGCGGCCCGGTGGAGAAGGTGGTGTAGACCGACATCTCCTGACCGGTGGCCGAGCGCGCCAGCAGCCGCAGGATGGTCGAGGCGTCCTCCAGGGTGGGGACGATCTTCTCCAGGCTGGCGATCACCACATGGCACTTGCCGAGCAGCTGGGTCATGTCCCCGTTGCCCTCATTGGTGACGATCACCGTGGAGCCGGTCTCGGCGATCAGGAAGTTCGCCCCGGTCACCCCCACATCGGCGGCGAAATACCGGTCCCGAAGTTTGGCCCGCGCCTCGTCGGTGAAGTCCTGCGGGGTCTCCAGCCGCCGCTCCGGATCCAGATCGGTGTGGTGTTTGCGGAAGTCCTCGGCGATCTGCTCCCGGGTCACGTGGATGGCGGGGGCGATGATGTGGCTCGGCGGCTCGTGCCGGAGCTGGATGATGTATTCGCCCAGATCGGTCTCGACCGGCTCGATCCCGTTCTCCTCGAGATAGTCGTTCAGGCCGATCTCCTCGGCCACCATCGACTTGCCCTTGGTGACGGTCTGGGCGTTCCGGGTCTTGGCGATGTCCAGGATGGTCTTGCGGGCCTCCTCCGGCGTGCGGCACCAGTGCACCACGCCGCCGTTCTCCACCACCTTCTCCTCGAACCGCTCCAGGTAGAAATCCAGATTGGCCAGCACGTGGTTCTTGATGTCCCGGCCCTGGTCGCGCAGGGCCTCGAACTCCGGAAGCTCCGAGGTCACCTGACGGCGCTTCTCCTGGAACCCGGTCTTGATGTTGCCCAGCGCCCGCTGCAGCGTGCTGTCGTCCAGCGCGCGGCGGGAATTGGCTTTGAAGTTCTTCGAGGTCGAGTCCATGCGCGCTCTCCTAGGCCTTGCCGTCGCCGATTCCGGGCTGATCCGCCATATCCGCCAGCACCTCGGCCACATGGCGCACTTTGGTCGTGTGGCCCAGGCGCTTGATCTTGCCCGCCATGTTCAGCAGGCAGCCCAGATCCCCCGCCAGCAGGGTGGCGGCCCCGGTGGCGGCCACGTCGGTGACCTTGTCGGTCACCATCTTGTCCGAGATGTCGGGGTATTTGATGCAGAAGGTGCCGCCGAACCCGCAGCAGATCTCGGCGCTGGGCAGCTCGGTCAGGCTCAACCCCTTCACCGTCGACAGCAGCTTGCGCGGCTGCGCCTTGACCCCCAGCTCCCGCAGGCCCGAGCAGCTGTCATGGTAGGTCACCGAGCCGTCGAGTTTTGCGTCCACCCCCTCGACCCCCATCACGTCGACCAGGAACGAGACCAGCTCGTGGGTCCGTTTCGACAGGTGCTGGGCACGCTGGGCGGTCTCCGGCTCGTCGGCGAACAGGGCCGGGTAGTGCTCGTGAATCATACCGGCGCAGGACCCCGACGGGGCGACCACGTAGTCGAACCCCTCGAAGGCGTCGATCACCTGGCGGGCGATCGCGCGGGTGTCGGGCAGGTCGCCGGAGTTGAAGGCCGGCTGGCCGCAGCAGGTCTGCGCGTCGGGCACCTCGACCGTGCAGCCCGCATCCTCCAGCAGCTTGATCGCCGCAAACCCGACGCTGGGCCGGTACAGATCCACGAGACAGGTGACGAACAGCCCGACTTTGGGATTTGTCTTGGTATTGGATGCCATGAACGCCGCGCCTTCCGCTGAAAACTCCCCCATGGCGGTAGCACGCGGGAACGCGCAGCGGCAAGATGCGTCATGGTCGCGCCCAATTGACACCGCGGGATTCGATGGGCCCAAGGCGATAAAGGACATCGGGAGATCAGAGCATGACCCGGGACGAATTCAACAGCTTCTGCGGCAGTCTCCCCGCCACCAGCCATGTGGTGCAGTGGGGCGGCTCGGAGGTCTGGAAGGTTGGGGGAGCCAAGGGAGCAAAAGTGTTCGCGATCGGCGGCTGGAACGCGGGCGGCGCGGTGCTGGGCATCACCTTCAAGGTCTCGCCCCTCTCCTTCGAGATCCTGGTCGAGCAGCCCGGCCTCCGCCCGGCCCCCTATCTGGCCTCCCGCGGCTTCACCTGGGTCCAGCACCACGCCGAGCCCGGCCTGGACGACGACGCCCTGCGCGACTACCTGGCCGAAAGCCACCGGATCGTAGCCGAGGGCCTGAGCAGGAAAGTCCGGCGGGAGCTGGGGCTGGAGGGGTAGGGGCGGGAATGACGTGAGATAGGGGGCGCGCGGCGGGCGCGCCCGGTCTCTCACATAAGCCGCTACGAGTTCATCGCGTCGAAGAAATCCGCGTTGTTCTTGGAATGCTTCAGCTTGTCGACCAGGAATTCCATGCTGTCGACCGTGCCCATCTGCATCAGGATGCGGCGCAGCACCCACATCTTCGATAGGGTGGCCTTGTCGACCAGCAGCTCTTCCTTCCGTGTGCCTGACTTGGTGATGTCGATGGCCGGGAAGGTGCGCTTGTCGGCCAGCTTGCGGTCGAGGATCAGCTCGGAATTGCCGGTGCCCTTGAACTCTTCGAAGATCACCTCGTCCATGCGCGAGCCGGTGTCGATCAGGGCGGTCGCGATGATGGTCAGCGAGCCGCCTTCCTCGATGTTCCGGGCGGCGCCGAAGAAGCGCTTCGGACGCTGCAGGGCGTTGGCGTCCACACCACCGGTCAGCACCTTGCCCGAGGACGGCACCACGGTGTTGTAGGCGCGGGCCAGACGGGTGATGGAATCCAGCAGGATTACCACGTCGCGTTTGTGCTCGACCAGGCGCTTGGCCTTCTCGATCACCATCTCGGTGACCTGGACGTGGCGCGAGGCCGGCTCGTCGAAGGTGGAGGAGATCACCTCGCCCTTCACCGAGCGGTCCATGTCGGTGACCTCTTCGGGCCGCTCGTCGATCAGCAGCACGATCAGGTAGACCTCGGGATGCATTTCCGAGATCGCGTGGGCGATGTTCTGCAGCATCACGGTCTTACCGGTGCGCGGCGGGGCGACGATCAGTCCGCGCTGACCCTTGCCGAGCGGCGAGATCAGATCGATCACCCGGGTGGTGTATTCCTTGTTCTCCGGCTTGAAGGGCAGCTCCAGATTGAGCTTCTCGTCCGGGTAGAGCGGGGTCAGATTGTCGAAATTGATCCGGTGGCGGACTGCCTCGGGATCCTCGAAATTGATCTGGTTGACCTTGAGCAACGCGAAATAGCGCTCGCCGTCCTTCGGCGACCGGATCTCGCCCTCGACCGTGTCGCCGGTGCGCAGACCGAAACGGCGCACCTGGCTGGGAGAGACGTAGATGTCGTCGGGTCCCGGCAGATAATTCGATTCCGGCGAGCGCAGGAAGCCGAACCCGTCGGGCAGGGTCTCCAGCACGCCTTGCCCGAAGATGGCGACATCGTTGTCGGCCAATTGCTTCAGGATCGCGAACATCATGTCCTGCTTGCGCAGAGTGCTCGCGTTTTCGATTTCGAGCTCTTCGGCGAAAGCGAGGAGATCGGCGGGGGTCTTGGCTTTGAGTTCTTGAAGATTCATCCGGATTTTCGTGTCATGCGCGCGGAACGGGCGGGGGATGAGACGTACCTTGCGTACGGCCTCGGTGGCCTGGCCACCTGAAATGCGCGTGTGTTCCTGGGGGAGGTGCGGTCCCGCTCATCGGGACCCTGACTAGCGGTTACCGGAACCGATTATCCCTGTCAACCGGATATCGGGCCGGGGTGACCATTATTCATCAGAACGGTTTCAGGATCACCAGGAAAACGACGACGATCAGCAACAGCGTCGGAACCTCGTTCATAATCCTGAAATACTTGTGGGAATGGGTGTTCCGGTCCTCGGCGAAGGCCCGCCGCCAGCGCGCCATCGCCATGTGCGCCACGGTCATCCCAACCACCAGCAGCAGCTTGGCGTGCAGCCAGCCCTGCTCCATCCAGCCGGGGTTGAGCGCGATCAGGCCGAGCCCAAAGAGCCAGGTCGCGATCATCGCCGGGTTCATGATCGCCCGCAACAGGCGGCGCTCCATGATCTTGAAGGTTTCGGAGGTCTCGGAGCCGGCGGCGACCCCGCAATGGTAGACGTAGAGCCGCGGCAGATAGAGCAGCCCCGCCATCCAGGCGATCACGCTGATCACATGCAGCGCTTTGACGATGCCGTACCAATCCATCGCTCCGACCTCCCGTTCAGATATCCCGCGCTCAGACCTGGCCGCGCACCCGCCTGACCAGGCGCTCCACATGATCGAGCGGGGTTTCCGGCACGATCCCGTGGCCCAGGTTGAAGATGAACGGGCCGTCCTTCAGCAGCGCCACGATCCGGTCGATCTCGAAATCGAGCGCGGCCCCGCCGATCACCAGCGCCATCGGATCCAGATTGCCCTGCACCGGCAGATGCGCCTGCAGCCGCTTCACCTCGGCGATCGGGGTGGCGCTGTCGGTGGCGACCGCGTCGATCTTGGTGGCCTGGGCGTATTCCAGGTAGCGGGTGCCGGCACCGCGCGGAAAGCCGATGATCGGGGTGGTCGGGTGCAGGGCCTTCACCCCGGCCACGATCCGGATGGTGGGATCGATCACCAGCCGGTTGAACAGGGTCTCCGGCGCCGCGCCCGCCCAGCTGTCGAACAGCTTGACCACCTGGGCGCCCGCCTGGATCTGCCGGTCCAGATAGACCACCGTGGCCGCCACGATGGCGTCGACCAGGGCCTCGATCAGGGCCGGGTCCCGGAACGCCATCTTCTTCAGGGTCGCGAAGTCGCGGCTGGTGCCGCCTTCGACCATGTAGGAGGCCACCGTCCAGGGGCTGCCGGCGAACCCGATCATGGTCACGCCTTCGGGCAGCATGGCGCGGGTGCGGGACACGGTCTCGTAGATCGGTCCGACCCGCTTGTGGAAGGCGTCGGCATCGAATACCGGGACCTGATCCATCGTGCGGATCGGCGGCAGTTTCGGACCCTCGCCCTCGGCGAATCTCAGATCCTGGCCCAGACCGTAGGGCACCATCAGGATATCGGAGAACAGGATTGCGCCGTCCATGCCGTAGCGGCGGATCGGCTGCACCGTGACCTCGGCGGCCAGTTCGGGATTGAGACAGAGATCGACGAAGGTTCCGGCCCCCGCGCGCACCTTGCGGTATTCGGGCAGATACCGTCCGGCCTGGCGCATCAGCCAGAGCGGCGGTCGGTCGGTCGTCTTGCCCGCGAGCGCGTCGAGAAGCGGGAATCCTGTCATCGCATGTCCTCCATCTGTCCAACCATAACTAACTTATTTAAATATTAAATATATAGAGGAGATGCAGTTGGGGGGTGGAAACCGGGGGATTAAATTCGCCCCACCATCCTATCCGGATATCCCCAGCCGGTTCATCCCCAGACGCCGATCGTGAAGAAGTCTTGGGATATCCCTCCCGGACCCCTGTCCCGGCCCGGATTTCCCGGCTCCCATGGAGAGGAGGAGAGTCGGGGATATCTCGTCCGGAGATATTTCATCCCCGGGATTCAGGAAATCCGGCCGAACCGCTCCACATTCTGACAGTCGACCGGTCGCGGTACGGCGCTCCGTGCATGGAAAACCGCGACAGGACGAGAGGGGTCTGTTATCCCGAAATCCTCAGACTTCATCCCCAGCCTGCGGTGGATAAATGACGGCTCCGGTGACCCTGCATCTGCATCTGATCTCCGACGCGACCGGCGAGACCAATCATCAGCTCGTGCGCGCCTGTATGGTGCAGTTCGATGCGGTGCGCGCCAAGGAGCATGTCTGGTCCCTGGTCCGTACCCAGAGCTATCTCAACAAGGTGATCGCCGGGATCGAGGCCAATCCGGGCCCGGTTCTGTTCACCCTGGTGGACGCCACCCTGAGGATGAATCTGGAAGACGCCTGCCGCCGGATGGAGGTGCCCTGCATTCCGGTGCTGGACCCGGTCCTGGCGGCGCTGGGCTCCTATCTGGGGATCGAACGGCATGGCCGCATCGGCCGCCAGCACGAGATGGACGCGGCCTATTTCAACCGGATCGAGGCGATGGACTACACCCTGGCCCATGACGACGGCCAGCATGTGGACAATCTGGAGGAGGCGGACATCGTGATCGTCGGGGTCTCGCGCACCTCGAAGACCCCGACCTCGCTCTACCTGGCCAATCGCGGGTTCAAGACCGCGAACGTGCCCCTGGTTCCCGATATCCCGACGCCGCCGGAGATCTTCAAATTGACTCACCCGCTGGTCGTCGCCTTCACCACCGATCCGAACCGGCTGATCCAGGTCCGGCGCAACCGGGTGCTTATGCTGAAGCAGACCGAGGAGACCGACTACGTGACCCTGGATCGGGTGCGCAAGGAGGTGGCGGACGCGCGCCGGCTCGCCTCCCAGCACGGCTGGCCGGTGATCGACGTGACCCGCCGGTCGATCGAGGAGACCTCGGCTGCGGTCCTGCAACTGCTGGAAACCCGGAGAGAGGGACATGTCTGATCCGAAAGCGCTGCTGAAGGGACCCGCCGAGATCCCCATCGTGCTTGCCTCCGGCAGCCGGTTCCGGGCCGAGATGCTGCGCGCGGCGGGGGTCGAGATCGAGATCAGGACCGCGGGTGTAGACGAGGGGTCGGTCCGCGACAGTCTCGGGGCCGAGGGGGCCGATACCGAAGAGGTGGCGATCGCCCTGGCCGAGCTGAAAGCCCTGTCGGTGTCGCGCAAGCGGCCGGAGGCCTTCGTGATCGGCGCCGACCAGATGCTGGAATGCAACGGGGTCTGGTTTGAGAAGCCGGTCGACCGGGATCATGCGGCGGCGACCCTGCAGGCGCTGTCGGGCCGCACCCACAAGCTGATCTCGGCGGCGGTGGTCGCCAAGGGCGGCTCGCGGATCTGGCACAGCACTCAATCCGTGACCATGAAGATGCGGCCGCTGACGCCGGACTACATCCAGGCCTATCTGGATGCGGCCGGACCGGAGGTGCAGAACTCGGTCGGCGCCTATCAGCTCGAAGGCCTCGGCGCGCAGCTGTTTCACGCGGTCGAGGGGGATTATTTTTCGGTGCTCGGCCTGCCGCTGCTGCCGCTGCTGGAGTTCATCCGGACCCATGGGCTGCTGATGCGATGATCGTCCTCGGGCTGACCGGTTCCATAGGTATGGGAAAATCCACCGCCGCTGCGATGCTGGGGCGGATGGGGCTTCCGGTTCATGACGCCGATGCGGCCGTCCATTCTCTGATGACAGAGGGTGGTGAAGCAGTGGCCGCGGTCGAGGCTGCCTTTCCAGGTGTGACCCGGGACCGGGCGGTGGACCGTCGCGCCCTGGGACAGCGGGTGTTCGGGGATGCGGCGGCGCTGAAACGGCTGGAGGGGATCCTGCATCCGCTGGTGACCGCCAGGACCGTGAGCTTCCTCAAGCTGCATCGGCGGCGACGCACGCCGCTGGTCGTGCTGGACGTGCCGCTGCTGCTGGAGGGCCGCTCGCATCTGCGCTGCGACCTGGTGGCGGTGGTCAGCGCGCCCGCATTTCTGCAACGTATACGGGTTCTGGCGCGGCCCGGGATGACGGCGGCCACGCTCGACTCTATTCTGTCGAAACAGATGCCGGATCGGGACAAGCGCGCCCGGGCCGACGTGGTCATTCCCACAGGGCTGGGCCGTGCGTTCACCCGGCGCCGTCTGGCGCGCCTCATCCATCGACTGCGTCGCGAAGGGAGTTCCGCATGCGTGAAATCGTCCTTGACACGGAGACGACGGGCCTTGACCCCAAGGCGGGCCACAAACTTGTCGAGATCGGCTGTCTCGAGCTGATCAACCACGTTCCGACCGGCGAGAAACTGCATCTCTACATCAATCCAGAGCGGGAAATGGACCCCGGCGCCTTCGAGATCCACGGCCTGTCGACCGAATTCCTTAGCAAATACAATCCGTTCCGGGATCACGCCGACGAGATCCTGAGCTTTCTCGCGGACTCGACCCTGATCATCCACAATGCCAGCTTCGATATGAAATTCCTGAATTTCGAGTTCGAGGCCTGCGGTCGGCCACCCCTGCCGATGAGTCAGGCGCTGGATACGGTGCGGCTGGCCCGGCGGAAATATCCCGGTGCCCAGGTCAGCCTGGACGCCCTGTGCCGCCGCTTCGAGATCAACAACGAGCACCGGACCCTGCACGGGGCCCTGCTGGATTCCGAACTGCTGGCGGAAGTCTACTTGGAGCTCATCGGCGGCCGCCAGCCGGGGCTGGAGATGGGCGGGCCGGGCGGCTCCGTGGACACCGAGCGGAGTGCCGCGGAAGAGGCGGCGGTGGCGGGGGCCCGCGCGCAGGGCATTCGGCCCCCACGTCCGCACGCCGCCAGTCCCGAGGAGTTGGCGGCGCATGCGGCGTTCCTCGAGAAGCTCAAGGAGCCGATCTGGAAGTCCTGATCGCGGTCTGGATCCGGTTCATTCCTCGGGCGGAACGATGGCCGCCGGCCCGGAGGTTGCCGCGGCCTGGTTGGCGGTGGACTGGCGGAACATGGCCGCGAAATCCACCGGCTGGATCAGGAGCGGCGGGAAGCCGCCGTCGCGGGTCGATTCCGCCATGATGTTCCGGGCGAACGGGAACAGCAGCCGCGGGCACTCGATCAGGAGCAGCGGGGTGACCTGATCCTGGGGCACGTTCTTGATGGTGAACAGACCGGCATAGGTCAGCTCGGCCAGGAACAGCTGCTCCGTGTCCCGCTTGGCGTCCGCATTGATCTTCAGCACCACCTCGTAGAGATCGCTCTCCGCCACCCGGCTGGCGCTGACATCCACGTTGACGGCGATGTTCGGCTGCTGCTCCTTGGGCTGGAGGCTGGCCGGCGCATTCGGGTTCTCGAAGGAGAAATCCTTGGTGTACTGGGCGTTGATCTGGATCTGGATCCCGTTCGGATCCACGGGAGTTGCTTGGGCGGTGGTCGTGTCGCTCATGATCGGATCTCTCGGTTCTTGCAGGTGCCCATGGCCGGGCCATCTCTCGGCTACCCTCGGTGTGTCGGGTATCCCGGGTCATCTAAATCTGAGGCTCGGCTATCACGTCTCCGGGGAATGAACAACCGTGGCCCGTATCCCGGGCGTCAGTTCAACCACCGTCCCGTTGGTGACTCGCAGTCCGGTGAGACCCCGGATGAACGCCCAATGGCTCACATACACCACCTCGCCCCAGTCGGTGGCCCGGTCCAGGCGCAGGGCGAAGGCGGCACAGCGGGCCTGAAGCTGCGCGTCGCTTTCGCTGCCGGCCGGCCACCAGCGTTCGGGCAGATCGCCGAAATCGATATGCGGCCAGGCGCGCCGCAGATCCAGGGTCGGCGTGCCGACATCGCAGCGGAAATGTGCCCGCTCCCGGATCAGAGGATCGATTTCGATCGGCAGTCCCAGCGCCTTTGCCAGCGGCGTCGCGGTCTGCAGGGCCCGTGTATACGGGCTTGCGACGATCCGCGCGATCGGGCGCCGGGCGAGGATCTCGGCGGCCTGTTCCGCCTGAACATGACCCAGCTCGGTGAGGCGGGGGTCCTCGATGCCGGGATCCACGCGGGTTTCTGAAAACCGCACGTTGAATTCGCTCTGGCCATGGCGCAGCACGTACATGTGAGTTCGTTTCCTGGTCTAAGGCGTTTTGCGGGCGCTATCGGACGGCGGCAGGGACCCGGCAGGGGAGTCACCTGGGGAGTCACCGGGCCCCGACGGTCCGGCCTTCGGCGGGTTCGGACCGTCGGTCAGATCCTCGAAATCTCCGTCGATGATCGGGCTTCCGTCCGGGCCGCGTCGCATGCCGTCGGTCCGTGGGCCGCCGCGTCTGCCGAAGCCGCCGACATTGATGCGGGTCCCGCCCTTCATCGCCTGCGCCAACAGACTGATCATCAGGATCTTGCGCAGCGGCGGAATGA
Source organism: Alphaproteobacteria bacterium (assembly GCA_024742605.1). Classification (GTDB taxonomy): domain Bacteria; phylum Pseudomonadota; class Alphaproteobacteria; order Thalassobaculales; family Thalassobaculaceae; genus JANSYC01. The sequence continues at coordinate 14,566 of JANSYC010000006.1, read as the reverse complement.
ACAGCAGAAACCCCAGGGTGTCGGTCACGAAGCCCGGGATGAACAGCAGCAGTGCGGCCAGCAGGATTCCGACACCGGAGAGCAGATCGCCGACCGGCATTTCCTTGGCATCGAGATGCGCCTGGACCCGCCGGAGCGTGCTCAGGCCCTGAACCCGGAACAGCACGCCCCCCATCGCGGCGGTCAGAAGGATGAGCCCGACCGTCGACAGGGCGCCGATTTCGGTGCCCACTTCGATCATCACGTAAATCTCGAGTGCGGGAATTCCGAACAGGATCAGAATAAAGATGAGGAAACCCATTCTTGCCCTTCTACGGTCAAAGGCCTATCTACTGGACAGAGGCCAAGGAGTGGCCCGGACGGCGTGGATTGCCGTCACTTTAGACATGTGGTGGGAAACGGTCCAGGCAACCGATCGGGCGTGACCTTGGGCGACCGTGCTGCGGTCGTGCCCGGGTCGGCGCTACGGACAGGCCGCTGAGAACGTCTCGTCATCGATTATTCGGGTGTGTGAATGAGCAACGGTTCCCTTTTCGAGATCCTTCTTTACGCGGCGCTTGCGGCGTTCGTCCTGTTCCGTCTGCGCAGCGTGCTCGGCAAACGCACGGGCCACGAGGAACGACGCGACCCGTTCGCCGACGGGCCGGCCGCGAACGATCAGGATGGCAGCGCCCGGGACGACGACAATGTGATCTCGTTGCCCGGCGCGGACCGGGACGGGCCGGTCGCCGCCGCCGATACCGCGACCGACGAGGAGCTGGTGCAGAACGCCGATACGCTTCCGGCGGGGATCACGCGGATCAAGCTGGCCGATGACGGGTTCGACGAGGTGGAATTCCTGCGCGGCGCCCGCGGCGCGTTCGAGATGATCGTGCAGGCCTTCGCCGCCGGCGACCGGGACGCCCTGAAGCCGCTTCTGACCGAGGATCTGAACCGCAGCTTCGTCAACGCGATCTACGAGCGCGAGAAGGAGCGGGAGACCCAGGAGACCAATATCGTCACCATCCGGTCCTCCGACATCGTCGAGGCCTCGCTGATCGGCAGCATCGCCAAGGTGACGGTCGAGTTCGTGACCGATCAGGTCAAGGTGACCCGCGATGTGGACGGCAACGTGGTCGACGGTCACCCGGACCGGATCGAGACCCTGACCGATCTCTGGACTTTCGAGCGGGATGTCAGCTCGCGGGATCCGAACTGGGCGCTGGTTGCGACCCGTGTTCCCGACGACGTCTGATCAGGTGCGACATCTTCTGCGGCTGGGGGTGGTCTGCGGGTTGGCCGTTCTGGCCGGATGCGCGCCTCCCGGCGAGAAAGCCGCCGACACGGCCGCCGATGCGCCGCCAGTCCTGACCTTCACACCCACCGCTTACGGGGACCTGCCCGGCTGGGCGTCCGACGACCCGACCGCCGCGGCGGCTGCCTTCGAGCGGTCTTGCGCCCGGTTCGCCCGGCAGGCCGACAGCAGACAGATCGGCCCCGATGGCCGCTACGGTACCGTGGGGTCTTGGAAGCCGGTCTGTGCGGCGGTCGCGGCGGCACAGGGTGCGGATGCGATCCGTTCGGCCTTTGCCGCGACCCTGACCCCCTGGGCGATCACCGACGACGATCCCTCCGACGATCTGTTCACCGGCTATTACGAGCCGGAACTGAACGGCGCGCGCACCCGCTCCGAAACCTATATCGAGCCGCTGTACCCGCGCCCGGAGGATCTGGTCCTGGTGGATCTGGGGAACTGGCGCGACACCATGCGGGGCGAGCGGATTGCCGGACGGGTGGTGGACGGCCGGCTGAAACCCTATGACAGCCGGGCCCAGATCGATGCCGGGTCCTTGAACGGGGTCCGGCCCATCGTCTGGCTGGACAGCCCGGTCGACGCCTTCTTCCTGCACATCCAGGGCTCCGGGCTGGTCAAGCTGCCGGACGGCAGCCGGACCCGGGTCGGCTATGACGGCCATAACGGCCATATCTACCACGCCGTGGGCCGCACCCTGATCGAGTGGGGCGAGGTCACGCGCGAGGACATGTCGCTGCAGGCGATCCGAAGATGGATGGCGCGGAATCCCGACCGGATGCGGGAGCTGATGCACAAGAACCCGTCCTACATCTTCTTCCGGGAGCTGACCGGCGACGGGCCGATCGGGGCGCAGGCGGTGGCCCTGACCCCGGGCCGCAGCCTGGCGGTCGACCGCCGGTTCCTGCCCCTGGGCGCGCCGATGATGATCGATGTGGACTATCCGGATGAGACCGGTGCGCCGCTGAACCGGCTGGTCATCGCCCAGGATACCGGCGGGGCGATCCGCGGTGTGGTCCGGGCCGACATGTTCTGGGGGGCGGGCGCCCCGGCCGAGCGGCTGGCCGGACCGATGGCCGCCAAGGGTCGCTACTGGATCCTGCTGCCGAACGGGGTCGATCCAAGGGTTCCGTCGCGCTAGAGCCGGTTCCACGGGTGCGATAATGCCGCACTCGAAACAGAGCCTCTTCCGCCTAGGTATCAAAAGAACCGCAGGAATCCGGCGGTGACGACTCGATCGTTTTTCCTCAATCCACTTGGCGGAGCATCGCATCGCGGTGGCGTCACGCCGGAAAAGGCCCTCAGACATGCCTCAGTTGACTCGTAAAGAGATCGGCAAGCTCGTCATCGGTATTTGCGCGGTCCCGATCCTGTCGGTCTGGGCGCTGGTGTCCTTCCTGCCGATTGCCGGCCTGCTGGGCCCGGGAAAACCGCTGATCTTCGCGGTGGCGGACGTGCTGTTCCTGCTGACCGGTTTCGGGGCGTTTCTTGCCCCTGTGGTCGCGGCCGTCGCGTTCGCCGGCCCCGGGGCCCGCGGCAACATCAAAGCCGCTCTGCAGGGGCGCCTGGCAGCGCTTACCGCCTACGCCTCGCTGTGGTTGGCGCTGTACTGGGCGGTCAGCGTGGCGGCCCGAACGGCGGTCTGACAAAAAGGGCGGCCCGATCGGGGCCGCCCTCTGTGTTTCACGTGAAACGGTGCCGTCCTACGGCATCAGGATGGTCGAGCCGGTGGTCTTGCGGCCTTCCAGGTCCTGGTGGGCCTTCACCACATCGGCCAGCGCATAGGTCTGGTTGATCGCGATCTTGACCACCCCTTTGGCGACCACGTCGAACAGATCGGCCGCCATCACGTCCAGATCCGCCTTCTTGGCGGTGTAGGTCATCAGGGTCGGGCGGGTGAACTTGAGCGAGCCCTTGGCCGCGAAGATCCCCAGATCCACCGGCGGGATCGGCCCGGAGGCCTGGCCGAAGCTGACCATCAGTCCGGTCGGCGCCAGACAGTCCAGCGACAGTGGCCAGGTGTCCTTGCCGATCGAGTCGTAGACGACGGGCACTTTCTTGCCGTCGGTGATCTCCATCACCCGGTCCACGAAGTTCTCGCGGGTGTAGACGATCGGATGGGCGCAGCCATTGGCCTTGGCCAGTTCGGCCTTCTCATCGGAACCGACCGTGCCGATCACGGTGGCGCCCAGATGGCTGGCCCACTGGCACAGGATCGAGCCGACACCGCCGGCGGCCGCGTGCACCAGAATGGTGTCGCCCTTGCCGACCTTGTAGATCTGACGGATCAGGTACTGCACGGTCAGGCCCTGCAGCATCATGGCGGCGGCGGTCTTGTCGTCGACCCCGTCCGGGATCTTGACCACCTTGGTCTCTTCGATATTGCGGGCCTCGGCATAGGAGCCCGGCGGCGGAGCGGCATAGGCGATCCGGTCGCCGACCTTCACGCCGGACACGCCGTCGCCGATCGCGGCCACGGTCCCCGCGCCTTCCATGCCGAGCCCGGAGGGCAGGTCGAGCTTGTACAGCCCGCTGCGGTGGTAGGTGTCGATGTAGTTGAGGCCGATAGCGGTGTGCTTGACCTGAATCTGGCCGGCGGCGGGAGCGGCCAGATCGACCTCCTCCAACTTCATGACCTCAGGGCCGCCCTGCTCATGCATGCGAATGGCTTTCACCATGGTCGTCTCCTTAAATGCTGTGTTGGTCAGCCGAAATCTCAGCCGAGATGCTCTGTGAAGAAAGCCTGGGTTCGCCGATTGGCCAGGTCCGCCGCGGCCGCGTCATAATGCTCGCCGCCCTCGCGGGCGAAGGCGTGGTCCTGTCCGGCATAGACATAGGGCGTGATCCGGTCATGCCCCTCGAAGACCGGCAGGATCTTGGCCTGGGCCTCCGGCGGCACGAATCCGTCCTTCGCCGCGATATGGGAGAGATAGGGTTTGGTGATGTTGGCGGCCTCGTCCAGGAGCTCGTCCAGACCGACGCCGTAAAAACTGACATTGGCGTCGGAGTCCGAGCGGGTGGCCATCAGGTAGGCCAGCTTGCCGCCGAGGCAATAGCCGACCGACCCGGCCTTGCCGGTGCATCCGCTGATGCCGCGGGCATGGGCCAGGGTGGCCTTCAGATCCTCGATCCCGGCATCCACGTCGAACTTCCCGAACAGCTCGAACGCCTTCTGCCATTCGGCCTCGGTCTTGTCGGTGATGTCGATCCCCGGCTCGATCCGCCAGAAGATATCCGGGCAGATCGCGATGTGGCCGGCCCTGGCATAGGCATCCGTCAGATCCCGCATGACCTGATTGACGCCGAAAATCTCCTGGATCACGACCACGGCCGGTGCCGTGAGCCTGGTCGGCATCGCCACATAGGCGCTGAAGCTGCCGCCGTCACCGGCGGTGATGGTGGTTGTCGTCATGTCTGCCTCCCCGTGAGACCTGTGGGCGCAGTTGATCCGGCGCCCGTTTGCATCGTCGTGGATATGGACCCGGACGGTACCGATTGCGAGGGGGGCGTGTCCACGGGCTCTCCGGTCAACAGACTGGTGACGGAGGGCCGGTGATGGAGGACCTCGAGAGGGTTAAAACAGCCGTTTCTGGCCCCGCTCGAAATCCAGCAGCCAGGATTTGGTCTCCACCCCCTTGCCGCCGGAGAACCCGACCAGTTTGCCGTCGGCGCCGACCACCCGGTGGCAGGGCACCACGATCGGGATCGGATTGCGGCCGCAGGCGGTGCCGACGGCCCGCGCGATCCCATCGGTCAGCTGCGCCAGATCGCCATAGGTTCTGGTCTCGCCATGGGGGATCTCCAGCATGCCCCGCCAGACCGCCTGTTCGAAGTCCGTGCCGCGGGCGAAGCGGATCGGCAGCTCGAAGGCGGTCAGTTCGCGCGCGAAATAAGCCTTGATCTGCCTCGATGTTTCACGTGAAACGGCGTCCTCCCCGACAAGCGCGGTCGCCTCGTCCAGCTCCTCGTTCCAGGTGAGCCGGACCAGATGCGCGCCGTCCGACAGCGCAACCAGGTCTCCCACGGGGCTCTCCAGGCGGCTTGCGTGCAGGGCGGTGTCGGTGGCCATCAGCGTGTCTCCGAATTGAACCGGACCGGGCAAGAGGCTACAGATCGCAGCACGGGTCCGCTAGCGAGGTTTGCCTGCCATGACCGACTTTTTGCCGACCGCCCAGGGCGAGACGATCTTCGCCCTGGCCAGCGCGCCCGGGCGGGCCGGTGTGGCCGTGATCCGGATCTCCGGTCCCCATGCGGCTGCGGCTGCGGCCCGGCTGGGCGCCGCGGATCTGAACCCGCGCGAGATGACGTTGGTGGCGTTCCGGGCGCCGTCCGACCGGGCGACCCTCGACCGGGGGCTTGCGGTGCTGTTTCCGGGTCCGGCCAGCTTCACCGGCGAGGATGTGGTGGAACTCCATCTGCACGGCGGCCGGGCAGTGCTGGACGGCATGTTCCGCGCCCTGGAGGCGTGTCCGGGCCTGCGGCCGGCGGATCCGGGGGAGTTCTCCCGCCGGGCGTTCCTGAACGGCAAGATGGATCTGGCCGAGGCGGAGGGTCTGGCCGATCTGATCGACGCGGAAACCGCGGCTCAGCGCGCCCAGGCCCTGCGGCAGATGGGCGGCGGGATCGGCGCCGTGCTCGACCCGCTGCGGGAGGAGCTGATCCACGCGCTGGCCATGCTGGAGGCCTGGATCGACTTTCCGGACGAAGAGATCCCGCCGGACCTGCTGGACCAGACCGGCGAGGAACTGGCCGGGCTGGCGACCCGCCTGAGTGGCCTGGAGGACTCGTCGGCCCGGGGAGAACGGCTGCGGGACGGCCTGAGTATGGCCATTGTCGGACCGCCGAATTCCGGTAAGTCTTCCCTGCTTAACGCCTTGGCGAATCGCGATGTTGCGATCGTGAGTGAGACCGCGGGCACGACCCGGGATGTCCTCGAGGTCGGCCTCGATCTGAACGGCTATCCGGTGACCCTCTGGGACACCGCCGGGCTGCGGGAAACCGCCGATTCGGTGGAGCGGGAAGGGGTGCGCCGGGCGCTCGACCGGGCCCGGGCGGCCGATCTGGTGATCCATATGGCAGTGGCCGGAACCTCCTATGATGCCGATCTGCCGGGCCGTGACGGCGCGCGGGATCTCCGGGTCGCCAGCAAGACCGATCTGGGAGGGACCGTGCCGGCGGGCTGGATCGGGGTTTCGGTCAAGACCGAGGCCGGGCTGGCGCCACTTCTGGCCCGGCTGACCGAGGAGGCCGACCGGATGATGGGGCTTGGGGAGGCGCCGAGCCTGACCCGGGCCCGGCATCGGCATGCGGTCGGGGCCGCCCGGGAGGCGGTGGAGCGGGCGCGGGCGGGAGTGGCGGACGGTCTGCCGCTGGAGCTGGTGGCCGAGGATCTGCGCCACGCGGCCCAGGCGATCGGGCGCGTCACCGGGCGGGTGGATGTGGACGATCTGCTCGATGTGATCTTCAGCAGCTTCTGTCTGGGAAAATGAGGTGCATGTTTCACGTGAAACATGCGCGAAGTCTTTGACGGCGCGCTCGGGTTTCCGTATCACCAAGCCATGAGCGCACAGGCCGACACCATACTCTGGGACGTGATCGTCGTGGGCGGCGGCCATGCCGGCTGCGAGGCTGCGGCGGCGTCCGCCCGTCTGGGCGCGCGCACGGTTCTGGTGACCCATCGGCGCGACACCATCGGGGTGATGTCCTGCAATCCGGCAATCGGTGGATTGGGCAAGGGCCATCTGGTGCGGGAGATCGATGCGCTGGACGGGATCATGGCCCGGGCCATCGACCGGTCGGGGATTCAGTTCCGGGTGCTCAACCTGTCGAAAGGCCCGGCGGTGCGCGGCCCCCGCGCCCAGGCCGACCGCAAGCTCTATCGCCAGGCGGTTCAGGAGATCCTGCGGGAATACGAAACCCTCTCTATCGAAGAGGCCGGGGTCGACGATCTGATCGTCGGAGCCGATGGACGCTGCGGCGGCGTGGTGCTGCAGGACGGCCGGCGGCTCCGGGCGGGGGCCGTGGTGCTGACCACCGGCACCTTCCTGCGCGGTATGATTCATATGGGCGAGGAGCGCACGCCCGCCGGCCGGGTCGGCGACGGTCCGGCCGCGGCCCTGGGCGCCCGGATGCAGGCGATGGGGTTCCCGCTGGGACGTCTGAAGACCGGGACTCCGCCCCGGCTGGACGGCCGCACCATCGATTGGGCCGGGTTGGACGCGCAGCACGGCGACGACCCGCCGGTGCCCTTCTCCACCCTGACCGATCGGATCACGGTGCCGCAGATTCCCTGCCACATCACCGCGACCTCCGAGGCCGGGCACCGGATCATCCGGGACAATCTGCACCGCTCGGCCATGTATGGCGGCCATATCGAGGGGCGGGGCCCGCGCTATTGCCCGTCGATCGAGGACAAGATCGTCCGCTTCGCCGACAAGACCAGCCACCAGATCTTCCTGGAACCGGAGGGCCTGGACGATCCGACGGTCTATCCGAACGGCATTTCGACCTCTCTGCCGCGGGATGTCCAGGACTCGCTACTCAAGACCATCCCGGGGCTGGAGTGCGCGGAAATCCTGCAGCCGGGCTACGCGATCGAGTATGACTATGCCGATCCGCGGGACCTGACGGCCGATCTTCAGAGCCGCCGGCTGCCCGGACTCTATCTGGCGGGGCAGATCAACGGCACCACCGGCTACGAGGAGGCGGCGGCCCAGGGTCTGGTGGCCGGTACCCATGCGGCGGGGGTCACCCTCAGCATTGACCGGGCGCAAGGATATATAGGTGTGATGATCGACGATCTGACCACGCGCGGCGCGCCGGAACCCTATCGGATGTTCACCTCCCGCGCCGAATACCGGCTGTACCTGCGGGCCGACAACGCGGATCAGCGCCTCACCGGCCTGGGACTCGCCGCCGGTCTGGTGGGATCCGCCCGTCAGGCCGCCTTTGAGACCCGGATGGCGCGGCTCGATGTTTCACGTGAAACACTCGACCGGCTCGGCGGCTCTCCGCCCCAGTTGGCGAAGCGCGGCTTTTCCGTCAACCAGGACGGACAGCGGCGCAGTGCGGCCGATCTCCTGTCCTATCCGGGGGTCGACTGGGCGGCGCTGGTCCGGGCCTGGCCCGAGGAGCTGGCTGCAATCGGCCCGGATCTGGCCGAGCAGCTCTCGATCGAGGCGCTCTATTCCGGGTATCTGGCGCGCCAGGATCTGGATGTGAAGGCCTATCGCCGGGACGAGGCGGTGGTCCTGCCGGAGGATCTCGACCCGGACGCGATCGGGAGTCTGTCCTCGGAGGTGCGGGATCTTCTGAAGCGGGCGCGGCCGACCACTTTGGGCCAGGCGGCGCGGCTGCCGGGGATGACGCCGGCAGCGACCCTGGCGCTTTTGCGTCACGTGAAACGCGGCGCCAACCGGTCGGCGGCCTGATCCGCCCCATGACAGCCCCGGATCTCACCAAGACCCAGATCAAAGACGCCCTGCAGATCGATGCGGAGGCCCTTGCGCGGCTGTCCGCCTATGTGGATCTGCTGATCAAATGGCAAAAGCGCATCAATCTGGTCGCACCGAAGACCCTGGACGAGGTGTGGCGCCGCCATATCCTCGATTCCGCGCAGCTTCTGCCGCTGATGGCCGAAAGTCCCGGCCCGGTTCTGGATCTTGGCTCCGGCGCCGGGTTTCCGGGCCTGGTTCTGGCGGTCCTGGGGCGCGGCGACATCACGCTGGTGGAATCGGACCGGCGCAAGGCGGCGTTCCTGTCGGAGGCCGCGCGGGTCACCGGCGCCCAGGTGACCGTCGAGTGTTGCCGAATCGAGTCCCTGAAGCCGATTCGGGCCGGTTTGATCACCGCGCGGGCCCTGGCACCGGTCTCTAAACTGCTCGAATACGCCAAGTCATACTCTGATGATTCAACGCGCTACCTGTTCCTCAAGGGGGAGCGGGTGGAGGAAGAGTTGACCGATGCCCAAAAGCACTGGAAGATGAATGTTACCAAGGTCCCTAGCCGTAGTGATTCGCGCGGGACCATTGTGCTTTTGGAGGGTGTGACCCATGCCTGATGCAGCCCGTTCGATGCCCGATATGCCGCCCGCCGGCGGCAGCGTGGCCCCCCGGATCCTGGCGATCGTGAATCAGAAGGGCGGGGTGGGCAAAACCACCACGGCGGTGAACCTGGCGACCGCGATGGCGGCCTGCAACAAGCGGGTGCTGGTGATCGATCTGGATCCCCAGGGCAACGCGTCCACCGGTTTCGGCGTCGCCCGCAACAAGCGGGAGGCGGATTCCTATGCGGTGCTGATCGGCGAGGCCACGATTGCCGACGCGGCGATCGAATCCGGCATCCCCGGGCTGGAGCTGGTGCCCGCGTCCCACAACCTGTCGGGGGCGGAGATCGAGCTGGTGGAGATGGAGCACCGGGAGTTCCGCCTGCGGGAGGCGGTGGTCCGTCATGCCGCGGCCTCGCCCTATGACTACATTCTGATCGATTGCCCGCCCTCCCTGGGCCTGCTGACCCTGAACGCGCTGGTGGCGTCCGACGCGGTTCTGGTGCCGCTGCAATGCGAGTTTTACGCCCTCGAGGGCCTTTCCCAGCTGGTGCGGACGGTGGAGCGGGTGCGCAAGCATCTGAACCCGACCCTGGAGATCCAGGGCGTGGTTCTGACCATGTTCGACCGCCGCAACAACCTGTCCGAACAGGTTGCGGCCGATGTGCGGGAGCATTTCGGCACCACGGTCTACCGGACGATGATCCCGCGCAATGTGCGGGTTTCGGAAGCCCCGTCCTACGGCAAGCCGGTTCTGCTCTACGATATGGCCTGCACCGGCGCCCGCGCCTATCTGGACCTGGCGCGGGAGGTGCTTCGGCGCGAGAAGGATCTGGCGGAGGCCGCCTGAACGCCGTCACTACCACACTGTATATAGGGTAATGAGCATCGAAATTACCCATGATAGTGGAAACCGGACGGACTACCGATTTGCCAGCAGCAGAGATTCTCCCATGAGTGACGAACCCGCGCCGAAGAAGACCAACAAGAAGCTCGGCCGAGGGCTGTCGGCCCTGCTGGGCGAGGACGAGGACGAGGATCAGGCTCAGCTCGACCGGCTGCGCCAGACCCGCTCCCTGCCGATCGAACGGCTGGCGCCCGGCCCGTTCCAGCCCCGCCGCCGGTTCGACGAGGAGGAACTGCGCGAGCTTTCCGAGAGCATCCGGGAGAACGGCGTGCTGCAGCCGATCCTGGTGCGGCGGGATCCGGAGGGCGAGGGCTATCAGATCATCGCCGGGGAGCGGCGCTGGCGGGCCTCTCAGATGGCGCAGCTGCACGAGGTGCCGGTCCTGGTGCGCGAGTTCGACGACCGCACGGCGATGGAGATCGCCCTGGTCGAAAACGTCCAGCGCAAGGATCTCGGCCCGCTCGAGGAGGCCGAGGGCTATCGGCGGCTGACCGAGGATTACGGCCACAGCCAGGAGGCGATCGCCCGTGCGGTCGCGAAGAGCCGCAGCCATGTGGCCAATATGATGCGGCTGCTGCTGCTGCCGGACGAGGCGCGGGCCCTGCTGGACGACGGCCAGCTGACCATGGGACACGCCCGCGCCCTGCTGTCGGCCGAGGATCCCTCGGCCCTGGCCCGGATCGTGGTGACCCGCAAGCTGAACGTGCGCGAGACCGAGCGGCTGGTGCAGAACGAGAAGGCGGGCGGCGCGCCTGCGGCCAGCAAACGCACCGCCGGGGCGGGCAGGCAGAAGGACGCGGACACAAGGGTGCTGGAGGAGGATCTGACCGAGCGGCTGGGTCTGACCGTCGCCATCGATCACAACTCCAAGACCGGTGCCGGCGCGGTCAGCATCCGCTACGGCGACCTCGACCAGCTCGACCTGATCGTCGAGCGGCTGTCGAACATCTCCACCGGCTCGGCCGAGCGGGCACCGTTCTCCTCTCCGGATTTCTCCGCCGAACTGGCCGATAATTTCGACGAGAACATGCGCAAGGCGGCGGATCTCGCCGGAAATCTGGAGGCGGACCCGGAGATGGACCCGGACCTGGAGATGGACATGGACCTGGCGCCGGCCGACGACGAGGACGATGACGACGATCCTTTGGCGCCGAAAGGCTAGTTTCCGCTGAGCGTGGGCTTTATGGTCCCGGCAAGACCGCAACCGGGAGCGCGATATGGAACATCTGACCGTCTACCTTTCAGGCGAGATCCACACCGACTGGCGGGATGTGATCCGCAACGGCGCCCTGGCCGCCGGCCTGGACATCGCCTTCACCGGCCCGGTGACCGATCACGAGTCCAGCGACGACTGTGGCGTCGCGATCCTCGGGGCCGAGGACAAGGGCTTCTGGAAGGATCACAAGGGCGCCAAGCTCAACGCCATCCGCACCCGCACCCTGATCGAGCAGGCCGATATCGTGGTCGTGCGCTTCGGCGAGAAATACAAACAGTGGAACGCGGCCTTCGACGCCGGATACGCGGCGGCCCTCGGCACGCCGCTGATCGTGGTGCATGCGCCGGAGCACACCCACCCGCTCAAGGAGGTCGACGGGGCGGCCCTCGCGGTCGCCGAGCATCCCGAGCAGGTGGTCCAGATCCTGCTCTATGTGGTCAACGGCGAGCTGCCGGTCTGAGCTGGAGGCGTCCGGACCTGCGGACTAGCCCCCCTCGGCACTTCCTGGTAAACCTCCGGCCGTCCGACGACGGAGGCGAACATGGCGGAAGCCGGCAGCAAGGGCGGGACGGGGCGCACGGCCACCATTTCCCGCGACACCAATGAAACCAAGATCACCGGTTCGGTGGCCCTGGACGGCACCGGTGCGTATACCGTGTCCACCGGGATCGGGTTCCTGGACCATATGCTGGAACAGCTCTCGCGCCATTCGCTGATCGATCTGGATCTGACCGCCAAGGGCGATCTGCACATCGATTTTCACCACACCACCGAGGATTCCGGCTACGTGGTCGGGGCGGCGGTGGCCAAGGCCCTGGGCGAGCGCAAGGGCATCACCCGCTACGGCGCGGCCCTGCTGCCGATGGACGAGACACTGGCCCGGGTGGCGATCGACCTGTCCGGCCGGGCCTATCTCTATTGGGACGTGGCGTTTCCGACCCAGAAGATCGGCGAGTTCGATACCGAGCTGTTCAAAGAATGGTTCCGCGCCTTCGCCCAGGCGGCGGGCGCCACCCTGCATGTCGAGATTCTGCACGGCGAGAACAGCCACCATATGATCGAGGCCAGCTTCAAGGGGCTGGCCCGGGCGTTGCGCCAGGCGGTGGAGATCGATCCCCGCAAGGCCGATGCGATTCCGTCGACCAAGGGCGCCTTGCGCGCCGATTGATCCCACTTCCGGCCGGTCTCCGACCCTCCGGTCTCGGCACGGGCCGGATCGATACCAGCCGGAGCGCGCGGGCGAGGACCTGACATGACCACCACCGCCATCATCGATTACGGATCCGGCAACCTGCGATCCGCCGCAAAAGCGTTTGAGCGCTGCGTGGCGGAGCTCGGGCTGCACGGGCAGATCGCGGTGACCGGCGATGCCGAGGTGGTGCGCCGGGCCGACCGGATCGTGTTGCCGGGCGTCGGGGCCTATGCCGACTGCAAGGCGGGTGTGCTGGCGGTCGACGGCATGATGCAGGTGCTGACCGAACGGGTGCGGGGCGCGGGCGTGCCGTTTCTCGGGATCTGCGTCGGCATGCAGCTGATGGCCGATGCCGGACTGGAGCATGGACGCACCGACGGCTTCGGCTGGGTGCCCGGTGTGGTCGAGGTGATCGACCCGGCCCCGGAGACCGATGGCCGCGCCCGCAAGATTCCGCATATGGGCTGGAACCGGCTGGAGATCGCCGACGTTCCACATCCGGTCCTGGACGGGCTCGGTGGAGGCGATTATGCGTATTTCGTGCATTCCTACGCGATGACCGTGGCGCGGGAGCGGGACCGTCTGGCGGCGGTGGATTACGGCGGTCCGATCACCGCGATGATCGGGCGCGACAACATGGTGGGCACGCAGTTTCATCCGGAGAAATCCCAGAAGACCGGCCTTCGGCTGATCTCGAACTTCCTGGAGTGGAGGCCATGACGGACGAGACCGGGCCCCGGGGCCTGAACATGCCGAGCCCGCCGACGGTGACCGTCGAGCATCTTGTGGAGCTCAATCCCGGGGACATGCACGATCTCTGTGACGCCGCCGAGGCGGCGATCATCGACGGCGGCGGGTTCGGTTGGCTGAAGCCGCCGCCGCGCCACACCCTCGAGCAGTTCTGGCGGGGTGTGGTGCTGATCCCGGAGCGGGATCTGTTTGTCGGCCGGCTGGACGGGGTGATCGCCGGGTCCTGCCAGATCCAGCGCCCGCCGCGCAACAACGAGGCGCAGAGCTTCGCCTGCAACCAGACCACCTTCTTCGTGGCCCCCTGGGCGCGGGGGCACGGTCTGGCGCGCAAGCTGATGGAGATCGGCGAGGAGCACGCCCGCAGCGCGGGGTTTCAGGTGCTGAACCTGGATGTGCGCGAGACCCAGCGGGCGGCGATCCGGATGTACGAGACCCTCGGCTACCGGAAGTTCGGCGAACACCCGTTCTATGCCAAGGCGAACGACCGGCCGATCAAGGGCCTGTTCTATTACAAGCTGCTCAATGAGACGCAGAATGGGGATGGCGCATGATCCTGTATCCCGCGATTGATCTGAAGGGCGGCCAGTGTGTCCGCCTGCTGCGAGGGGAAATGGACGCCGCCACGGTCTATGGCGACGATCCGGGCGCCCAGGCCGCCAGTTTCGAGACCGCCGGCTGCGGCTGGGTGCATGTGGTCGACCTGGACGGCGCCTTCGCGGGCCGGGCGGTGAACCAGGCGGCGGTCCAGTCGATCCTGAAATCGGTCACGGTCCCGGTGCAGCTGGGCGGCGGCATCCGCGACATGGCGGCGATCGACCGCTGGCTCGAGGCCGGTGTGCGACGGGTGGTGCTGGGCACGGTGGCCTTGCGGGATCCGGACCTGGTCCGGGCGGCCTGCCGCCGGTATCCCGAGCGGATCGCGGTCGGCATCGACGCCCGCGGCGGCAAGGTGGCGGTCGAGGGCTGGGCCGAGACCTCGGAAATGATGGCGACCGATCTGGCCCTGGCCTTCGAGGATGCGGGCGTGGCCGCGATCGTGTTCACCGATATCGACCGGGACGGGGCCCTGCAGGGCCCCAATCTGGAGGCGACCGGCGCGCTGGCCCGGCTGCTGACCACCCCGGTGATCGCCTCGGGCGGGGTCTCCTCTCTGGAGGATCTGACGG